>NC_016935.1:0-177500 GCF_000250655.1 Paenibacillus mucilaginosus 3016
GTGGAGAGCCATCCTAATGACCAGTGGCAGCAAGTACTTCTAATATTGCAAAAAAGGGTGAGCAAGCCGAGCTATGAAACCTGGCTCGCGTCCACAAGGGCCGTTGTGTTCAACAAATCGACGGTGACCATCTGTGCACCCAACAAATTTGCAAGAGAATGGCTGGAAGACCGATACACAAAACACATCAATGAAGCCATTGTCGATTACATGGGCCACCCGGTCGAGCTCAAATTCACGATTGAAGATGAGCAAACGGAAGCTGCCGGCACTCCATCCGAAGCTCTGCCGGTGAAACCGAAGCAGCCGCCTGCAGCTGAAGAAACCTTCAGCCATATGATGAATCCGAAGTATACCTTCGATACATTCGTCATCGGTGCGGGGAACCGGTTTGCACACGCAGCGTCGCTGGCCGTCGCTGAAGCGCCGGCCAAAGCCTATAACCCGCTGTTCCTGTACGGAGGCGTCGGACTCGGCAAAACGCACTTGATGCATGCGATCGGTCATTTTGTGCTCGAGCATAATCCGAGCGCGCGCGTACTATACATCTCATCCGAGAAGTTTACGAACGAGTTCATCAATGCCATCCGGGACAATCGTGGCGAGAGTTTCCGCGCCAAATACCGCAGTATCGACATTCTTCTCATAGATGATATTCAGTTCCTGGCCGGTAAAGAACAGACGCAGGAAGAATTTTTCCACACGTTCAACGCGCTTCATGAGGAGCGCAAGCAGATCATCATTTCGAGTGACCGCCCGCCGAAGGAGATCCCGACGTTGGAAGAGCGCCTGCGCTCCCGCTTCGAGTGGGGGCTCATCACGGACATTCAGCCTCCGGACCTGGAGACGCGGATCGCCATTCTCCGCAAGAAAGCGAAGGCGGAGAATCTCGATATTCCTAACGAAGCCATGGTATACATCGCCAACCAGATCGATTCGAACATTCGGGAGCTTGAAGGCGCCCTGATTCGTGTGGTGGCTTATTCGTCTCTGATCAATGAGGACATTACTTCCCATCTGGCAGCTGAAGCACTCAAGGATATCATTCCGAGCTCCAGGCCGAAGGTTATTACGATTCAGGATATCCAGGCGAAGGTCGGGGAATTCTACGGACTTAAGATTGAGGATTTCAAAGCGCGGAAACGGACCAAAACCGTAGCATTTCCAAGGCAGATCGCCATGTATCTTGCCCGCGAGATGACGGATTTCTCCCTGCCGAAGATCGGGGATGCCTTCGGGGGCCGGGACCATACGACGGTCATCCATGCCCACGAGAAAATTTCTGCGGCGCTGAAGGTGGATCAGGATCTCTATAAGATCATCCAGAACATCAGCGAAAAAGTGAAAAACGTGACGATGTGAGTCACTATATACGCGTTTTTATCAGTTATACACAGGCCAGACCCTTGGGATAACCAATCGAATAACGAAGAGCCTATGCACAAACTATTCACATGTGGATAGGCTTTTCTTATGCCCCTTTCGGGTACATATCCACATATCCTCAGCCCCTACTACTATTACTAATAAAAAAAAGGTAATATAGAGGTATATGCCGTATCCGACTATTTTAGAACCTGTAGGAGTGACATTATGAAGTTAACGGTACTGAAAGAATATCTGAACGAGTCCATACAGCACGTATCGAAGGCCATTTCCAGCAAAACGACCATTCCCATCCTGGGCGGTATCAAAATAGACGCGGATTCGACCGGAATGACGTTGACCGCAAGCGATACGGACATCTCCATTCAGAGCTTTATCCCTAAAGAGAAGAACGAAATTTCCGTTATCGATCTGAAACAGACCGGCAGCGTCGTACTGCCATCCAAATTTTTTGTCGAGATTATTCGAAAGCTGCCGGCGCAGCAGGTTGAAATCGAAGTAAAGGAAGGTTTCCACACCACTATTCGCTCCGGTTCTTCCGAAATTCAGCTGGTCGGCCTCGATCCGGAAGAATATCCGATCATGCCCGGCATTGAAGAGAACAAGCGGATCCAGATTCCAAGCGATCTGCTCAAGACGATGATCAAGCAGACGGCTTTCGCCGTTTCGACGAATGAGGCCACTCCTATTCTGACGGGAATCCTGTGGACCATTGCCGACGGCAAGCTCAAGTTCACCGCCTGTGACAGACACCGTCTGGCCAGCCGCGAAACGAGCATCGATACCGAAGAAGGGCTCGTTCTGAATAATGTTTCGATCTCCGGCAAGACGCTGAATGAGCTGTCCAAAATCCTGCCTGATCAGAACACGCTGATCGATGTCGTGTTCGCGGAGAACCAGGTGCTGTTCAAGATGAGCTCCATTCTCTTCTACTCGCGGATTCTGGACGGTACGTATCCGGATACGTCGAAGCTCATCCCGCAGTCTTACCAGACGGAGCTTGTCATTAACACCGATGACCTGGCCGATGCGATCGACCGCGCTTATTTGCTGTCCCGTGAAGAGAAGACCAATATCGTCAAGCTGATCATGCGTGAAGATCAGACGATCGAGATCTCCTCCTCTTCTTCCGAGCTTGGCAAAGTAACCGAGGAGCTGACCGCCTCCCGCCTGAATGGTGAACTGCTGCGAATCTCTTTTAACTCCAAGTACATGCTTGATGCGCTCAAGGTAATGGATTCCGAGCAGATTCATATCGGGTTTACCGGTGCCATGCAGCCGATCATCATCCGGCCGGACGAAAATTCGAGCCTGCTGCAGCTCATCCTGCCCTACAGAACGACAGGCTAAAGGAGCATATCCATGAAAACCGTATCTATCCACACCGAATACATCACCCTCGGCCAGTTTTTGAAACTAGCCGACTGCATATCCACAGGTGGACAAGCCAAGCCTTTTCTTGAAGAAACGCCGATTACCGTGAATGGAGAGCCGGAGAACCGCCGCGGCCGGAAGCTGCGTCCTTCCGACATCATCAAGGTGCAGGGCTGCGGGGAATTTCAGGTGGTCCAGGGCTGATGCAGTTAACCCGGCTGGCACTGCAAAATTACCGCAATTACGAACAAATGGAGTTTCGGACCGATGCGATGGTAAACATCATTGTCGGGCCGAATGCGCAGGGGAAGACGAATCTGCTGGAGTCCATCTTCGTGATGGCCCTGACCAAGTCCCACCGGACCAATCAGGACAAGGAGCTTATCCGATGGGATACCAAAGCTGCACAGCTGCACGCCGAAGTAGATAAGCGCTACGGAGCCGTGCAGCTGGATTTGTCTATTTCCCACCAGGGCAAGAAGGCTAAGATTAACGGGCTGGAGCAGAAAAAGCTGAGTAATTTCATCGGCTCATTGAACGTCGTCATGTTCGCACCGGAGGATCTTGAGATCGTGAAGGGCTCCCCGGGCGTCCGGCGGCGCTTTCTTGATATGGAGATCGGTCAGGTCCATCCCTCCTACTTGTACGATCTGTCGCAGTACAACAAAATTCTGGTGCAGCGCAATAATTACCTCAAACAGCTGTTCTCCTCTTCCTCTCCTGCTCCCCTTTTTGGAAGTTTGGAATGAGCAGTTGGCTACTTTTGGTATTAAAATCATGAAAAAACGTCAAAGCTTTATAAAGAAGCTGCAGGCCTGGGCGGAGAAGATCCATTCTGGGATCACAAACGGCGGAGAACAGCTGCGAATTGACTACGAAAGCCCGCTGTCCGGCAGCCTGGAGGAAGATGAAGCTGTTTTATTTGACCAATTTATGATAAAGTTATCACAGGTAAAGGATCAGGAGCTGCGGCGCGGCGTGTCGCTGGTAGGGCCTCACCGAGACGATTTAAGGTTCTATATCAACGGCAAGGAAGCACAGACGTTCGGTTCTCAAGGTCAGCAGCGGACAACCGCGTTGTCGCTGAAGCTGGCCGAGATCGAGCTGATTCATGAAGAGGTTGGCGAATACCCGCTTCTTCTGCTGGATGACGTGCTGTCCGAGCTCGACCGCTTCCGGCAGACGCAGCTCATCGAGACGTTTCAGCGCAAGGTGCAGACCTTCATCACAACGACCGGCATCGAAAGTGTGGATGTTTCCAAACTCGAAAGCGCTTCTGTCATTCATGTACGCAGCGGAAGCTTGACATAGATAGTTATGCCGATAAGGAGAGGGCCTGCATGTTTATCCATTTGGGCGGGGAGAAAATCATTCGCGCATCGGAGCTTGTCGCCATTTTTGACTTATCCATCGAAAAATCCTCTAAAATATCCAAGCAGTTCGTAACCTATGCCAGCAAGGAGAAGCGCGTGGAAGTCATAGGCGACGAAGAGAGCAAATCGCTGGTGGTCACCCAGTCCAAGGTGTACTATTCCCCGATCTCTTCCATGACGCTCAAGAAACGCGCTCATCAGCTGCTGACGAACTAGCACGACCATAAAGCCTCTCTGCTCAGATATAAACTTCTTAGAAAAGGCTTCGAAAGAAGCTTTTCTTATTACGGAAAAGTGGGTGTCTGCATGTCTGTAAATCCAGGTACGACCTATGATGAAAGTCAGATCCAGGTGCTTGAAGGTCTGGAGGCGGTACGAAAGCGGCCCGGTATGTATATCGGCTCGACGAGCGCCCGGGGCCTTCATCACCTGGTGTGGGAAGTTGTCGACAACAGTATCGACGAAGCGCTTGCGGGGTACTGTACGCGCATTGAGGTTATTGTTCACAAGGACAATTCCATTACCGTTATCGACAACGGCCGCGGTATTCCGGTAGGGGAACATCCCAAGCTCAAAAAATCGACTCTCGAAGTCGTGCTCACTCATGCCGGCGGAAAGTTCGGTGGCGACGAATCCGGATATAAGGTTTCCGGCGGACTTCACGGCGTGGGTATATCCGTCGTTAACGCTCTGTCCAAGAAGCTGGTCGTCCAGGTCAAGCGTGAGGGCAAGGTTCACCAGCAGGAATTCAGCTGTGGTGTGCCGCAGTATGACCTCAAGATCATAGGGGAAACGGAAGAGACGGGGACCCAGGCAACTTTTTGGCCGGATGAAGAGATCTTCAAGGAAACGACCGAGTATGATTTCGATACGCTTCAGTCCCGGATCCGGGAGCTGGCGTTTCTCAATAAAGGCATTGAAATCGTTTTGACCGATGAGCGTTCCGATGTGTCCAATTCCTTTATGTATGAGGGCGGGATCGTCTCCTTTGTCGAGCATTTAAACCGCAACCGGGAACCACTGCACGAGCCTCCGATTTTTGTGGAGGGGGAGAAAGACAATATTACGGTGGAAGTTGCCCTGCAGTACAATGATACGTACGCGGAGAACATTTATTCGTTTGCGAACAATATCAATACACACGAGGGCGGAACGCATGAGTCTGGCTTCAAGAGTGCATTGACCCGGATCTTGAACGAGTATGCGCGTAAGTACAATACGATTAAGGATAACGATGCGAACCTGTCCGGCGATGACGTACGCGAAGGCCTGACAGCCATCATTTCCGTGAAAATCCCTGAGCCTCAATTTGAGGGACAGACGAAGACCAAGCTGGGCAACAGCGAGGTGCGGGGGATTGTGGAGTCTCTCTTCTCCGACAAGCTGGAGGAATTCCTGGTTGAGAATCCGTCCGTAGCCAAAAAAATTGTGGAAAAAGGTGTTCAGGCTCAGCGTGCAAGGGAAGCAGCCCGTAAGGCGCGTGAACTGACTCGGCGCAAAAGTGCACTGGAAGTCAGCTCTCTGCCGGGCAAGCTTGCCGACTGTTCCTCCAAGGATGCTTCGATCAGCGAAGTTTATATCGTTGAAGGAGATTCCGCGGGAGGCTCGGCCAAACAGGGCCGTGACCGTCATTTCCAGGCTATCCTGCCTCTGCGCGGAAAAATTCTGAACGTAGAGAAGGCCCGACTCGATAAGATTCTGTCCAATGCGGAGATCAGGGCGATTATTACTGCTCTGGGCACAGGTATTGGTGATGATTTCGAGATTACCAAGGCCCGCTACCACAAGGTCATCATCATGACGGATGCGGACGTCGACGGAGCGCATATTCGGACGCTGCTGCTCACCTTCTTCTTCCGCTACATGCGCAAACTGATCGAAGCGGGATTCGTGTACATCGCTCAGCCGCCTCTCTATAAGCTGGAGCGGAACAAGACCATCCGTTACGCGTACAACGACAAGCAGCGCGAGGCCATCATGGCGGAGTTCGGTGAAGGCGCCAAAGTCAACGTCCAGCGCTACAAGGGTCTAGGAGAGATGAACCCGGGCCAGCTGTGGGAGACAACCATGGATCCCGACAGCCGTACGCTGCTGCAGGTCAGCATCCAGGACGCCATCGACGCGGACGTCGTGTTCGATACCCTGATGGGCGATGCGGTTGAACCGCGGCGCGACTTTATTCAGCTCCACGCAAGATACGTGAAGAACCTGGATATTTAATCCATGATTGTATTACCCATATCCGGACCCTCGGGTCCACATGCGGATCTGCTGCAGCGAGGCGCGTTTCATTCGGCCTGCAGCAGTTTCGCGGTTTTCGGGGATCTAGCAGTCCCTCGCATGAGAACGTTGTTTTTATATTGTCCTACCATCATCCTTTGACTTAAGGCCTAATCCAGTGAAGTAATGTAGGAGGTACCAATGTCGGAAGAACCTCGTTCGCAAGTAAAAGAAATTGATATCGGTTCGGAAATGCGCACCTCCTTTATGGACTATGCGATGAGTATCATCGTCTCCCGTGCGCTCCCGGATGTCCGGGACGGCTTGAAGCCGGTTCACAGACGGATTCTCTTTGCCATGTCCGAGCTCGGCATGTCCCCGGACAAGCCGTACAAGAAGTCTGCGAGAATCGTCGGTGAAGTAATCGGTAAGTATCACCCTCACGGGGATTCTGCCGTGTATGAGACGATGGTCCGTATGGCACAGGATTTCTCACTGCGCTACATGCTCGTAGACGGTCACGGAAACTTCGGTTCCATTGACGGCGATATGGCGGCGGCCATGCGTTATACGGAAGCCCGTCTGTCTAAGATTGCCATGGAGCTGCTCCGTGATATCAACAAAGAAACGATCGACTTCGTTCCGAACTATGACGGTGAGGAACAGGAGCCGGCCGTACTCCCGTCCCGTTTCCCCAACCTTCTGGTGAACGGTCTGTCGGGGATCGCCGTCGGGATGGCAACCAACATTCCGCCGCATAACCTGACAGAAGTGATCAATGGGGTTCAGCAGCTGATCCAGAACCCGGAGGTCACTCCGCTGGAGCTCATGCAGTCGATCAAGGGGCCGGACTTCCCTACCGGCGGTTATATTATGGGCCGTGAGGGAATCAAACAGGCGTATGCGACCGGCAGAGGCTCGGTCATTATGCGTGCGAAGACCCTGATTGAGGAGAACGGCAACAAAGCCAGAATCATCGTTTATGAGCTGCCTTACCAGGTAAATAAGGCGCGGTTGATCGAGAAGATCGCCGAGCTTGTGCGTGAGAAGAAAATCGACGGGATTACGGACCTTCGGGATGAATCGGACCGCAACGGCATGCGCATCGTGATCGAACTGCGCAGAGATGTCAATCCGAATGTCGTTTTGAATAATTTGTACAAACAGACCGCCATGCAATCCAATTTCGGTATTATTATGCTGGCTTTGGTCAATGGCGAACCGAAGGTGCTTAATCTTCGTGATGTGCTGTTCCACTACCTGGAACACCAGAAGGTAGTCATCCGCCGCAGAACCGAATTCGAACTGCGCAAGGCGGAAGCACGTGCCCATATTCTGGAAGGCCTGCGTATAGCACTCGATCATCTGGATGAAGTGATTGCGCTCATCCGTGCTTCCCGTACGACGGAAGAGGCCAGAGAAGGCCTCATGACCCGGTTCGGGCTCAGCTTCGATCAGGCACAGGCCATTCTCGACATGCGTCTGCAGCGTCTCACCGGGTTGGAGCGGCAGAAGATCGAGGAAGAATATGCCGAGCTTCTCAAGAAAATCGCCGAGTACAAAGCCATTCTGGCTGACGAGCAGCTCGTTCTGGCGATTATCAGTGAAGAGCTCAATGAGATCAAAGAGAAGTTCGGAGACGAACGGCGTTCCGAAATTACGATCGGTGAGGAAAGCATCGAAGATGAGGATCTCATTCCTCAGAGCGATGTTGTCATTACCATCACCCATACCGGCTATATCAAGCGACTGCCTGTGACGACATACCGCAGCCAGCGCCGCGGCGGCAAAGGGATTATGGGGATGGACACGAAGGATAAAGACTTTGTGGAACACCTCTTTGTCACGAACACGCACCACTATCTGCTGTTCTTTACGAACAAAGGTAAGGTCTACCGTTTGAAGGCTTATGAGATTCCGGATCTCAGCCGTACGGCCAGAGGAACGCCGATCATCAACCTGATTCAGATTGAACAGGGGGAGACGATCAATGCGGTCATTCCGGTGGAATCCTTCGATTCGGACAAGTATCTCTTCTTTGCATCGAAGAAGGGACTTGTGAAGAAGACCTCGCTGGACGATTACAGCAACATTCGCAAAGGCGGTTTGATCGCAATCACGCTGCGCGAAGACGATGACCTGATTGGCGTGCGACTAACGGACGGCAACCAGTCCATCATCATGGGGACGGCACAAGGCATGTCCATCCACTTCCCGGAGAACGAAGTGCGCCCGATGGGCCGCTCAGCTACGGGGGTCAAAGGTATTCAGCTCGATGAGGAAGACCATGTGATCGATATGGACGTCGTTCATGAAGATAACAGCGTGCTGATCGTAACTTCGAAGGGCTTCGGCAAGCGTACGCCGGTATCGGAGTACCGTCTTCAGTCCCGCGGAGGCAAAGGGATCAAGACCCTGAACGTGACGTCCAAGAACGGACCTGTCGTTGGTCTGAAGGTCGTGCAGGAAGAAGAAGATCTGATGATCATTACCGCTTTCGGAACGGTGATCCGGACGAGCATGTCGGGTATTTCTCTGATGGGCCGCAACACCCAAGGGGTAAGGCTCATTAACATCCGGGAAGAAGATGAAGTATCTACCTTGGCCCGGGTGGAGAAGAGTGATGATCCGGCGGATGACGCGGAAGGTGAGGAATCCGAAGAGATTCAGGGGACCTCGGAAGGCTTTGATGAAACGTCGGAAGAATAACCAATACTATCCGAAAAGAATGGGGCTTACATCCCCATTCTTTTTGATTTATAATGGTTGTACATAGGTCTTCGGTCTTGTTTTGAGGAAAGGGGACCTGATCTTCGAGAGTTGGCATACTGAAGGCAAAGTGAGGGATTATAATGGCATCCGTCCCTGTTTCCCAATTGAAGTACGGCGACAGAATCAGTGATAACGTAGTAACGAAGAGGAATCAGGTCCTGTTCCCCAAAGGCAGAGTGATCTCCGGCAGGGATGTGGAAATTCTGCAGGCCTTCCTTATTTCTTCGGTTGAGATAGAATCCAAGAATGGGAGCAGAGAGACGGCAGCCGAGTCACCGGTTCCTTCCGATGTGCCGGAACCCGTCAAATCTACCTTCCAAGAACAATATGATAAGATGCTTCGCCTGCTGAAGCAGGTGTTTGATGCTGTCGGCCCTGGGGGACAAGCTCTTCCTATTCTCGAAATCCGGACGGCGTTGGAAGGCCTCATTCGGCACATAGACCAATATAATGTCCTAACCTTCAGCCCCAAGGTGTTTCAGCTCACCGACTATATGTATCATAACAGCATCATGGTTGGACTCACCTCGTTTCAATTAGCGAGATGGCATGGCTGTGCTCCCAAAGATCTGATTCCTATTGCGCTGGCCGGTCTTTTGCATGATATCGGGAACGCCAAGCTGGACACCTCCATCCTGTTTAAGCAGGACGCGCTTACGTCAGCGGAGTTTGAAGGTATGAAGAAGCATACAATCCTCGGGTACAATATTTTAAAAGGCGTGGCCGCCATTAATGAAGGGGTGAAGCTCTGCGCCCTGCAGCACCATGAACGGGAGGACGGCACGGGCTATCCGCTGGGCATTTCAGGCGACAAGATCCATTCGTACGCGAAGATTGTGGCCGTGACGGACATGTTCCATGCCATGACGTCCGATCGGTTCCATAAGAAGGCCAAGTCACGTTACCTTGTGCTTGAAGAGTTACTCCAGGAGTCCTTCGGCAAATTGGACCCGGCTATCGTCCAGACATTCATTCAAAAAGTAACATCGTTCCATAACGGAACCTTAGTCAAGCTCAGTGACGGACGCACCGGGGAGATCGTGTTCTCGGACCGCTCCAATCCGACAAGGCCTTGGGTTAACGTTAACGGGGCGATTATTAACCTGACGGTGGAACGGAGTCTTTATATTTTGGATGTACTGCCCCAGTAGAGAAACCGAAAATCAAGGCAAGGGTTATTGCTTCTTATTTGAGAAAGAAAAGTCTTCGCTTGCCTTACAAGCGGAGGCTTTTTTGATTATGCAGTTTTTTTAAAAAAACTCTTGCATCTTGGTAGGCGGCTGTGATATATTAATCAAGTCGCCGCTGAACAGGCGGGGAAATGAAAGATTAGATTGCCCTTTGAAAACTGAACAACGAGTGAGTGTTAAATATAGAGACTCAGCGATGAGTTTCTGCCAAGCTAGTTGCAATTGTGATGCCGATTTCGGCGGCGCAATTGTCAACCGTAATGAGTCATCAGCTTTTCTTTAATGGAGAGTTTGATCCTGGCTCAGGACGAACGCTGGCGGCGTGCCTAATACATGCAAGTCGAGCGGAGCACTTCGGTGCTTAGCGGCGGACGGGTGAGTAACACGTAGGCAACCTGCCTGTAAGATCGGGATAACTACCGGAAACGGTAGCTAAGACCGGATAGCTGGTTTCGGTGCATGCCGGAATCATGAAACACGGGGCAACCTGTGGCTTACAGATGGGCCTGCGGCGCATTAGCTAGTTGGCGGGGTAATGGCCCACCAAGGCGACGATGCGTAGCCGACCTGAGAGGGTGATCGGCCACACTGGGACTGAGACACGGCCCAGACTCCTACGGGAGGCAGCAGTAGGGAATCTTCCGCAATGGGCGCAAGCCTGACGGAGCAACGCCGCGTGAGTGATGAAGGTTTTCGGATCGTAAAGCTCTGTTGCCAGGGAAGAATGTCGTGGAGAGTAACTGCTCTGCGAATGACGGTACCTGAGAAGAAAGCCCCGGCTAACTACGTGCCAGCAGCCGCGGTAATACGTAGGGGGCAAGCGTTGTCCGGAATTATTGGGCGTAAAGCGCGCGCAGGCGGTCTTTTAAGTCTGGTGTTTAAGCCCGGGGCTCAACCCCGGTTCGCACCGGAAACTGGAAGACTTGAGTGCAGGAGAGGAAAGCGGAATTCCACGTGTAGCGGTGAAATGCGTAGAGATGTGGAGGAACACCAGTGGCGAAGGCGGCTTTCTGGACTGTAACTGACGCTGAGGCGCGAAAGCGTGGGGAGCAAACAGGATTAG
Source organism: Paenibacillus mucilaginosus 3016 (assembly GCF_000250655.1). Taxonomy (NCBI): domain Bacteria; kingdom Bacillati; phylum Bacillota; class Bacilli; order Caryophanales; family Paenibacillaceae; genus Paenibacillus; species Paenibacillus mucilaginosus. Next base: position 11,379 of record NC_016935.1, read on the forward strand.
ATACCCTGGTAGTCCACGCCGTAAACGATGAGTGCTAGGTGTTAGGGGTTTCGATACCCTTGGTGCCGAAGTAAACACAATAAGCACTCCGCCTGGGGAGTACGCTCGCAAGAGTGAAACTCAAAGGAATTGACGGGGACCCGCACAAGCAGTGGAGTATGTGGTTTAATTCGAAGCAACGCGAAGAACCTTACCAGGTCTTGACATCCCTCTGAAAGCCCTAGAGATAGGGTCCTCCTTCGGGACAGAGGTGACAGGTGGTGCATGGTTGTCGTCAGCTCGTGTCGTGAGATGTTGGGTTAAGTCCCGCAACGAGCGCAACCCTTGACTTTAGTTGCCAGCATTGAGTTGGGCACTCTAGAGTGACTGCCGGTGACAAACCGGAGGAAGGTGGGGATGACGTCAAATCATCATGCCCCTTATGACCTGGGCTACACACGTACTACAATGGCCGGTACAACGGGAAGCGAAGTCGCGAGATGGAGCGAATCCTTAGAAGCCGGTCTCAGTTCGGATTGCAGGCTGCAACTCGCCTGCATGAAGTCGGAATTGCTAGTAATCGCGGATCAGCATGCCGCGGTGAATACGTTCCCGGGTCTTGTACACACCGCCCGTCACACCACGAGAGTTTACAACACCCGAAGCCGGTGGGGTAACCCGCAAGGGAGCCAGCCGTCGAAGGTGGGGTAGATGATTGGGGTGAAGTCGTAACAAGGTAGCCGTATCGGAAGGGGCGGCTGGATCACCTCCTTTCTATGGAGTCCATGTCACCTGCAGGGTGGCGGACAAATATGGCAGCGCAAGCTGCATCGACCGCGCAAGCGGGACACTCACTCGTGTTCAGTTTTGAAAGGTGCAATGCCTTTCAAACTTGGCTAGGCTGTCAAAAGCTGATACTTGTATCGGCCGCGGCGCCATGCTAAGATAACGTTCCTGCCAGTGAAACGGCGGTGAACATGGTTTGTTCCTTGAAAACTGGATAGCGAAACAAAGCAAATAAAGCTGAAACATCCAATGTTTCGAATAGCGATTAGGTTAAGCTATTAAGAGCACACGGAGGATGCCTAGGCACCAGGAGCCGAAGAAGGACGTGGCGAACAACGATAATGCCTCGGGGAGCCGTAAGCAGGCTTTGATCCGGGGATGTCCGAATGGGGAAACCCACATGTGGTAATTCGCATGTACCATGCAGTGAATACATAGCTGCATTGGAGGCATACGAGGGGAACTGAAACATCTAAGTACCCTCAGGAAAAGAAAACAATAGTGATTCCGTCAGTAGCGGCGAGCGAAAGCGGAACAGCCCAAACCAAGGAGCTTGCTCCTTGGGGTTGTAGGACGTCAATGTGGGTTAAGCAGAGTAGGCGAACAGGTCTGGAAAGGCCGGCCAGAGTGGGTAAAAGCCCCGTAACTGAAATTCTGCGAACACCCTAGACGGATCCTGAGTACCGCGAGACACGTGAAACCTCGTGGGAAACCGGCAGGACCATCTGCCAAGGCTAAATACTCCCTGGTGACCGATAGTGAAGCAGTACCGTGAGGGAAAGGTGAAAAGAACCGCGGGAGCGGAGTGAAAAAGAACCTGAAACCGTGTGCTTACAAGAAGTCAGAGCCCGTTAATGGGTGATGGCGTGCCTTTTGTAGAATGAACCGGCGAGTTACGTTCCCGTGCGAGGTTAAGGTGAGAAGCCGCAGCCGCAGCGAAAGCGAGTCTGAATAGGGCGACATAGTACGTGGACGTAGACCCGAAACCGTGTGATCTACCCCTGTCCAGGGTGAAGGTGCGGTAACACGCACTGGAGGCCCGAACCCACGAATGTTGAAAAATTCGGGGATGAGGTGGGGGTAGCGGAGAAATTCCAATCGAACTCGGAGATAGCTGGTTCTCCCCGAAATAGCTTTAGGGCTAGCCTCGGGTTAGCGTTGCGGAGGTAAAGCACTGATTGGGTGCGGGGCCCGCCAAGGGTTACCAAGTCCAGTCAAACTCTGAATGCCGCAAACGTGATGCCCGGGAGTCAGACAGTGAGTGCTAAGATCCATTGTCAAGAGGGAAACAGCCCAGATCATCAGCTAAGGTCCCCAAGTGTGTGTTAAGTGGGAAAGGATGTGGAGTTGCACAGACAACCAGGATGTTGGCTTAGAAGCAGCCACCATTGAAAGAGTGCGTAATAGCTCACTGGTCGAGTGACTCTGCGCCGAAAATGTAACGGGGCTAAACACACCACCGAAGCTATGAGTCCAAGGTGCAAACTTGTTTGCACCCGGGCAGTAGGGGAGCGTTGTATGCGGGTTGAAGGTTGATCGTGAGGACAGCTGGACTGCATACAAGTGAGAATGCCGGTATGAGTAACGAAAAGATCAGTGAGAATCTGATCCGCCGAAAGCCTAAGGGTTCCTGAGGAAGGCTCGTCCGCTCAGGGTAAGTCGGGACCTAAGGCGAGGCCGAAAGGCGTAGTCGAAGGACAACAGGTTGAAATTCCTGTACCACCGTGAACCGTTATGAGCAATGGGGTGACGCAGAAGGATAGTGACGCGAGCTGATGGATGCTCGTCCAAGCAGTAAGGCTGATGTGTAGGCAAATCCGCACATCGTAAGGCTAAGCTGTGATGGGGAGGGAAATTTAAGTACCGAAGGTCATGAGTTCAGGCTGCCAAGAAAAGCCTCTAGCCAGGGAGAAGGTGCCCGTACCGCAAACCGACACAGGTAGGCGAGCAGAGCATGCTAAGGCGCGCGGAAGAACTCTCGTTAAGGAACTCGGCAAAATGACCCCGTAACTTCGGGAGAAGGGGTGCCTCGGTAGGGTGAATAGCCCGAGGGGGCCGCAGTGAAAAGGCCCAAGCGACTGTTTAGCAAAAACACAGGTCTGTGCGAAGCCGCAAGGCGAAGTATACGGGCTGACGCCTGCCCGGTGCTGGAAGGTTAAGGGGAGCGGTTAGGAGCAATCCGAAGCTGTGAACCGAAGCCCCAGTAAACGGCGGCCGTAACTATAACGGTCCTAAGGTAGCGAAATTCCTTGTCAGGTAAATTCTGACCCGCACGAATGGCGTAACGACTTGGGCGCTGTCTCGACGAGAGATCCGGTGAAATTTTAATACCTGTGAAGATGCAGGTTACCCGCGACAAGACGGAAAGACCCCATGGAGCTTTACTGCAGCTTGATATTGGACTTTGGTACGATCTGTACAGGATAGGTGGGAGCCTGAGAAGCCTGAGCGCCAGCTTGGGTGGAGGCGCCGTTGGGATACCACCCTGATCGTATCGGAGTTCTAACCTGGTACCGTGATCCGGTACGGGGACAGTGTCAGGTGGGCAGTTTGACTGGGGCGGTCGCCTCCTAAAGCGTAACGGAGGCGCCCCAAGGTTCCCTCAGAATGGTTGGAAATCATTCGAAGAGTGCAAAGGCATAAGGGAGCTTGACTGCGAGACAAACAGGTCGAGCAGGGACGAAAGTCGGGCTTAGTGATCCGGTGGTACCGAATGGAAGGGCCATCGCTCAACGGATAAAAGCTACCCTGGGGATAACAGGCTTATCTCCCCCAAGAGTCCACATCGACGGGGAGGTTTGGCACCTCGATGTCGGCTCATCGCATCCTGGGGCTGAAGTAGGTCCCAAGGGTTGGGCTGTTCGCCCATTAAAGCGGTACGCGAGCTGGGTTCAGAACGTCGTGAGACAGTTCGGTCCCTATCTGTCGCGGGCGCAGGAAATTTGAGAGGAGCTGTCCTTAGTACGAGAGGACCGGGATGGACGTACCGCTGGTGTACCAGTTGTTCCGCCAGGAGCACGGCTGGATAGCCAAGTACGGACGGGATAAGCGCTGAAAGCATCTAAGCGTGAAGCCCCCCTCAAGATGAGATTTCCCAGTATGTAAGACCCCTTGTAGACGACGAGGTTGATAGGTTCGGGGTGGAAGCGCGGCAACGCGTGGAGCTGACGAATACTAATCGGTCGAGGGCTTATCCACAAGCTTCCGTAAGGAAGCGGCGGCAGTAATATAGATGTTAGATCTTTAGCTAGCAGTTTTCGTTTCCAGTTTTCAAGGTGCAAGCCTTGAACAACCGTTTGGTGATGATGGCGGAAGGGAACCACGCGTACCCATCCCGAACACGAACGTTAAGCCTTCCAGCGTCGATGGTACTTGGACCGCAGGGTCCTGGGAGAGTAGAACGTCGCCAAGCAAAAAGAGCCTTTTTGGAAATAATCCGAAAAGGTTCTTTTTTTATATTCAAAACACTGGATGAAAACCCATGAAAATGCACCTAGTTTAGGCTTGACACCAAAAATGGGCTTTTGATAAGATTGCAATAATACTTTTCGGGCTTTATATGAGGTATAACATGAAGGAGGATTATTTTTGTGTGGGAGACTAAGTTTGCCAAAGAAGGGCTGACATTTGATGACGTATTGCTGGTGCCCCGTAAATCGGATGTGTTCGGCAAAGAAATTGACATCTCAACGGAACTGACCAGTTCGATCAAGTTGAATATTCCCTTCCTCAGTTCGGCGATGGATACGGTGACGGAATCGGCCTTGGCGATTGCTATTGCAAGAGAGGGCGGCATAGGGATCATTCATAAGAATATGCCCATTGCCCAGCAAGCAGAAGAAGTGGACCGGGTTAAGCGTTCCGAAGCCGGCGTATCACCAATCCTTTCTCCCTTACTCCTGAACATCATGTGTATGATGCGGAAGAGCTGATGGCGAAGTACCGGATCTCCGGTGTGCCGATCTGCGACGAGAACAACAAGCTGGTCGGTATTCTGACGAACCGTGACCTTCGTTTCGTACATGACTACTCCATCAAAATCAAGGAAGTCATGACACGTGAAGACCTGGTCACCGCTCCTGTCGGAACCACGCTGCAGCAGGCGGAAGGGCTTCTGCAGAAGCATAAGATCGAGAAGCTGCCTCTGGTGGATGAGAACAATGTACTGAAGGGCCTCATCACCATTAAGGATATCGAGAAGGCGATTCAGTTCCCTAACTCGGCTAAAGATCAACACGGACGCCTTCTTGCAGGTGCGGCTGTGGGTGTATCCAAAGACGTGATGGAGAGAACGGCAGCTCTGGTGGAAGCCGGTGTGGACCTCATTGTAGTCGATTCGGCACACGGCCACCATATCAACATCCTGAATACGGTTCGCAAGATTCGTGAACAGTATCCGAACCTGCCGATCTGCGCCGGGAACGTAGCGACGGGGGAAGGAACAAGAGACCTCATCGAAGCCGGCGCTTCCATGGTGAAGGTCGGGATCGGTCCTGGCTCCATCTGTACGACCCGCGTAATTGCAGGTATCGGTGTTCCTCAAATCACTGCCATCTACGACTGTGCTTCCGTAGCCCGCAGCTACAATGTGCCGATCATCGCAGACGGCGGCATTAAGTACTCCGGCGATGTAGCGAAGGCGATCGCAGCCGGTGCCAGCGCCGTCATGATCGGAAGCCTCTTTGCCGGTACGGAAGAAAGCCCTGGCGAATCGGAAATTTATCAGGGCCGCCGCTTCAAAGTTTACCGCGGCATGGGCTCCCTCGGCGCAATGAAAGAGGGCAGCAAGGACCGCTACTTCCAGGAGAACGAAAGCAAACTCGTTCCGGAAGGCATCGAAGGCCGTGTGGCTTACAAAGGGCCTCTGGCGGATACTTTGTATCAGCTGGTCGGCGGTCTGCGCTCCGGTATGGGATACTGCGGTGCACGCAACATTAAGGCGCTTATTAATGAAACGAGCTTCATCCGTATTACGGGTGCGGGGCTTCGCGAAAGTCATCCGCACGACGTGCAGATTACGAAAGAAGCACCTAACTACTCGTTGTAATACATGCTTTAGAGAGACGGAAGCCCCAGGCTGCCGTCTTTCTTTTTTGTAAAGGAAAAGTCGCTTATGGTACAATAACAAAGTCATCATGGAGAACATGGTATAAAATTTTTTTTATGGGAGTTGAGTTGGTTGTTTGTACGTGCAAAGCGAATTTGTTCCACATTAGCGGTTACGTTACTCTTACATACGACATTGGCAGCAGTCCAGCCTGCAGCAGTTCGGGCAGAGGAAGCTCCTCCGGCCCAAAGTACGGAGCTTCAGCTCAATGCGAAGTCGGCCGTGCTGATGGATGCGGCAACAGGCCAAATTTTATACCAATACAATGCGGATGTAGCTTATCCGCCGGCCAGTATGGCAAAAATGATGACCGAATATCTGGTCATGGAAGCCGTGGATCAGGGCAAGCTGAAGCTCGATGAGATGGTGACGACCAGCCAATATGCGGCCGATGTTATCGGTTCCGGTCAGCTCCTTGCGGCTAATGAGCAGGCGACGGTAGACAATTTGTTCGCCGCCATGTCCATCTATTCGTCCAATGATGCATCCGTAGCCCTTGCTGAGCGGATTGCGGGGACGGAAGAAAAGTTTGCACAGATGATGAACGACAAAGCGAAGGAATTTGGATTGTCGCCTCAGGCTCATTTTAACAATGCAACCGGACTCTCGATCGCCGATCTGGGCAAATATGCACCGAAGGAAAACAAGCAGGAAACGATGCTGACGGCCAAGGATGCAGCTATCATCGCTTATCACATGATTAAGGATCATAAGAAGGTCCTGGAATATACCAAAACCTCTTCCCGTAAGTTCCGTGAGAAAGACGCGGCGCCGATGGTGAACTGGAACTGGATGCTGGAAGCCAACAAAGATAATGCTAACTTCAAGCGTTATGCTTATACGGGCTTGGACGGTTTGAAAACGGGACATACGGACGAAGCCGGATACTGTTTTACAGGCACGGCTGAGCGCAACGGCATGCGTCTGATCAGCGTGGTCATGGGAACGCCTACCGAACCGAAACGTTTTGAGGAGACCCGTAAGGTACTGGATTATGGGTTCAACAATTTTGAATCCAAACAAATTGCTGCGGCAGGTGCGCCGATAAGTTCCATGCAAACCGTGAATATTAAAAAGGGTGTGGAAACCGAAGTGCCGGTCGTCACCGAGCAGGAAATGAAGCTTGTGGTGAAAAAGGGCACGCCGGATGACCAGATTCAAGTCACTGGACAAGCAGTTGCTGACGAGGCGAAGCTGACGGCTCCGATCCAGAAGGGTCAGGTTGTCGGAACCGCCAAGGTCACGTACAACGGAAGCGAGCATACTGTCAACCTGGTCGCAGCCCAGGATGTGGAGAAGGGAAGCTGGATCCGCTTGTTCTTCCGGGCCATCAAAAACTTCTTCGTGGACACGATCAATGGGGCCAAAAAGGGATAAAACCGGGCCTCATGGGTTGTTTATTTGGAGAGGTTCATGTAGAATTATTGCTTAGTTAGTTTGTCCTATAATACCGGATCGTGGAAAAATAACGGATAGGTTTCAGGAGGAATCGGACATGGAAACAGGTACATCCCGCGTTAAAAAAGGTATGGCCGAAATGCAAAAAGGCGGCGTCATCATGGACGTCATGAATGCAGAACAGGCCCGTATTGCTGAAGCAGCAGGCGCTTCCGCCGTTATGGCACTGGAACGCGTGCCTTCCGATATCCGTGCGGCCGGCGGCGTTGCCCGCATGGCTGACCCGACAGTAGTCGAAGAGGTTATGAAGGTAGTCTCCATCCCGGTTATGGCCAAAGCCCGTATCGGTCATTTTGTCGAAGCGAAGGTCCTCGAATCCATGGGTGTAGACTACATCGATGAGAGCGAAGTGCTCACGCCTGCGGACGAAGTGTTCCATATTAATAAGAAAGAGTTCACGGTTCCTTTCGTCTGCGGTGCAAGAGATCTGGGTGAAGCACTGCGCCGGATCGGCGAAGGTGCTTCCATGCTCCGTACGAAGGGTGAACCGGGAACAGGCAACATCGTGGAAGCCGTTCGCCACATGCGTCTGATCAACGGCCAAATCCGCAAAATCCAGTCCCTGTCGAAGGACGAGCTCATGGCGGAAGCGAAGAACCTTGGCGCTCCATACGAGCTGCTGCTCCAGGTTCATGAGACAGGCCGTCTTCCGGTCGTTAACTTCGCAGCCGGCGGCGTTGCCACTCCTGCGGATGCTGCCCTGATGATGCATCTCGGCTCCGACGGCGTATTCGTAGGGTCGGGTATCTTCAAATCGGACAGCCCGGAGAAGTTCGCGAAGGCGATCGTGGAAGCAACTACGCACTACAATGACTACGAGCTGATTGCGAAGGTTTCCAAAAACCTGGGTACGCCGATGAAGGGCATCGAGATTTCCAAGCTGCATGCATCCGAGCGGATGCAGGAGCGCGGCTGGTAATTCACGATTCCATGGCTTAGCAGGAAGAAGGATGAGAGCGATGAAGATTGGTGTTCTGGCGCTGCAGGGTGCTGTGGCCGAACATGTGAAGATGATTGAGAAAGCCGGTGCCGAGGGGGTTCCGGTCAAGCGGACGGAACAGCTCGGAGAGATCGACGGCATTATCATACCCGGTGGCGAAAGCACAACCATCGGCAAACTGATGCGCACCTACGGATTCCTGGATGCCCTGCGTGAATTTTCACGTCAGGGCAAGCCGTTATTCGGGACCTGCGCAGGACTGATCGTGCTGGCGAAGGAGATTGAAGGCCAGGATGAGGCTCACTTGGGCCTTATGGATATGAATGTGGCCCGCAATGCCTTCGGCCGACAGCGCGAGAGCTTTGAGACGGATCTCGATATCAAAGGCATCGATAAGGACGTACGGGCCGTGTTCATCCGCGCGCCGCTGATCAACAGTGTAGGCGAAGGCGTGGACGTGCTGTCGGAGTACAATGGCCAAATCGTTGCGGCCCGTCAGGGTCATCTGCTTGCAGCCTCGTTTCATCCGGAATTAACCGACGATGAGCGGATGCACGCTTATTTTCTAGACATGGTACGTGAGACGAGGTAGGAGGGATCTCCTTGTTAGATGTGAAATTGCTGCGCGGCGATCTCGATCGCGTGAAACAGGGTCTGTCGAACCGGGGCGCAAACCTCGATGATCTGGACCGGTTCACAAGTCTGGATACGAATCGCAGACAACTGCTGCAAGAAGTGGAACAGCTGAAGAACCGCCGCAATGTGGTTTCTCAGGAGGTTGCACAGCTTAAGAAAGCGAAAGAAAATGCGGATCACCTCATTGAAGAGATGAAGGTGGTCGGGGACCGGATCAAGGCGCTCGACGAAGAAATCCGCGTACTGGAAGCGGACCTGGACAGCATCCTGATGTCCCTTCCGAACATGCCGCAGGACAGCGTACCTGTTGGCTCTTCGGAGGAAGAGAATGTGGAGATCCGCCGGGTCGGCGACGTGCCAGCGTTCGGGTTTGAACCGAAGCCCCACTGGGAAGTAGCCCAGGCGCTCGACATTCTTGACTTCGAGAATGCCGGCAAGGTCACCGGTTCCCGGTTTGTGTTCTATAAGGGGCTTGGAGCGCGTCTGGAACGGGCGCTTATCAACTTCATGATGGACCTGCATGCGGATCAGCATGGATACGAAGAGATGCTTCCTCCGCAGATCGTCAACCGCGACAGCTTGACCGGAACCGGGCAGCTGCCGAAGTTTGCCGAAGACGTATTCAAGCTTGAGGGTACCGATTACTTCCTGATTCCGACGGCGGAAGTGCCGGTGACGAACTATCACCGTGACGATATTTTGTCGGCGGAAGACCTGCCGAAGTATTTCGTCGCCTTCAGCGCCTGCTTCCGGTCCGAAGCCGGATCGGCCGGCCGCGATACGCGCGGGTTGATCCGTCAGCATCAGTTCAACAAGATTGAACTCGTGAAGCTGACCCTGCCGGAACAATCGAATGACGAGCTCGAGAAATTGACTGCGGACGCGGAGAAGGTACTTCAGCTCCTGAAGCTGCCTTACCGGGTGCTGTCGCTCTGTACGGGCGATATCGGCTTCTCGTCTTCGAAGACGTATGATCTGGAGGTATGGCTGCCTAACAGCAATACGTACCGTGAGATCTCGTCCTGCAGCAACTTCGAGGACTTCCAGGCCCGCCGCGCGAACATTCGCTTCCGCCGCGACGCGAAGGCCAAGCCGGAATTCGTTCATACGCTGAACGGTTCGGGACTGGCGCTCGGCCGGACGGTTGCCGCGATCCTCGAGAATTACCAGCAGGAGGACGGCAGCGTCCTGATTCCTGAGGTACTTCGGCCTTATATGGGTGGCGTGACCAAGATCAGCAAAAAGTAGACCTTGAAATTGCTTTTCCAGGTGTGATACAATGCTTCTTGTCACCCGGAGAGGTGGTCGAGTGGTTTAAGGCAGCGGTCTTGAAAACCGCCGTATCCGTGAGGGTACCGTGGGTTCGAATCCCACCCTCTCCGCCATATACATAAAATAACGACCCTAGCGGTCGTTTTTTTGTTTTTGCCGGCCGCAGCCCCGGAATGGCTTTATTTTGAGCAGTGGGGCTTGGTATAGGGACCACGCCGCTTTCACATGTTATAAGGTGTGGAGGTGGTACATGATGAGCAACAACGACAAACTGCAGATTGATTCTAAGCGCCTGGCTGAAGCTTGGCAAAACACACTGCCGCGGGTGCTCGAAGAATCGGACCGTGCCGAAGTCAAAGCAGACGAAGCGGAACCGAATGCGCTGCGCGTCCGCATCTCTACAGCAGGCCGGACGATGTACAACTTTGATTTCAAGTGTACGTATGTCGACTCCCGGGAAGTGAAAGTCGAGCTGGTTGATGTGGAGCGCGGCGGTGGGTCCGTGGATGAGCGGACGACCGTCATCCAGAACCTTGTAGACGACTACGTAAGGCATCTTCACGAGTGTGCTCAGCAGCTGCATTCCGTAACCCACAGCTAAGCCGGAGGAGGGTTCCTATGACCAAGAACAAAAGCGGTGTGGATAAAAACCTGCAGAACGTCGTGGAGGATCTTGAGGTTCGTCCGGTGAACAGCCACCAGGCACAGCAGATACAGCAGCAGACGAATGACCACCGTCACCAGGACTCGCTGAACCATGATAAAGAACCGCATGCGTTCACACTGACGGATAAGGACTAATTCGCCCATAGGAGGAGACCGACATGCCTAAAGATATTCCGCAGCCGGTGAACCCGCCGACCGGTCAGGAGAATCAACATGAACAGCGACAGCGTACGGGGCCCAAGCCGGGTTCGAAGCGGATCAAGAACGAGAATCACAGCCGTCACAACAACGGAGAAGGCTGATCCGCCGCCATGATTGTATCTATACATGAAAAGCAGCCTCTTACCCATCGTAAGAGGCTGTTGTTTTTATATGACTTAACGGGATTTTATAGATTTCCTTTTTCTACGACATGGAAACATTCGTTGAGCATCCATTGTGCCATATCTTCGTTATCCGTGTATCCGTATAACAAGGCCCCGCCGGCTACAGCATCGCAAACTTCATCAAGCATGGTGCAAATGGAAATGGAAAAATCGTCGTAAATGATGTAGTAGCAAGATTCTGCCGGCATTATGGTTTCCACCTCGATTATGAATTATCCTCATTTTACCACGAAGAAAAGAAAAAGAGAACCGTTTTTGCGCAGTTCTCTTTATATTTTTTTCGCAAATGCGCAAAAACTATTGCGCTTATATTAGATGAGCAGCTGTTAATCGAGCAGTGGAGATACGCTGCCAACCGCACAGACCGTCAGCTGGTGCATAGCCCGCGTACAAGCCGTATAGAGCAGCTTGCGTTCATTATCGTTGCCATAGCGTTTGCCGGATGCGTTATAGACAATAACGGCGTCGAACTCCAGCCCCTTAGCCAGGTAAGCCGGAAGAACAAGCACTCCCTCGGGGAAAATCCGCGTATCCTTGGTAATGAGTTCCGTTTGCAGTAAGGAAGACAGCGCATCGTTTGCGGACCGGGCCTCAGATGCTGTCTTGCAGATCACCGCAATCGACTGCTGCCCTTTCTCCCGCAGCCGGGCAACCTCCTGAGCGATCACGCGATGCAGCTCATCCGTATCCTTCACCTGAAGGATACGGGGATCTTCTCCACTTCGGTTGAAGGCTTCCACGGGTTCACCTGCCGGCAGGATCTTCAGCGTGAAATCCACAATATTGCGGGTGGAGCGGTAGCTTCTCACGAGACGGATCAGCTCCACCTGATCCTTCCCGAACAGATCGTAGACCACCCCGTACCCCGTATCGGCGGTGTCCCCACCTCCATGCGTATGCGCATAAATCGCCTGATTGAAATCCCCAAGCAGCGTCATTCGCGCGCGGGGGAACAGCCTGCGGAGGAAGGCCAGCTGGAAAGCCGAATAATCCTGGGCCTCGTCGATCAGCACATGACGCACCGCATTATACGAATGGAAGCCTTCCATAAGCCCGGTCAGGTACAGCAAAGGCGTGGCATCTTCGTAAGGCAGCTGCCCCGCTTCCATACGCTCCAGCGTCCACAGGCGCACCGCATCCCACTCCCCGGGAAGTGAAAGGGTTGCATCATCAGCGGTCCAGGATTCATCGGAGAGCATCTGCTTATACAGCAGGGCGCCGGATACGAAACGAAGAGCCTTGATCCGGCTGCGCAGGCTCTTGAACCTCTCGTGGACGACGAATTTGGCCAGGAGCAGCGCTTCCTGCTGGGCATCGTCAAAAGCTACCTCCCGCTCGCCTGCCTGCTTCTGAAGGGCATTGTAGGCTCTCTGGTAGTCTTCCTTATCGAGCAGCTCGATCTCCTTTTTAACCCACGATTTCCTGCGCTCCAGCTTGGCCAGCTCCTTCAATTCCTTCAGCAGCCATTCCTTCAGAAGGTGCAGCTTGTTGCTGAGCTTCAGGCCGGGATCCAGACGGTAAAATTCCTCAGCCATCCGTTCCCGGCTGATGAGTACCCTGCCGCGGAAGATCAGGTCTTGAAAGAGCATGCCTTCTTTCTCCAGGCGCTTCGCATACCGCTCGATCACCTCGATATAGGCACGGGATGATTTGAACCGGATACTGGCCGTACGCAGCTCATAATCGCTGTCTTCAGGCGAGAGACCCAGCAGGGTCTCGATCTGGTCATAAGCATCCTCTACCTCAAACTGGCGAGAGAGACGCAGGCGCAGATATTCCTGGTAGGTAGTCTGCTGCATATTCGCCTCGCCGAGCTCGGGGAGAACCGATGCAACATAGCTGTTGAAGAGCGCATTGGGGCTGAACAGCACCATATTATCGGCATGAAGCGTCTGCCGGTGTTTGTACATAAGATAAGCGACACGCTGCAGGGCTACGGAGGTCTTGCCGCTGCCCGCGGCGCCCTGGACGATCAGGACGGGGTGGGTATCATCCCGGATAATGCGGTTCTGCTCGCTTTGAATCGTAGCCACAATGCTCTTCATCCGGTCATCCGCATGACCGCCCAGGATCTCCTGCAGCACCTCATCGCCGATCGTGACCCCGGTATCGAAGAGCGCTTTGAGCTCCCCGCCGCGGATCATGTACTGCCGCTTGAGCTCCAGCTGCCCGTCAATGGTGCCTGCCGGGGTCTTGTAGCTTGCCGGCCCCGGCGGATAGTCATAGAAGAGAGAAGAAACCGGCGCACGCCAGTCGTACACCCAGTACGTCTGTGTCTCTTCGTCCAGCACGGAGCCGATTCCGATGTAGATCTGCTGGGTATCGTCCGTTCCGTCTTCCGTAAAGTCAATCCGGCCGAAATAGGGAGAGTTGTACATCCGGAGAAGCCGGTAACGGTTGTCTTCCGCATGCTGGAGGCTTCGTTCCTGGCCGCCCAGCATCATGGACTGCTGGGTGATCGCCGCGTACGTCTCCATAATATCGTCTCGGTTTGAGAGATTGACGGAGATGTCGCTCCAGAAATCCTTGCGCGCCTCCGCCACCGTGGTGAGGCGTTCCTCCGACAGGGCCTCCGTCCGCTTAATTTCCTCTTGAATCCGCTCCAGTACGTGCCCGAGACGCTTTTTCTCTTCCTGCCAAACCGGGTCTTGTGTCAAAGTCCGGCACCTCCTTATGCTGCTGAGCCGCATCCAAAAATTCAGTGTGGATCATCTTACCACATGGGAAGTTTTTGAAGCAACTGCGTACAATAGAGTACAATCGGTGTTGACAACGGCCTTATCCGGCCTTTGAAAAGCTAGGAGTGAATAGCCATGATTATCCTTAAAACACCCGAAGAAATTGCCAAAATGCGAGAGGCCGGGCAGATCTTAGCCGCATGTCACCGGGAGATTGCCAAGATCGTCCGGCCCGGCATCACCACGATGGAAATCAATGATTTTGCCGAAGCCTTCATCGTTAAGCACGGAGCGAGCCAGGTGACGAAGGGCTTCAAGGGCTTTCCTGCGGCGACCTGTGCCTCGGTGAATGATGTGATTGCCCACGGCTTCCCGAGCAAGGAGCCGCTTGTGAACGGGGATATCGTCAAGATCGATATCGTCTGCTGCTATAACGGCTGGATGGCCGACACCTGTGAGACGTATGCGGTCGGGACCATCTCCCCGGAAGCCGAGAAGCTGGTCCGCGTGACGAAGGAATGCCTGAACCTGGGGATCTCCAAAGCCTTGATCGGCAACCGGATCGGAGACGTCGTCAGCGCCATTCAGAAGCATGCCGAAGGTAACGGCTTCTCCGTCGTACGCGATCTGGTCGCCCACGGAATCGGCCGCAATATGCATGAGGAGCCTTCCTTCCCGCATGCCGGCAAGCCCGGACGGGGCTTCCGTCTGGAAGAAGGCATGGTATTCACGATCGAACCGATGGTGAACGCGGGCAAGCACGAGATGTTCATCGATTTTGACGGGTGGACCGCCCGGACGATGGACGGCAGCCTCTCGGCGCAGTTCGAACATACGGTGGCCATCACGAAAGACGGCCCGCTTGTCCTGACGCAATGAAAGAAAAGAGCCTGCGGCACGAAGGAAATTCGTGGATGCGGGCTCTTTTTGCCAATGGTGTCGGTTATGTACTTGGCTGCATGTGATGCAGGATGTTCATCGCGTAGTGTGCCTCTGAAGGGACGCGTCTATACGGGCGGCCAGCAGCCGCGGAGAAAATAAAAGCCCGTAAGGGCCTTGAAGTCATGAAGAAGCGCACCTGTCGGCGGCAGCTGAAGAATGGGTCCCCAAGAGGACTCGAACCACTATCTGTCCTTTAGGAGAGGACTGCTCTATCCTGTTGAGCTATGGGGACGCGATATCCTAACCAAGGGTTATTATATCACACCGCCTTACGGGAGAAAAGCGAACACCCTTCTTAAGCAAGCATGAAAAAAATTCTTGCCATTCGCTGCAGTGAAAAGAGACACGGCGGTCGTCTATAGCTTGTGGAGAAGGGAGGGGGAGACCGATTACCGAAGAAGCGTGGATTGCTCGAATCATCGATGGGGACCGGGAAGCGTTCCGCGAGCTCGTGGAGCGGTACGGAACCGACTTGTACAAAGCCGTCTACTCGGTGCTGCATTCAGCCGGGGATGCCGAGGATGTAACGCAGGAAGTGCTGCTGAAGATCTACAGCTCCCTCCCCCAGTACCGGCATGGCGGACTGAAGACATGGCTGACGCGGATCGCCGTACATAAGGCCATTGATTATAAACGCTCGAAAGACCGCAAGAGGGAGCAGCTGACGGAGGAATGGGAAGCCATAGGGGCGGCTGCTCGGTCCCCGGGCAGCCCCGTGGAAGAAAAGGTGCTTCGCAGGGACCGCCGGGAACGGGTAAGGGAGAATCTCGAGCGGCTGCCGGGAGCGTACCGGGATGTGGTGGTGGCGTTCTATCTTGAGGACAAGAGCTACCAGCAGATTGCCGACGAGCAGCAGGTGGCGGTCAAAACGGTGGAGTCCAAGCTCTACCGGGCCAAGCAGTATATGCGCAAAGCATGGAGGGAGGAGGATCTGGAATGAACCATATGCCAAGGGAAACATGGCTCGACTATATAAGGGGCACCCTCGCTCCGGAAGAAAGAGACGTATGTGATGCCCACCTGGCAGAGGACTGCGCATCCTGTTTCGAGCTATATCTGGAGGCACTGGAGGAGCTAGCTGAAGAGCTGCCGGAGCCGGATGCGGCCTCTCTGCAGGCATCGGTGATGGAGCAGTGGGATTTGGAGCATCGTTCCGCTGCGCCCGCCATTGTGGGACAGACCGGAAGCCGCCGTCACCGGCTGCTCTGGCTCCAGCATCCGCTGTTCCATTACGGAGCCGCCGCCGCCATCACGATGCTGCTCATGAGCTCCGGCGCCTTCCAGTTCTTGCTGGGCAGCGTTTCGGCGGCCGTGGAGCAGGCACCTCCGGATTCTACCCGTCCGGCGTCCGAGACGGAGCCTTATTCCGTAAGATGGATGGAAAAAACGGTCGGCCTGCTTGACCGGATTGAGCCCAAACGAGAAAGAGGGGATAACCGATGAACACGACAAAACATCCGATGGCCGCTCTGCTGCTGTCGTTCATACCGGGACTCGGACACCTGTACAGGGGCAGAATCATCAAAGGGATGATTTATGGGATCTTATTTTTCGGACTGGCACTCCTGTCGTTCTTGTCTGCCGTGATATTCAGGGAGACTGAACTGGGCATACTCCTGTGTCTGGGCGGCATTGCCGTGGGGCTGATCAACCTCGCGGACATGATCGTGTCCCTTCTGACTTCCTCCCATCCGACGAGACCGCCCTCTTCATATCCGGGACGAGTATACAGCGAAGAGGGGCCGCAATCGTTCCAAAGTCCTCATGCAAACGAAGGACGTACACACGCATCTCAAGATTACCCGCCTGCAGCGGCGAACGACCGTTATTTTACCGTATTCCTTTCGTTGATTCCGGGGCTGGGGCACTTTCATCTCGGACTGATGCAGCGGGGCCTGGCCTTCATGGCGGTGTTCTTCGGCTTCATTGTAATGACGCTGTTCCTCGCAGCATTAACCGGTCAGGACGATTTCTTCGTCTTCCTCGGGGTTCTCCCCATCGTCTGGCTGTACTGCATGTTCGACTGCGTACAGCTTCTGAAGCGCCGGGAAGCCGGGGAGCCGCTGCTGGACCGGACGTTTTTCGATGATTTTCAAGAGTGGCGCGGACCCGGGCGAAAGAACCGCACGCTGGCGGCGATCCTCTCCGTCTTCCCCGGAGCGGGCCATATGTATCTCGGCCTCCAGAAGAGGGGATTCCAGCTCATGGCGGGATTTCTGCTCGCGGTCTACATTCTGGATGTGCTGCGGCTCTCCCTCTTCATGTTCCTGATTCCCCTGCTGTGGTTCTTCAGCTTCTTCGACGCCCTTCAGCATATCTCCCGATGGGAGAAGGAGGAGCTCCGGGATATCCCGGTCGTCGAGTGGATCCTGCACCATCAGCGCGGGATTGGTATTGGACTCCTCGGTCTCGGTATTTATTATCTGTTCGATCAAGTGCTGCTGCAGGTGCTCGACCTGTGGGTGACCCCCGAGACCCAGCAAAGAATCGTCTACTGGTTCGAGCGGTATTTTCAGACCTTCGTCGTCTCGGTGCTGCTCATCGGTGGCGGCATCCGGCTGCTGCTGGGCAGCCGTGGTAACGGGCAGGGCAGGCGGATGTGACGGAAGCCCCCGTAAGAAGAGGGAGTGCGGAAGAGTGCGCAGGGCCAATGAGAGAGAACCGTTCCTTAACCGGAACGGTTCTTCGGCGTTTAGGAGAGGGGCTCTCCGGGAAATCTGGATAGAGTACGGGGCCGCCTGACATGCCGCCCTCGAAAGGAGATGGAGACCATCACGATCGATACGCTGCTCTCTTACATTCACCAGTTCGGCTACCTCGCGCTGTTCTTCGCCCTGTGGCTCGGCATCGTGGGGATGCCCATTCCGGATGAGGTTGTGGTGATGACCGGCGGCATGGTAGGTGCGCTGCATCTGCTGAGCCCGCTTCCGGCCTTCGTAATTACGTATGTGGGCGTTGTCTCCGGCTTAACCCTCGGATATGTGCTCGGCCGGGTCATGGGGCCTCCCGTGCTGGAGCGGCTCCGAAAGAAGAAGAGCATGGAGCCTTATATCGAAAAGTCCTATGCCATGCTCGACAAATACGGTTCGGGTACGCTGGTGTTCAGCTACTTTCTTCCCGTCGTCCGCCATCTCGTCCCCTACCTGGTCGGCATCAACGGCATGTCCTACCGGACCTATGCCCTCTATTCGTACCTGACGGGACTGCTGTGGACGATGGTTTATTTCGTACTGGGGTATTTTTTCGGGGACTCGATCGAGGTCATCTCCCGTGCAGTGACCCGGTACGGCTGGTATGTACTTGCGCTGCTGGCAGCCGGGGGCCTGGCTGTCATGTGGCTCCGGCCGCTGCGCCAGAAGGCCAGATAGACAACGAAGGGGAGGGACAAGCGGCTTGTCCTCTCCCCTTCGGGCTATGGGGGTATGGGGGCTTCACTGGTGACCGCCCGGCTTATTTTTTCCTCTCAGCCTGCGGAAGAAATCGGTCAGCATCGAGCCGCATTCCTCCTGAAGGATACCGCTGACCACGTCGACCCGGTGATTGAACCGTTCTTCCTGCAGCAGGTTCATCAAGGTGCCGGCACATCCGGCCTTGGGGTCATGGGTTCCATAGACCACCTGCACGATGCGGGACTGGACGATGGCGCCCGCACACATCGGGCAGGGCTCCAGCGTTACATACAAGCGGCAGTTCAGCAGCCGCCAGGCATCCAGATGCTCGCTCGCCTCGCGGATGGCGATCAGCTCCGCATGGGCCAGCGGATCTTTATCCGTCTCCCGCCGGTTATAGCCGCGGCCGATAATTTCCCCCTCACGGACGATGACCGCCCCGATCGGCACCTCCCGAATCGCCTCGGCTTTGCGTGCTTCTTCGATCGCAGCACGCATGAAGCGTACGTGTTCTTCCTCCATAGCTGCTAACCTCTCATTTCTGCTGATGTGGACAGGGTGCCGTCAGAAGTTATTCTTTGTCAACACGCTGTGGATAAATTTGTGGATAATCCGATCCGTTTCCCAGTCCATTGTAGAAAAAAGCGCTTGATAGAGCAAGTCTCTCTCCGGCCAGCAAACTTATCCACAGGCCCTTAACAATGTGAATAACTAACATGGTTTATACACATGTGAATAAATGGCGGGAAAAATCCTCGAAAAAAGGCTTGATGTATCAGGGATTCGTACCTATAATGAAGAGTATGAATAGGTATTAGTGCCTAATAACTGATGCTAAGTAACTATGCATATCATAAGAAACATTCGTTTCATGGCAAACCTGCCGAAAGGCAGGGACGCAAAGCTTAGGGTCTACGGTCCTGCAGGGACTATGACAGCCTGGCCGCCGAATGGACTCACGAACAACACGGCGGATCCCTCTTTGCGAATGGAGTCGGCCTTTTTGCTTTGGCTGCTCCCCAACATCCAGAACAAACATCCAATGCGAGAGGTGGCAACCCCATGATGAAGATGGCTGCAGCAAGATCAGCCTACAGTCTTACGGACGAGAAGTACCGCAGCCCCAGCGGCATCCTGCTTCACAGCCGGACGGTCGTTGAGAAGGCGAATTTCGTATCTACCGGTATTCTGAGCTTTGCGGAAGGCGATATTCTGGAGATCGAAATGTCGGAGTACAAAGTATTCGACCTCGGAGATACGGTGAAGCTTACCGTGTATTCTCCGGGCGGGATCTATATGTTCGAATCCACCGTGGTGGCCAAGGACCACGGTGCCCTGATTATCATCAATCCCCCGCAGAACCGGAACCTGTTTGCCGAGAAGCGGGAAAACCCCCGGATTACCGTGAAGGAAGAGGGCCGGGTGCTCTCGGTACAGATGGCTGACGGCACCGACCGGCTGCTCGAAGACAAGATCGAGCTCAGCGTGCATAACATCAGCATCAGCGGGATCGGGTTTACGATCAGAGAAGACCTGGGTATCGGCAAAGGCGCCGTAGTGCATCTGCATCTGCAGCTCGGTTTCGAAATGCCGTGCCGTGCGGAGATAGCCAGAACCGAGAAGACCGAGAACGGGGAGTTTTATTATGGGGCCCAGTTCATCGATCTGGCCAAGGATAAAGCGAATTCTCTGCGTGCTTACGTTTTGAAAAAGCAGGTGGAGACGCATTTCCGGACGAAGCGGGAAGAGTCGGCCAAGCGGATCTTTAAATAATCCGGCTTCGCCTCCCAAGGAACAAAGCGGGTCGTATGGACAATCTTATAACAGCCGACGTATGCGCCGCGTACCGTCCACCTCCTTGCAGCATATGCTGTAAGAAAGAAGAAGAGGTGGTGAGGAACGTGGCGTTTTTGATGAAGTACGAGATCATTCCGCGTTACTTGACCGGACCCAGCCAGAGAAGGCCGAAGCTTCCTTTGGCACGCTGCCGGTTCATGGTTGCCCATGATACGGGCAATCCGAGCTCGACGGCAGCGGCGAACGTGGCGTATTATGAGCGGACAAGGAACGATATGGCCTCCTCCGCTCATTTGTTCGTCGACGACCAGCAGATCATCGAGTGCATCCCCCTGCTGACGGGGGCGGCGGAGAAAGCCTATCATGTGATCTACAACGTGACGAGCGATAACGCGCGCTACGGCACCGATGCCAACGACACGGCCGGTGCGGTGGAGCTGTGCTACGGCGGGAGCATCAATCTCACGGAGTCCTACAAGCGGTACGTATGGGTCTTCGCCTATGCCTGCTACCGGTACGGACTGAATCCGCTGACGGACATTACAGGACATTACATCCTCGACCCGGCACGGCGCAGCGATCCGCAGACGCCCCTGCGGCTGCTCGGCAAATCGTTTGCGAATTTCGTACAGGATGTGGCTGACGAGCTGAAGGCCTGCACGATCGTTACGCCCCCGAAGCCCCAGGTGCTGATCTCGCCGGAGGATGCGAACAAGCTGATCAGCTTCCTGTCCGCGATCTACTACGCCGCGGAGGATGAGGAAAGCCGGACCGAGGTGAACCGGCTGGCCAACGAGCTGCGGCGGATCTCGGGGCAGCCGGAAGAATAAGAGGGAGGGCGGATCTGACAGGGATTTGCCCGCGATCAAGCCGGCTTCGCACGGGCGGGGACCGGCTTTTTACATAACCTCGGGTACCAAAAAGTGTAACTGCGTGACAAAATGGCTAATAATAAGCTATAATAGAATGTCAGAATCTAAGCGGAATACCGGATAGGAGTTGTCCTTGATATGGCTTTGAAAGCAGGAATCGTCGGGCTGCCGAACGTAGGAAAGTCCACGTTATTTAATGCGATAACACAAGCTGGGGCAGAATCAGCGAACTACCCGTTTTGTACTATAGATCCGAACGTCGGTGTAGTGGAAGTGCCGGACGAGCGTCTGGAGGGCCTTGCGAAGATCGTGACGCCGAACCGTATCGTGCCGACGGCTTTTGAATTCATCGATATTGCCGGTATCGTCAAGGGCGCGAGCAAGGGCGAAGGCCTCGGCAACAAGTTCCTCTCGCATATCCGCGAAGTCGATGCGATCGTGCACGTCGTCCGCTGTTTCCAGGACGAGAACATCACGCACGTCTCCGGCAAGGTGGATCCGATCAGCGACATCGAGACGATCAACCTGGAGCTGATCCTCGCCGACGTCGACTCCGTCGACCGGAAGATCGAGCGCTCCCGCAAAAACCTCAAGGGCGGCGACAAGAAGGTGGCCCAGGAAGTCGAGACGCTCGAGAAAGTCAAAGAAGCGCTCTACAACGACAAGCCGGCCCGCAGCCTCGACCTCACCGATGAAGAAAAGCTGCTGATCCGCGACCTGCACCTGCTCACGATGAAGCCGGTCCTCTATGCGGCGAACGTCAGCGAGGCGGAAGTGGCGAACAGCGACGATAACCCGTACGTGCAGAAGGTGCGCGAATATGCGGCTGCCGAGAATGCGGAAGTCGTGCCGATCTCGGCCAAAGTAGAGGCCGAGATTGCAGAGCTCGAAGGCGAAGACAAGGCGATGTTCCTCGAGGAGCTCGGCCTGCAGGAATCCGGCCTCGGCCGTCTGATCAAAGCGGCTTACAAGCTGCTTGGACTGTATACGTACTTCACGGCAGGTGTGCAGGAAGTGCGCGCCTGGACGATCCGCAAGGGGATGAAGGCTCCTCAGGCGGCAGGGGTCATCCATACCGACTTCGAGCGCGGGTTTATCCGTGCGGAGGTTGTCGGCTACGAAGATCTTACGAATTCCGGCTCCATGAACGCGGCGAAAGAAAAAGGGCTGCTGCGCCTCGAAGGCAAAGAGTACGTGGTGCAGGACGGCGACGTCATGCATTTCCGTTTCAACGTATAGCTGGGCCCGCGGCAGCCGGACTTCATGAGGGTGGAGCCGCCTTAGCCTCCGGGACATCAAGGCGGCGGAGCAGACAGCAGGAAACAGTCAGTAGGATGCCAAGGGCACGGATACGAAGAAACGGAAATGAAGGGAAAGGGTGAACGACGATGCTGGACCGGCTACAAGCGCTGGCGGACCGTTATGAGAAATTGAGCGAGCTGCTCTGCGACCCTGATGTCGCGGGCGACTCCAAGAAGCTGCGGGAGTTCTCGAAAGAGCAGTCCGACCTGCAGGAAACGTATGATGCCTATATGGAATACAAGAGCGTATCGGAGCAGTACGAGTCTGCCCGCGCCATGCAGAACGAGAAGCTCGACGACGAGATGAAAGAACTCGTCAAAATGGAGCTGGAAGAGCTGACGGAGCGCAAGACCGAGCTGGAAGAGCGCATCAAGGTGCTGATGATGCCGAAGGATCCGAACGACGACAAGAACGTCATCGTCGAGATCCGCGGCGCGGCCGGCGGAGACGAGGCGGCGCTGTTCGCAGCCGACCTGTACCGCATGTATTCCAAATATGCGGATACCCAGGGCTGGAAGATCGATGTGATGGACGTGAGCATGAACGACCTTGGCGGCTTCAAGGAGATCATCTTCATGGTCAACGGCAAGGGCGCTTACAGCAAACTGAAGTTTGAGAGCGGCGCGCACCGCGTACAGCGGATTCCGGCGACGGAATCGGGCGGCCGGATTCATACCTCAACGTCGACGGTGTCCGTGATGCCCGAGATGGAAGAGTTCGACATCGAGATTCACGATAACGATATCCGCGTCGATACGTTCTGTTCGAGCGGTGCCGGCGGGCAGTCCGTCAATACGACGAAGTCGGCGGTGCGCGTGACGCATATCCCGACGGGGATCGTGGCGACGTGTCAGGACGGCAAATCGCAGAACTCGAACAAAGAGAAGGCGCTGCAGGTGCTGCGGGCCCGGATCTTTGATAAAGCGCAGCAGGAAGAGATGGAGAAGTACGGTGCCGAGCGGAAAAGCAAGGTGGGTACAGGCGACCGTTCCGAGCGGATCCGCACCTACAACTTCCCGCAGAGCCGTGTGACCGATCACCGGATCGGCCTCACGCTGCACCGTCTGGATGCCATCATGAACGGCGACATGGAAGAGATTGTCTCGGCCCTGACGATCGCCGCTCAGACGGAGCAGATGGAAAAAGGAGAATACGCCGGTGCCTGATGAACGGCGAAGAACCATACGTGAAGCCTATACCGAGGCTTCTTCTTTTTTGGCGGCGCAGGGCGTGCGCGAGCCCGAGTCCAACAGCGAGCTGCTGCTCGCCTATGTGCTCGGCGAGAGCCGGAGCGGGCTCTTGCTCCGCTGGCCGGAGCCGTTCCCGCCGGAGCGGGAGGCGCTGTGGCAGCGCGTACTGGAGCGCAAGGCGGCGGGCGAGCCGGCGCAGTACATCATCGGGGAGCAGGAGTTCTACGGGCTCCCCTATACGGTGACGCCGGCCGTGCTGATCCCGCGGCCGGAGACGGAGCTGCTGGTCGAGGCCGTAATCCGGCTCGGCCGGCAGCTGTGGATGGGCCCCGGTGAGGGCGGGGAAGGTCCGCTTGCAGCCGATGTGGGGACGGGCAGCGGCGCCATCGCGGTGACGCTGGCGTCGCAGTGCCCTTCCTGGCGCCTGATGGCCTCGGACATCTCGCGCGCGGCGCTGGATGTGGCGCAGGCCAATGCCGTGCGCCACGGGGCCGAGGAGCGGATCACCTTCGTGGAAGGGGATCTGCTCCTCCCGTGGATCGAGCAGGGCATCGCGCTCGATCTGGTCGTTTCGAATCCGCCGTATATTCCGGATTCGGATGAGGCGGGCCTGCAGCCGGAGGTGCGGCTGTACGAGCCGCGGACCGCGCTCTACGGCGGCCCCGACGGCCTGGAGCCGTACCGGCGGCTGACGCAGCAGCTGCTCGAGCTGCCGGCGGTGCCGCGGCTGGTCGGCTTCGAGGTAGGCCAGGGGCAGGCCCCGGAAGTGCGGCGGCTGCTCGAGGCGGCGGCCGACTGGGACGGTGTACTCATCGTGCCGGATCTTGCCGGCATCGAGCGGCATGTGGTCGCTTACCGCAGCGGCAGGGGAAGCTAGCATAGGGCACCGCAGATCAGCCGCCATTCCGCAGTAGAAGGATGGCGGCTGATTCTCTATCCTAAGTTTGCTGTGCAAGATGTATAAACTCTCTCAACCGGGTCATACTGACTACTAGAACTTATAGTTTATAGAGTCATAGATTCCGAGAGGGGCTGCTTACAATGGTCAAACGGGTGTCGTGGAAACGGTATGGATATCTGCTGTTCGCCTTTATGGTGATGATGATGTGCTGGGAGTCGAACCGCTCCAATGTCATGCTCGTTACCGCAGCTGCGGCTGAGACAGGCGGCGAAGCAAACGGACAATCGATTCCGCAGGAATCCATCCGGCTGCGCATTCTGGCCAACTCCGATGCCCCCGCCGACCAGTGGATCAAGCGTGAAGTGCGAGATGCCATTGTGGCCGAGATGGAAGGCTGGGTGGAGCAGCCGAAGGGGATCGAGGAAGCACGCGAAGCGGTCCGCGCCCATCTCCCCGAGCTGAGTGAGGTGGTAGGCAGCACCCTCCGGAAGAATGGATTTGATTACGCCTATAACGTGGAGCTCGGTACGGTTCCTTTTCCAACGAAAATGTACGGCAATGAAGTATATCCGGCCGGCGAGTATGAAGCTTTGCGCGTGTCCATCGGGGAAGCCGAAGGACAGAACTGGTGGTGCGTGCTGTTCCCGCCCCTGTGCTTCATCGATTCCGAAATGGTCGTGAAGCCGGAGAACACGGCGCAAGCGGCCGGTGCGGAAGAAGCACCGGAGAACAATGCCGATGAAGCATCGGCGGAATCCCGCAAGGGAGCCAAGCCGGCTGAAGCGGAAAAGAAAGCGGAGGGCGAACGGACGGCCGCAACTGCGGCCAAGCCCGAAGTGCGTTTCTTCCTGTGGGATCTGCTGCAGAAGATCGGAACGTGGTTTGCCTAATCTTCACCCGGAGGGCTTGAGCGGCCGAGTGTTCTAGTGTTCGGACCCCGTGCACAGCCCCATTCCGGAGAAAATAGAGTGGGATGATGTCGATGACAACGAAACAATGGAAAGTCACTGCGGAAGAGGCGGCCCCCGAGACACTAGCCGAGCCCGCCTCCCTTCTAAAGAAGGGCGGGACGGTAGCTTTCCCTACGGAGACCGTCTACGGCCTCGGCGCCGACGCCCGGAGCACGGAAGCGGTGGCCGCCGTATTCGCGGCCAAGGGCCGGCCTTCCGACAATCCGCTCATCGTGCATATCGCTGACCGGTCTCAGCTGGAGGAGCTTACGGCTCCGCCGGAGGAGGCCGTTTCGCGTTTGCTCGATGCGTTCTGGCCGGGGCCGCTGACGGTCGTGCTGCCGGCGCGCCCCGGGGTACTGTCACCGCTGGTCACGGCGGGCCTGTCCACGGTAGGGGTGCGGATGCCGGACCATCCGGTGGCACTGGCGCTGATCGCCGCGGCCGGCTGTCCGGTGGCGGCTCCGAGTGCGAACCGTTCCGGCCGGCCGAGCCCGACCCGGGCGTCTCATGTGCTCGAAGACCTCGGCGGCCGGATCGGCGGGGTGGTCGACGGCGGGGAGGCCGGGGTAGGCCTGGAGTCGACTGTAGCGGAATATGCCGGCGGTGCGCTGCATATTCTGCGCCCGGGCGGCGTCACGCAGGCCCAGCTGCAGGCGGTGCTGCCGGATGTTCCCGTGGTGGGCGCATCGGCCGGCCTGGAAGCGGAGAGTCTGCCGGAGCCGGAAGCCCCTCGCGCGCCAGGCATGAAGTATGCCCACTACGCGCCTCAGGGGGCCATGCTGCTTGTGCAGGGGGAGGACCCGGCCGCGGTTCAGGAGCGCATCCGGGCGGAGCTCGATGCGGCCAAGCAGCGGGGCGAACGCACGGGCGTCTTCACTTACGCCGAGCACGCCCATCTTTTTGCTGCCGACCATGTCGCGGTTTGCGGCAGACTCGATGACCCGGCTTCCGTTGCCCGGGAGCTGTATGCGGCCCTGCGGAGCTTCGACGAAGCCGGCGTGTCGTTCATCGCTGCCGAGGCCTGTCCGGCGGCCGGTATCGGACAGGCCGTCATGAACCGCCTGCGCAAGGCATCCGGGGGCAACATCCGGACCGTATAGCGGAGGTCTTCCTTGGAGCACACAGCCCGTCCGCCGCATGTCATGAATCCCCCCTTGTCCGCATAGGATGGTTAGGAATAGGGACAGGGGGTAGGGGAAGCATGGCATGGTCATCGCCTCTCATGTGGGCTCAATTCGTTTCGATCGGGCTGATGGCCCTGGCGCTTGGGCTTGATGCGCTCTCATTAGGACTCGGACTAGGCATGAAAGGCATCCGCAAGCTGGATATTTTAAAAGTGAGTGCCGTTACGGCGCTCTTTCACGTTCTGATGCCCTTGGCAGGAATGTGGATGGGCGGGTACATCTCGGTGCTTCTCGGCAAGGTGGCTACGATGTGCGGCGGCCTGCTCCTGCTCCTCTTGGGCGGGCATATGATTTACAGCTCCCTGCACCCGGGGGAGGAGCGTTCCTACGATCACCGGTCCTTCGTGGGGCTGCTGCTGTTCTCCTTGAGTGTCAGCATCGACGCTTTCTCCGTAGGCGTGTCGCTTGGCATGTTCGCCGGCGATGTCCTGCTTACCGTGGGGATGTTCGGTGCGGCCGGCGGGCTGATGTCGGTCATCGGTCTGCTGCTTGGCCGGCATGTGGGTGAATGGATCGGGGAATACGGGGAGATGCTGGGAGGCGTGATCCTGATGGCCTTCGGCCTGAAGTTTCTGTTGTGACCCGCCCCCGGGAACGACAGGCGTCAGGTGCGCCCTTTTGGATGTTGCACCGTTTTGAGGTACAATAAGAGGAGAACGGGTTTTTGCTGCCGAATTCAACCTCTGACAATAGACGAAAAAGGCGGGGAGACGCATGAAGCGGATTTTGTTCGTTTGTACAGGCAATACGTGCCGAAGCCCGATGGCGGAAGGGCTGATGCGCCGGATTGCAGCCGATGAAGGACTGACCGGGCTGGAGGTGCGCTCTGCCGGCGTGGCGGCGATGGTGGGAACGCCGGCATCGGACCACGCGGCTTCCGTGCTCGCTGCGAAAGGCTGTCCTGCGCCTTCCGCCTCCACCTACCTGAACGCGTCGGCCGTCGAATGGGCCGATCTCATTCTGACGATGACCTCCAGCCACAAGCGGCACACGATCCAGCTGTATCCGGAGGCCGTGGCAAAGTGCATACGCTCAAGGAGTATGTGCAGGACGATGCGGCATCGGCCGGCAAGCTCGCGGAAGTGGAAAGCCTCGTGACCGAACTGCAGCTCAAGCAGGCGCTCTCCGGCGAGATTACCGAAGAGGAGCGCACGCGGGTCCGTATGCTGCAGGATGAGCTGCCAAGTCCTGATATCGCGGACCCGTTCGGGGGACCTCTCCGCGTCTATGAAGCCTGCGCGGAGGAGATTGAGGACTGTTTGCGCAAGCTGGCCGCCAAACTGAAGTCCGGCCAATAATCCGGCGGGATCCTAGGGAAACGGGCAGGCGGAGGCAGCGGATCCTGCCTCCAAAATGGACTTTACAGCCACCAGCGGTTTACGCTATGATGGGAATAGAAATGAAGGACCCCGATGTAACTGGCGACGAGTGGGATCAACCACAGTGGAGCATCGGGACATACGGCCGGTCGCCTGGGCAAAGAGCTGCGCATAGAGCGGGATTTCCGCGTGCGTCCGGCTCTTTTTCTTTTTGCGGCGGGAGTGCGGTATAATAGATGGGATCAAAGCGAGGAGGCGACGGAGGATGAAAATTGCAATGGGTGCAGACCACGCGGGATACCGGCTGAAGGACGAACTGAAGCCGTTCCTGGAATCGCTGGGCCATGAGGTGGAGGATTTCGGATGCTCCTGCGGCGATTCGGTGGACTATCCGGACTATGCGATTGAAGTGTGTGAGAAAGTGGTATCGGGCGAAGCGGATAAGGGTATTCTGATCTGCGGGACCGGCATCGGCATGACGATCGCCGCCAACAAGGTACCGGGAATCCGCTGCGCTCTGGTGCACGACCTGTTCACGGCCAAGGCGACCCGGGAGCACAACGATACGAACGTGCTTACGCTCGGTGAGCGTGTAGTCGGTCCGGGTGTAGCACAGGAGATCGTGAAGATCTGGCTCGAGACGGATTTCTCGCAGGGCGAACGCCACCAGAAGCGCCTGGATAAGGTGAGAGCGATCGAAGAGAAGTACGCTCTGCATCCGTAAGGCCTAACCGGCGGTCCGCACGAGAGAAAGGACGGGATCAGATGACAGTGGAGCATTCGGCAGTGCAGGAAGATGGCGGAGCATCCCTTCTGACCGGCCTGCGCCCGCAGGTGGAACAGATTCTTAGGGAGCTGGTTCAGGCGGGCGGCGTGAAGCCCGGGCAGCTGCTGGTGATCGGGACAAGCACCAGTGAAGTGCTCGGGCACCGGATCGGCACGGCGGGGAGCGGGGAAGTGGCCCAGCGGATATTCGAGGCCGTGGAAGCGGTCCGGGAGGAAGCCGGGTTCTACCCGGTCTACCAATGCTGTGAGCACCTGAACCGGGCGCTTGTCCTGGAGCGGGAGGCCGCCGAGCGGTATGGACTTGAGGAAGTCAGCGTTGTGCCGGCACCGCGTGCAGGCGGATCGATGGCGGCCCACGCATTCAGGCAGCTGCCTCAGGCGGTGGTGGTCGAGACCGTACAGGCGCATGCGGGGATCGATATCGGCGATACGATGATCGGCATGCATCTGAAGCGCGTGGCGGTGCCTGTCAGGCCTACGATCCGGCAGCTCGGCGATGCGCATGTGACGATGGCCTTCACCCGGCCGAAGCTGATCGGCGGAGCGAGAGCGATCTACACGGCGGAAGCCCCGCAGGTGAACGACAACTGCAGCTAACCGGTTTTTTCGGTGCTGAATTTATAGATACTGTAATGGCTGTTATGGTTGTATCGGTATGAGGCGAATTGGATTGTTGAAAACCAAATTAGGGAGGAATTTCACCATGGAACAACTGCGCAAACAAGACCCCAAAATCGTCGAGGCGATGAACCTCGAGCTCGGCCGCCAGCGTGACAAAATCGAACTGATCGCTTCCGAGAACTTCGTCTCCGAAGCGGTGCTGCAGGCGATGGGCACCGTACTGACGAACAAGTACGCCGAAGGCTACCCGCACAAGCGCTACTATGGCGGCTGTGAGTACGTCGACATCGTGGAAGATATCGCACGCGACCGCGCGAAAGAACTGTTCGGCGCCGAGCATGCGAACGTGCAGCCGCATTCCGGCGCACAAGCCAACATGGCGGTCTACCTGGCTGCAGTGAAGCCGGGCGAAACGATCCTGGGCATGAACCTGGCCCATGGCGGCCACCTGACGCACGGTTCCCCGGTGAACGCGTCCGGCATTCTGTACAACTTCGTCGCTTATGGCGTATCGGAGAAGGATTCCCGCATCGATTATGATGATGTCCGCAAAGCGGCGTTCAAGCACAAGCCACGCCTGATCGTAGCCGGCGCATCCGCCTACCCTCGGACGATTGACTTCGAAGCACTTGCTTCCATCGCCAATGACGTGGGCGCTCTGTTCATGGTCGATATGGCTCATATCGCCGGTCTCGTCGCGGCAGGCCTGCACCCGAATCCGGTGCCGTACGCCCACTTCGTAACGACAACGACACACAAGACGCTCCGCGGACCTCGCGGCGGTATGATCCTGTGCCGCAAG
Source organism: Paenibacillus mucilaginosus 3016 (assembly GCF_000250655.1). NCBI lineage: Bacteria > Bacillati > Bacillota > Bacilli > Caryophanales > Paenibacillaceae > Paenibacillus > Paenibacillus mucilaginosus. The sequence goes on from NC_016935.1 coordinate 41,345, forward strand.
CCTTGGGCGGCTGCGATCGACAAAGCGGTCTTCCCAGGCTCCCAGGGCGGTCCACTGATGCACGTGATCGCGGCCAAAGCCGTAGCCTTCGGTGAAGCACTCCAGCCGGAGTTCAAGACCTATGCGCAGAACGTGGTAGACAACGCGAAGGCGCTGGCGGAAGCCCTGACGGCGGAAGGCATCAACCTCGTATCCGGCGGTACGGACAACCACCTGATGCTGATCGACCTGCGCAACCTCAACATCAGCGGCAAAGACGCCGAGCATCTGCTCGACGAAGTCGGCGTAACGGTCAACAAGAATGCGATTCCGTTCGACCCTACTTCCCCATTCGTGACGAGCGGGATCCGTGTTGGTACGCCTGCCGCAACTTCCCGCGGCATGGACCAGGAAGCGATGAAAACCATCGCGAAGATCATCTCCCTTACCCTCAAGAACCCTTCCGACGAAGCGGTTCACGAGAAGGTTCGCGGCATGGTCAAAGACCTCACGGCACAGTTCCCGCTGTATGCGGGTCTTGGCTACTAAGACAGAAATCGGCTTACGCCGGCGAATCCCCTTCGGGGGAAACGCCGGCTTTTTTTGTTCCACGTGGCACATCTGTGGGTGCAATATCGCTGCTGGGATAACTGCTGGCGGTTGTGGTATAATAGACAAGATTTGGCGCAGGACCCAAGGAATCGACAGAGTAAGATTGCCGCTTAGTGATTTTGGTGAAGATAGGGAGAAGCAGGTATGGGAAAAGTTTACATTTGTGATCATCCGCTGATTCAGCACAAGCTGACCTACATAAGGGATGAGAACACGACCACAAAGGACTTCCGGGAGCTGGTCGATGAAGTGGCCACGCTGATGGCCTATGAGATTACCAGAGATATCCCGCTTGAGAAAGTGCAGGTCAAAACGCCGGTTACGATGGCCGAATGCCGCGTGATCTCCGGCCGCATGCTGGGGTTGATCCCGATTCTGCGTGCTGGTCTCGGCATGGTGGACGGGATCCTGAAGCTCGTGCCGGCCGCGAAGGTAGGGCATATCGGCCTGTACCGCGACCCGGAGACGCTGGAGCCCGTGGAGTATTACGCGAAGCTGCCGACGGATGTGCTTGAACGGGAGCTCATCGTGATTGACCCGATGCTGGCTACGGGCGGTTCGGCGAATGCCGCCATCACGGCGCTGAAGAAGCGGGGCTGTACCCAGATGAAGCTGATGTGTCTGATTGCTGCGCCGGAAGGGGTACAGGCCGTTCAGGAGGCCCACCCGGACGTAGATCTGTATGTGGCCGCCATCGACGACCATTTGAATGACCACGGTTACATTGTACCGGGTCTCGGGGATGCTGGAGACCGGCTGTTCGGTACGAAGTAAGAGTGTGTGAAAGGCGAGAGGAGAGACCGATTGTTATGAAAAAAACGAAGGTGATTACGATCTTCGGTACGCGTCCGGAGGCCATCAAGATGGCTCCGCTCGTCAAAGAGCTCGAGAAGCATCCGGATCATATCGAATCGCTCGTCTGCGTGACGGCACAGCATCGTCAGATGCTCGATCAGGTGCTGGAGATTTTCAAAATCAAGCCCGACTATGATCTTGATGTCATGAAGGACCGCCAGACGCTCAATGAGATTACGATCCGTGTACTGCAGGGCCTGGATCCGGTATTCCAGAAGGAAAAACCGGATCTCATCCTGGTTCACGGCGACACGCTGACCACATTCCTGGCAAGCTATGCGGCGTTCCTGCAGCAGATTCAGGTAGGACATGTGGAGGCGGGCCTGCGCACGTGGAACAAGATGTCCCCGTACCCGGAAGAGATGAACCGGCAGCTCACCGGCGTGCTGGCTGACCTGCATTTTGCCCCTACGAACTGGTCTGCCGGGAACCTCCGCAAGGAGAACAAGCCGGAAGAGCGGATCTTCGTTACAGGCAATACGGTAACGGACGTGTTCCAGTACACCGTGCAGGATGAGTTCCAGCATGAGGTGCTGGACTGGGCCAAGGGGAAGCGTCTGGTGATGATGACCGCCCACCGCCGGGAATCGCAGGGCGAGCCTCACCGCCAGATTTTCCGCGCCGTACGCCGTCTTGCCGATGCGTTCGACGATATCGCCATCGTATACGCGGTACATCCGAGCCCGGCCGTTAAGGAACCGGCTTACGAGATGCTTAGCGGTCACGAACGGATCAAGCTGATCGAACCGCTTGACGTGTTCGAGTTCCACAACTTCTACCGCCACGCGCATCTGATTCTGACGGACTCCGGCGGTCTGCAGGAAGAAGCGCCTTCGTTCGGTGTTCCGGTTCTTGTCCTGCGGGAGACGACCGAGCGTCCGGAAGGCATCGAGGCGGGTACGCTCGAGCTAGTCGGAACGGATGAAGAGAAGGTCTTCAGCCGGGCCAGCGCCCTGCTCAGCGACCAGGTATTGTATGAGCGGATGAGCCGTTCGGCCAATCCGTACGGGGACGGCAAAGCCTCGGAGAGGATCGCCGATGCGATCCTGTATCACTTTGGACATAAGCCGGAAAGACCTCTTCCATTCCAACCGTGACAATATCATGACAAACGTCACAGCGTACAGTTGTACTGTTTGGTTTGAAACCCCCAAAAACCTTGATTTATCAAGGTTTTTGGGAAGTCTCACGGGGAAATGCCAACAAGTTGCACAATTGACAATTCGATCTTTAGTCCGATAAAATAAACTAGGATTGTGGTTGATGGCTGAATGAAGAGGCAAAATTCCAATGATAGTCCCTGGCGCGCACTGGCGCTGCTCGGTGGAATCGGCGTGGATTTGGGTGTCTGTATGGCAGCCGGCTATTGGGTCGGAGACCTGATCAGCGAGTGGCAGGGAGGAGAGCCCCTCTGGATTGTAGGGGGAATGATGACCGGGTTCATCTTAGGAATCGCCAGCATCTACCTGATCATCAGAAACTACATGCGGGGAGGCCCCAATGGATGAGTTTTCGCTCCGCCTGAAAACGGTTCAACGCACTGTCATATTTTTTTTGCCTTCTGTTTCCTGGCCTGGGCACTGTTTCCCGGGTATCGTCCGCTGTTTGCGGGATGGATTCTGGGGACGCTTGCCAGTCTTATTAACGCGCATTACTTGGCCTGGAAAATCCGACGGCTCTCCGATGCAGTACTTGCGGGCCGCAGGAGCAGGGGCATCGGATTCGGCACACGTGCCGCCATTGCGATCCTTGCCGTATGGGCCGCTTACCGGTATCCGGAAGTTTTTGCCGTATGGACGACCATTACCGGATTAATTTTTGTTCAGTTGGCAACACTCCTACTGGGTATTATTTCAATTAAAAAATAATCCATCATGCTTTTGGAAAGGGGTGAAACTACTGCAATGCATGAATTACCGATAGTGAATTGGCTGGGTCTGAACTGGGACCTCTCCACCATCATCACCGTAACTGTAACATGTTTGATTGTCCTGATCCTCGCCATTGCCGGTACACGCAATCTTTCGGTGCACAATCCCGGGAAGATGCAGAACTTTCTGGAATGGCTGGTCGAGTTCGTTCAGAATATTATCGCCGGCTCCATGGACATGAAGAAAGGCAAGCCGTTCCTGATGCTCGGCATTACGCTCATCATGTTCATCTTCGTGGGGAACATGCTCGGTCTTCCGCTGTACATCGCAACGGAGGTGACCGGTCCGCTGCCGCAATTCGGCATCACGGCTGCAGAGTATGAGGCTGCTCACGCTGCGAACAAACACCTGTCGATCTCCTGGTGGAAATCGCCTACAGCCGATCTGTCCGTAACGATGGGCCTCGCGCTGATGGTGATCGTCATGGTCCACTTCCTTGGTCTGACCAAGAACACGAAGCATTACCTGCACCACTATGTAGAACCGTTCGCGGTGATGTTCCCGCTGAACATTGTCAAGGAGGTTTCCAAACTCCTGACACTCGGTATGCGTCTTTTCGGTAACATCTATGCCGGTGAGGTACTGATCGCCGTCATCCTGATGGCCGGAATCGGCGGGATTGTTCCGCTGATCATCTGGCAGGGCTTCTCCGTGTTCGTCGGTGCCATCCAGGCATTCGTCTTCACGACGCTCACCATGGTGTACATTTCGCAGGCCATCGTGCACGAAGAAAAGCATTAGCAATTCGCGGACGAGATTTTGTAAGTTCATTACCCCTTATCCGCTTCATTAAACACTAATAAAAAACTATGCGAACCAATTAAAGGAGGATTTTCTACAATGGAAGGTATGTCTTTTCTTGCAGCAGCAATTGCAATCGGTCTGGGTGCACTCGGCGCAGGTATCGGTAACGGTCTCATCGTAAGCAAGACGGTTGACGGTATCGCCCGCCAGCCGGAACTCAAAGGTACGCTCCAAACGGTAATGTTTATCGGTGTAGGTCTCGTCGAGGCGATTCCAATCATCGCGGTAGTATTCGCATTGCTCTTCACGTTCGTATTCGCAGGTTAATAGCAACGCTCAGGCGGGGAAGCCTTCAGCCTCCACGCCTTCCTTTTGTCCCGGCGTTCTTTGGCCGGGACCTTGATTCAGCCATTAGCCCTCTGAAGGGAGTGACGTATAGATGCATTTCGAATTAACCTCGTTTATTTTCGCCATCGTTTCGTTCGCGATTCTGATGTGGCTGATCAGCAAATATGCCTTCGGTCCACTGATGGGCATCATGGAGCAGCGCAGACAGCTCGTCCTCGATCAAATGAACAGTGCCGAGCAAAACCGCAAGCAGGCGGATTCCCTTCTTGCCGAGCAAAAAGCGGCTCTGGAGCAGGTTCGCAGCGAAGCGAAGCAGATCATGGAGCAGGCTCGTGTAACGAGCGGCAAGCAAGCTGAAGATATCATTGCCCAAGCGAAGGCGGAAGCAGGACGTCTGAAGGAAGAAGCTCTTCGCGATATCGAGAACGAGAAGAACCTGGCCGTTGCCGCACTGCGCAGTCAAGTGAGCGCCATGTCCGTTCTGATCGCTTCGAAGATTATCGAGAAGCAGATCGACGAGAAGTCCCAAGAGCAGTTGGTTGAGCATTACCTCAAGGAAGTAGGGGGCAACCAATGAGTCAGGACCTAATCGCAGCCAAACGGTACGCCAAAGCTTTGTTTGAAGTCGCGAAAGACGCGGGACGGATTGCTGAGGTGGAGCAGGAGCTGGAGACGGTCGTTGCCGTATTCAAGGAAAATCCGGATCTGAGCAAGCTCATCAAGCACCCGGGCATCGATGCCGGCGTTAAGATCGGGCTGATCAAACAAATCTTCGGTGCAGGCGTATCCGAGAGCGTGCTGAACACGCTTCAGCTGCTGATCGAACGCCGCAGGGAAGAAGCGCTGGAAGCTTTCGTGAGAGCTTACAGCAAAATTGCCGGCGAATCGCTGGGTCAAGCGAATGCAACGGTCTACTCTCCGGTGGAGCTTTCCGCCGAAGAACTGTCGAACATTGCATCCACGTTCGCCAAAATGACGGGAAAACAAATCCGTGTCAGCACGGTTCTGGATAAGAGTCTTCTCGGGGGCATTCAAGTTCGTATCGGCGACCGCCTGTACGACGGAAGCCTGTCCGGCAAGCTGCAGCGTCTGGAAAGAGCATTGAATCAATCTCAAGCATTGTAGATAGGGGTGAGGTTCGTTGAGTATCAAGCCTGAAGAAATCAGCACATTGATCAGACAACAGATCGAGAACTATAAATCCGAAATTCAAGTGGTTGACGTTGGTACGGTTATTCAAGTCGGTGACGGTATCGCCCGTGCACACGGCTTGGAGAACGTAATGGCCGGTGAGCTGCTCGAGTTCTCCAACGGCGTACTCGGCTATGCGTTTAACTTGGAAGAAAGCAACGTCGGTATCGTTATCCTGGGACCTTACACAGACATTCGTGAAGGCGATCCAGTTAAGCGTACGGGCCGTATCATGGAAGTACCGGTTGGCGAAGCTCTGCTGGGCCGTGTCGTGAACGCACTCGGTCAGCCGATCGACGGCAAAGGTCCAATCAACACGACGCATTCCCGTCCGGTTGAATCCCCTGCTCCAGGCGTTATGGCCCGTAAATCGGTACATGAGCCAATGCAGACAGGGATCAAAGCCATCGATGCGATGATCCCGGTAGGCCGCGGTCAGCGTGAGCTGATCATCGGTGACCGTCAAACGGGTAAAACCTCGATCGCTGTCGATACGATCATCAACCAAAAGGGCAGCGGCGTAAAGTGTATCTATGTTGCTGTCGGTCAAAAGCAATCCACGGTCGTTGCGCTCGTTGAAACGCTCCGCCGTGCAGGCGCGCTGGACTACACGATCGTCGTATCCGCTTCGGCTTCCGAGCCGTCCCCAATGCTCTGGCTGGCTCCATATGCAGGCTGCGCAATGGGCGAGTACTTCATGTACAAAGGCGAGCACGTACTGATCGTATACGATGACCTGTCCAAGCAAGCTGCAGCATACCGTGAGCTGTCCCTGCTGCTCCGCCGTCCTCCGGGCCGGGAAGCTTACCCGGGTGACGTCTTCTACCTGCACTCCCGTCTGCTTGAGCGTTCCGCCAAGCTGAGCGATGAGCTCGGCGCAGGTTCGATGACTGCTCTGCCGTTCATCGAAACCCAAGCGGGTGACGTATCGGCTTACATTCCTACGAACGTTATCTCGATTACGGACGGACAGATCTTCCTGGAGTCCGACCTGTTCTACTCCGGTCAGCGTCCAGCCGTAAACGTAGGTATCTCCGTATCCCGTGTAGGTGGTTCGGCTCAAACCAAGGCGATGAAGAAGGTTGCCGGTACGCTCCGTCTGGACCTTGCGCAATACCGTGAACTCGCGGCATTCGCACAGTTCGGTTCCGACCTCGACCGTGCTACGCAAACCCGTCTGAACCGTGGTGTCCGTACGCTTGAGCTGCTGAAGCAGGGCGTAAACCAGCCGCTTCCTGTTGAGAAGCAGGTAGCAGCGATCTACGTCGTAACCAGAGGTCATATCGATGACCTTCCTGTACAGGATGTACGCCGTTTCGAAGCGGAATTCCTCGCTTACCTCGATTCGAACCGTCCGGAAATTCTCGCGAGCATTCGCGACACGAAGGACCTGACTTCGGATAACGAGAAAGCGCTCGTGGATGCGATCGGCCAGTTCAAAAAAGGGTTCGCTCCTTCCGCGTAATGAATTAGACCAAGAAGCAGCCGGGCTTCTCACTCGGGAAGCTCGGCGTTCCTTATATAGTGATTCAGGGGTTCTCGAAAGAGAGGTGAGCAGAGCATGGCAAAAGGGATGCGCGAAATCAAGCGCTCGATCAAATCGAAACAAAACACGAAGCAGATCACAAAAGCGATGGAGATGGTTGCGGCCTCGAAACTGAGACGCGCTCAGGAAGCTGCGGAAGCTTCCCGCCCATATTCCGAGAAGATGAAGGAAGTGATCGCGAGCATCGCAGCAGGCACGAAGGGTGTGAAACACCCGATGCTGCAGACACGCCCGATCAAGAAAACCGGATATCTGGTGATCACCTCCGACCGCGGTCTGGCCGGTGGTTACAACGCGAACGTGCTGCGTAAAGTGATGAACGTCATTCGTGAGAAGCACAACTCCACGAATGAGTACGCGATTTTCGTGATTGGCCGTAAAGGCAGAGACTTCTTCTCGAAGCGGAATATTCCAATCGTAGAAGAAGTAACGGGTCTGGCGGATTCCCCGACGTTCGCTGATGTAAAGCAGGTTGCTGCTTCCGCAGTAGCGAACTTCGAAAAGGGAACGTACGACGAATTGTACCTCGTGTACAATGAGTTCAAGAATGCCATCACGCAGATTCCTACGGTTAAGCGCCTGCTTCCGCTGGAGGAAGTGAGCGGAGCATCCGTATCGAACTACGAATACGAGCCGTCTCCGGAAGGCGTACTGGAAGTGCTTCTGCCGAAATATGCAGAGACACTGATCTACAGCGCCGTACTGGACGGTAAGGCGAGTGAGTTCGGTGCACGGATGACAGCGATGAACAGCGCAACGAAGAATGCAACGAAGATGATCTCCACGCTTACGCTGCAGTATAACCGTGCGCGTCAGGCATCGATTACCCAGGAAATATCGGAAATCGTTGCCGGAGCCAACGCTCAAAGCTAAAGGTTGAAATCGAAAAGTCTTGCCTCGGGCAGGGCTTTTACGATGCAAACAATGACTTGGGCAAGCTAATCAAAATTTTTGGTCTTGCTTCGGCAGACTTAGTAAATGCTTACGATGTCAGTCTTGCTTCCGGCAGGACTCTTAGGAGGGGAAAACATGAGCAAAGGCCGCGTAGTGAATATCACAGGGCCGGTTGTTGACATTGAGTTCGAACGTGGACAGCTCCCTGAGATTCTGAATGCTATTAAGATCCAAAGAAAAGCCCAAAGCGCTGGTGAGCAGGATATCAACCTGACGGTCGAGACTGCCGTTCACCTGGGTGACAATATGGTTCGTTGTATCGCAATGTCTTCCACAGACGGTTTGGTTCGTGGTGTCGAAGCTGTTGATACAGGCGCTCCGATTTCCGTACCGGTAGGGGCTGCTACACTGGGCCGCGTGTTCAACGTACTTGGTGAGCCTATCGACGGCAACGAGACGGTTGACCGTACCCTGACCAGCCCGATCCACAAGGAAGCTCCTTCGTTCGAAAACCTGTCTACACAAGCGGAAATCCTCGAAACGGGGATTAAAGTTATCGACCTGATGGCTCCTTATGCCAAGGGCGGTAAGATCGGTCTCTTCGGCGGCGCAGGTGTAGGTAAAACCGTTACGATGCAGGAACTCATCCACAACATCGCTCAAGAGCACGGCGGTATCTCCGTATTCGCGGGCGTGGGTGAGAGAACACGTGAAGGTAACGACTTGTACCACGAGATGAGCGATTCCGGCGTTATCTCGAAGACCGCGATGGTGTTCGGCCAGATGAACGAGCCTCCGGGTGCGCGTCTGCGCGTTGCCTTGTCCGGTCTGACGATGGCGGAATACTTCCGTGATGAAGAAGGCAAGGACGTACTTCTGTTCGTCGACAACATCTTCCGCTTCACCCAAGCCGGTTCCGAAGTATCCGCCCTTCTCGGACGTATGCCTTCGGCGGTAGGTTACCAGCCTACGCTGGCAACGGAGATGGGTCAGCTGCAAGAGCGGATTACATCCACGAAGAAAGGTTCCGTTACATCGATCCAAGCGATCTACGTTCCGGCGGACGACTACACCGACCCGGCTCCGGCAACGGCGTTTGCTCACTTGGACGCTACAACGAACCTGGAGCGTGGTATTGCATCCAAAGGTATCTTCCCGGCTGTAGACCCGCTGGCCTCGTCCTCGCGGATCCTGACTCCGGAAATCCTCGGCGAAGAGCATTATCAAGTAGCACAAGGCGTAAAGAGAATTCTTCAGCGCTACAAAGAGCTTCTTGATATCATCGCCATCCTCGGTATGGATGAGCTTTCCGATGAGGACAAACTCGTCGTTCACCGTGCACGTCGTCTGGAACTCTTCCTGTCCCAGCCCCTGCACGTTGCCGAGGCATTCAACGGGATCCCGGGCGTATACGTTCCGGTTAAAGAAACCGTACGCAGCTTCAAAGAAGTTCTTGAAGGCAAGCACGACAACCTTCCTGAGCCGGCGTTCCACAACGTGGGAACGATCGAAGATGCCATCGAAAAAGCAAAAACGCTGTAATTTCATTTACAGCGGAGCATAGATCGCAAGTCCATCCGGCCTCCCTGCGGGGGTCGGATGCTGGCTTACTCAGCCGTTTCGCTTGTCGAACGGTAGGCTTACGTAGGAGGAGGGATCCAAGTGAGCACATTCCTGTTGGAAATCGTGACCCCAGAGCGCAAAGTGTATGCCGAGCCGGCTAACATGATCGTCGTAAAGGGTGTCGAAGGGGAGCTTGGAATTCTGCCGAATCACATTCCAATGGTTACTCCACTCCGGATCGCTGCTGTTACCGTGAAGAAACAGGGCGCGAAGGATGAGCAAATCGCTGTTCATGGCGGTTTTATGGAAGTACGCCGGGATAAAGTGGTTATTTTGGCGGAAAGCGCGGAGCTTCCCGGCCAAATTAATCTGGAGCGTGCACAGGCGGCTAAAGGCCGTGCTGAGCAGCGCCTCGCTGCTAAGAAGGATCAAATCGACTTCAAGCGGGCTGAGCTCGCACTGCAGCGCGCAATGACCCGGATTAATGTGGGCGGCGGACAGTAATACAAGATACGGATGATGAACGGCGGGCTTGAGTTTCCCGCCGTTTTCTTATCCTTTTAACGAAAGCGCTATCATATATACAATGAAAATACGGAGCAAAATTGCGCAGGTTTTCGACAAAGGGACGTATGCAGCTGGTATAAATTGCACAATATAAATTAGAAATAAGCTAGTGGTAGGGCTCATGGTGCCTCGTGTACTTCCTGAAAATGTTAGACACCCCAAAAGGCATTTGTTATAATTGGGAAGGCATATATTAACAGTAGTTAAGTTCATTCATTTGGTTTCCTGCAGCCTTCGTTCTATGGGCGACGGCAGAGATGCTCCGGTGTGCGGTAAGAAGAATGCCGCATCTGTACAAGTTCAAACTACATAGAGGGAGGCGGTTCGTTCACGATGTACTTTAATAACTACGTGGTCGTAACGATATTTCTCTTCTTAGGCGTGATCCTTCCGGTTGTAGCGCTTACATTCGGACGGCTGCTGCGACCCCACAAGCCTGTGGAAGAGAAATATACTACCTATGAAAGCGGTAACGAGCCGGTCGGTGAAGGACAAGTCCGTTTTAACATCCGCTACTATCTCTTCGCGCTGATGTTTGTCATCTTCGACGTGGAAACCGTGTTCTTGTATCCATGGGCCGTTGCGTATAAGCAATTAGGCTTGTTTGCGCTTGTAGAGATGTGTATATTCGTCGGTCTGCTCATCATAGGCTTACTCTATGCCTGGAAGAAGAAGGTGCTGCAATGGACTTCAATTTAGAGAATATCACTCCGGAAGAGCGTGAGGAACTGGATCGCAACGTATTCATGACTACGCTGGAGCAGATCAAGGCGTGGGCCCGCAGCAACTCGCTGTGGCCGCTTACATTCGGACTGGCCTGCTGTGCGATCGAGATGATGGGTACGGGTGCGTCGCATTATGACCTCGACCGGTTCGGCGTCATCTTTCGGACTTCTCCCCGTCAATCCGACGTGATGATCGTGGCCGGTACGGTCACGAAGAAAATGGCACCGCTGCTTCGCCGTCTGTACGAGCAGATGCCCGAACCCAAATGGGTCATCGCGATGGGTTCCTGTGCGACGGCCGGCGGACCTTACGTCAAATCGTACGCTGTAGTCAAAGGCGTGGACCAAGTGGTGCCGGTCGACGTCTATATCCCCGGCTGTCCGCCCAATCCGGCGGCGCTGATCTATGGGATCAACAAGCTGCAGGAGAAGATTCGTTACGAAGCGAAAACCGGTAAGCAGGTGACAAGCCGATGAGCGATGAGGAGAAAAAAGCAAAAGACGGCGATACCCCGGAACGCAAAGACGACCGCGGGCTTGGATTCACTTCCGAAGGCGGAGGATTCATCACAGCCGAGGATACGGCCGGCAACACGAAGGTTGGGGACTCAGCTGGAGGCGGTGAAGGGGAGGCGCAGAACAGCGGGAAGCCCGGAACGGTCGACCCGCATTCGGAAGCACGCACCTTCGGTGAGCCGGAGGAAGGCGAAGAGCGTCAGGGCAATACGACGCCGGGCGTGAAGGCTCCGCTGATGAGCGGTGAACCGCGCATCGCTGAAGGCGCAGCGCTCGCCAAGGCGGGCGGCGCCGGTGAGCCGCCGGGAGGCTACGCTGACGTGCCGAAGGCGGAGGGCAAGGAGCCGGAGGGCGGAGCAGCCGAAGCGCCGAAGAGCGCCGCGGATGCGCCGAACAGCGCCGCGGATACCGAGCGCGAGGCGAAGGTAAAGGCCGCCGCGGAGGCGCGGGCGGCAAGGCTTGCCGCGAAGGCGGCGCAGACGGCGGAGGCCGGCGATGCCCCGGCTGCGGAGCGGGCGGCACCGACCGACGCCGAAAAGGAGGCGAAGGCCAAGGCCGCTGCGGAGACGAGAGCGGCGCGTGCCAGCGCACGGGCGGCGAAGCCCGAAGGGGCCGAGCCGGAGGCGCCGAAGGAGCCGTCGCCGAAGCAGCCGCTGCTGGACCGGCTGACGGCGATCCTGAAGGAGTTCCGCGAGGGCATCGTGGAAGATGCGGTGGTCAATGAGAAGGGCGGGCATATCCCGACCGTCTATATCAAGGCGGAGGCTTGGCCGGAGACAGCCGACATGCTGCGCACCCACCCGGAGCTCGGTCTTCACTATCTAAGAAATGTGTCGGGCGTCGATATGGAGACCCACATGGAAGTGGTGTATCATTTCATCTCGCTTGAGCACAAGCAGGATTACTGCTTCAAGGTGAAGACCGACCGGGAGAACCCGTCGATTCCGTCGATTACGCCCATTTTTCCTACGGCCGACTGGAATGAACGGGAGATCTACGACTTGTTCGGTATCGATTTTCCGGGACATCCCGACCTGCGCCGTATCATGATGGCCGACGATTGGGTAGGCCATCCCCTGCGCAAAGACTATGAGCCGATCGACCCGGAGGTGTAATGGAGCTTGGCCATTCGAACGGAAGAACTGCTGCTCAACGTAGGTCCGCAGCATCCGAGTACTCACGGCGTGTTCCGGATCGTCGTAAAGCTGGATGGGGAGATCATTACGGAAGCGATTCCGGTTATGGGATACCTGCACCGCGGTACGGAGAAGCTGGCGGAGAACCTGACTTATACCCAGATCATTCCTTACACCGACCGGATGGATTATGTGTCGGCGATGACCAATAACTATGTTCTCGTCCATGCCGTGGAGAAGCTCATGGGACTGGAGATTCCCGAGCGGGCCGAATTCATGCGGCTGATCGTGATGGAGCTGCAGCGGATTGCGAGCCACATGGTATGGTGGGGAACGTATCTGCTTGATATCGGGGCAATGAGTCCTTTCCTGTATGCATTCCGCGACCGCGAGATCATTATCGATCTCTTCAACGAGCTGTGCGGGGCCCGGCTGACGTACAACTACATGCGGGTCGGCGGGGTCAAGTGGGATGCGCCGGAGGGCTGGATCCAGAAGGTTCGCGATTTCATTCCTTACATGCGGGGAAAGCTGGACGAGTACAATGAGCTTGTCAGCGGCAACGAGATTTTCCTGGCCCGGATCAAGGGGATTGGCAAGTATGATGCGGAGACCGCCATCGCTTATGGGCTCAGCGGGGCTAATCTGCGCTGCACCGGTGTGGATTGGGACATCCGCAAGGCCCAGCCGTACAGCTTGTACAGCCGTTTCGAGTTCGATGTGCCTACGAGCACGGTCGGTGACTGCTATGCCCGATACCTGCTGCGTCTGGAGGAGATCCGCCAGTCGTTGCGGATTCTCGAACAGGCGCTGGAACAGTTCCCCGAAGAAGGGGAAATCATGGGCAAGGTGCCCCGGGTGCTTCGTCCGGCCGAAGGGGAGGTGTATGCGGCGATCGAATCCCCACGCGGTGAGATCGGCGTTCATCTCATCTCGAAGGGCAAGGATAAGCCGTACCGTCTCAAGTTCCGCCGTCCGTCCTTCGTGAACCTGCAGATTCTGCCGAAGCTGCTCGTCGGTGAGACGATGACGAACTTGATCACGATACTCGGAGGCATAGATATCGTTGTCGGGGAGGTGGACTGCTGATGCCGGAGCTGCTGCAGGAATCACTGACATTCACGAACTTTATGATTTTCCTGGCATGGGGCGTAGTGATGCTGCTTGTCGTCCTCGGTTTTGTTACGTACGCGATCTACTTCGAGCGCAAAGTCATCGGGTGGATGCAGCTGCGGATCGGTCCGAACCGTGTAGGTCCGCTCGGACTGCTGCAGAGTGTCGCCGACGTAACCAAGCTGCTCATCAAGGAGGATACGATACCGCGCAAGGCCGAACGGGAGCTGTTCATTCTGGCTCCGGTCATCACGTTCATCCCGGCCTTTACGGTGGTGGCCACCATCCCGTTCACGGAACGGCTGATCTCCAGCTCCCTCAATGTAGGGGTGCTGTTCTACGTCGCCCTCTCCGGGATCTCGACCATCGGAATCGTGCTCGGAGGCTGGGCATCCAACAACAAGTATGCGCTGCTCGGCGGGATGCGTTCCGCTGCGCAGATGATTTCGTACGAGATTCCGCTCGTCATCTCCATCGTCGGCATTATCATGATGACGGGCAGCATGAACCTGAATACGATCGTAGAAGGGCAGGCCGGCGGCTTCTGGCACTGGAACTTCCTTCCGCAGATCATCGGTTTCGGCGTATTCGCCATCGCAGCCGTCTCCGAGCTGAACCGGACCCCATTTGACCTGCCGGAGGCGGAGTCCGAGCTTGTCGCAGGCTATCACGTGGAGTACAGCGGCTTCCGGTTCGCTTTCTTCATGCTGGCGGAGTACGTATATGTATTCGCGATCGCCGGATTAACCACCACGCTGTTCCTCGGCGGCTGGCATGCCCCGCTGCCGTTCCTGGAGTTCATCCCGGGCATCGTCTGGTTCCTGCTCAAATTCTCGTTCATCGTCTTCTTCCTGTTCTGGCTGCGTGCGACGCTTCCCCGCGTCCGGGTGGACCAGCTGATGGGACTCGGATGGAAGGTACTGCTTCCGCTGGCGCTCATTAATATTTTCGTGACGGCGCTCTATATGGCCATCGCGATGTAAGACTGGCTGCGCCGGCAGCCCATGCTGCTTACGAAAGGGTGAGTTGGATATGAAAGGCATCGTGAAGGGGCTCGGCGTCACCTTGAAGAGCATGACCCAGAAAAAAGTGACCTATGCCTACCCTGACGTTCCGCTGAATATGCCGGACCGCTTCCGGGGGATCCAGCATTTTGATCCCGAGAAGTGCATTGTCTGCAACCAATGCGCCCGGATTTGTCCGACCGAGTGCATCAACCTGATCGGCAAACCGAACCCGGACCCGGAGAAGAAGGGCAAGGTTATCGATACGTACGATATCAACTTCGAAATCTGCATCCTGTGTGATCTATGCACCGAGGTCTGCCCGACCGAAGCGATCGTCATGACCAATAACTTCGAGCTGTCGACCTACAGCCGGGATGATCTCTTCAAGAACCTGCAGTGGCTCAATGAGAATAACACCAATGTGCGCAAGGAGAACAACTCCGCACTTCCGAAAGGCGGGGCGAAGTAGATGTTCGAGAATATGACCGAGTTTCTGTCGAGCGGAGAGAATATCGCTTTTTTCTTCTGTGCGCTGCTGGCGATCGGCGGAGCGATCTTCATGATATCGTTCACCAAGGTCGTTCATATGGTGCTGGCGCTGGCACTGACCTTCATCTCGATGGCGGGGCTGTACATTGTGCTTGAGGCCGAATTCGTAGCGGTGGTGCAGATTCTGATCTATGCCGGCGCGATCTCGATTCTCATGATCTTCGGGATCATGATGACAAAGCATACGAAGGAAGAAGAGGAAGAGCCGAAGCGGCCGTGGCACCAGGTGCTGCTGTTCATCGGAGCTGCCGGGTTGTTCGGTGTCATCTTCTACGCCATCCAGCAGTCCGAGATCCCGTCGGGCCAGTTTCCTCAGGTGGCTGACAATACGCTGGAGATCGGCAAGCTCCTCTTCTCCGCGCATGTCATTCCTTTCGAGCTGATGAGTGTGCTGCTGACCGTGGCCTTCATCGGAGCCATCGTCGTAGCAAAGAGAGAGGAGGACTAATGCCTATGGGTGCAACGGGTTTGGCCACACCTTATCTGACACTGGCTGCGATCTTGTTCTGCATCGGCTTGTATGGGGCGCTGTCCAAGAAGAATGCGGTCATTGTCCTTCTCTCCATTGAACTCATGCTCAACAGTGTGAACCTGAACCTGGTCGCCTTCTCCAAATACGGAGTGAAGCCGGGACTGACCGGTCAAATGTTCTCCTTGTTCAATATCACGGTAGCTGCGGCTGAAGCGGCTGTCGGGATCGCGATCCTTATCGCCCTGTACCGCAATAAGGGAACGACGGACGTGAACGAGATGGATTCGATGAAGCGGTAGGATACGCTTACGGGGGCAGCAATCGGCTTAACGTAAGCACGGAGGAGGATTTAAGCTCATGGTATCGGCTTATTCGCAGTATGCTTGGCTCATCCCGCTGTTTCCGCTGCTGTCGTTCCTGATCCTGACGGCAGCCGGCCGGACCCTTCGGGGAGCAGGGCCTTATATCTCCATCGTGGCCGCTTTCGCTTCGTTCGTTCTGGCCGTCCTGATCTTCTGGGAACGGGTCAGCGGCGGTGTGGAAGATTTCACGTGGAACAAATTGCAGTGGCTGCGGCTCGGCGACACCTCACTCACGATGGGGTTTGAGGTCACGAATCTCAATGCGCTGATGCTCGTCGTCGTCACGCTGGTCAGCCTGCTCGTCAATATTTACTCGACGGGCTACATGCATGACGATGAGCGGATTCACGTGTTTTTCGCCTATATTGCGCTGTTTACGTTCTCCATGCTGGGGCTTGTCATTTCGGAGAATCTCGTGCAGCTGTTCATCTTCTGGGAGCTGGTGGGGGTCTGCTCCTTCCTGCTCGTCGGGTTCTGGTATTTCAAGCCTGAAGCCCGGGCGGCAGCCAAAAAAGCATTTATTGTTACCCGTGTAGGCGATGTGGGGCTGTTCCTCGGCATGCTGCTCCTGTTCTGGGTGATGCCTGAGCATTCGCTCAGCTTCAGTGCCATCACCAATGCGTTTAACCAGGGGCAGATCCCGGAAGCAACCGCTACCTGGATTGCCATACTGATCTTCATCGGAGCGATGGGCAAGTCGGGCCAATTTCCGCTGCACACCTGGCTGCCGGATGCGATGGAAGGTCCGACACCGATCTCGGCCCTCATCCATGCCGCAACGATGGTGGCCGCAGGAGTCTACCTCGTCGCCCGGACGTATCCGATCTTCATGGAGGCGCCCACGGCGCTTACGGTTGTGGCCGCGGTCGGTGCCTTCACGGCCATCTTCGCCGCCACTATCGGCACGGCGCAGAATGACATCAAGCGCATTCTGGCCTACTCCACGGTCAGCCAGCTCGGCTATATGATGATGGCGCTCGGGATCGGCACGTCGGTTGCTTTAACGGCAGGCATCTTCCACCTGTTCACGCATGCCTTCTTCAAAGCTCTGCTGTTCCTCGGGGCCGGAAGCGTGATTCACGCCGTACATACGCAGGATATTCACGAGATGGGCGGCGTCGGCAGGCATATGAAAGTCACGGCATGGACGTTCGCGGTCGGGGCCCTGGCCCTCAGCGGCATCTTCCCGCTGTCGGGCTTCTGGTCCAAGGATGCGATCCTGACGGAAGCCTTGGTTCAAGGACATCCGGTGCTCTTTGCGGTCGGTCTGATCGCCGCTTTCTTCACCGCGTTCTATATGTCCCGCCTGTTCTTCCTGGTATTCACCGGCACCTCCCGCTCCCCGCAGGGCGGTCATGCACACGAGTCTCCGGTCTCGATGACCTTCCCTCTGATGGTACTGGCCGTACTGGCTGTGGCGGCAGGCTTCGTGTTCACACCGTTCAACCCATGGCTCGGCGGCTGGCTGACTGGGGAAGCACACGAAGAGCATGCGAATTACCTGGTGATGGTACTGTCGACGCTGGCGGGTCTGCTGGGGATCGGCCTCGGTTACCTCATGTACTACAAGCAGAGCGTCCGTTCCGACCTTGTGTCCGGTCCCGCCCCGGGTCTCTATACTCTGCTGAGCCGCAAGTATTATATCGATGAGCTGTACCAGCTGGTGATCGTCAGGCCCCTGCAGGGCATCGGTTCCCTGCTGCATCTCTTCGATGTTTACGTCGTGGACGGGGTCGTCCGTCTCTGTTCCTACGCGGTTACCGGCGCCGGCCGGCTCGGTTCGCGCATGCAGAACGGGCAGGTGCAGACGTATGGGCTGGCAACCCTGCTCGGACTTTTGATTCTGATGCTGGCGCTTGCGGGAAGGAGGTTCATCGATGCCGGATAACTTGCCTGTCTTGTCTCTGATTACGTTCTCACCACTCATCGGTGTGCTTCTGCTGCTCTTCATACCGAAGACCCAAGGCCAGTGGATCAAAACGGTGGCAGTGCTCACCACGGTAGTACCGCTGCTGCTGTCCGGTTGGCTGTATTACGATTTTAATGCCAACCTGGAAGGCATGCAGTTCAAAGAAGAAGTCCCCTGGATTCTTGTCCCGCTGAATAAGGAGACGCTGAGCGGACTGACGTCCTTCTTCTATCAGTTTAACTATGTGATGGCTGTCGACGGACTCTCGCTTCCGCTGGTCTTCCTGACCGCTCTCGTCGCCTTGATGGCGGCTCTGGCTTCCGTGTACATCAAGAAGCGCTGGAAGACGTACTTCATTCTCTTCCTGCTGCTGGAGACGGGTATGTTCGGCGTCTTCATGGCTCAGGACCTGTTCCTCTTCTTCGTCTTCTTCGAGGTTACCCTGATTCCCATGTTTTTCCTTATCGGGATATGGGGGTATATGGACCGGGAGCGGGCAGCCAACAAGTTCCTGATCTACAACGGGCTGGGCTCGGCGATCATGCTGATTGCCTTTCTGATCCTGGTCACCACCGCAGGCTTCATCCAGACGGCGGCCGGCGGCGGAACCTCCATTCATTACTCCGGTGATATCAACGTCATTACGGAGAACCTGTTCCAGAACGCGCAGTCCTATGTCAACCAGAATGATCCCTCAGGAAACAATCCGTTCTTTCTGAGCGAGACGATGAAGTGGGCGCTGTTCGTTCTCCTGCTCGTGGCGTTCGGCATCAAGCTTCCGATCTTCCCGTTCCATACGTGGATGCTCAAGGTACATACGGAAGCGCCGCCGTCCATCGTCATGATTCACTCCGGCATTCTGCTCAAAATGGGCGCCTACGGCCTCATCCGTTTTGGGATCCTGCTCTTCCCGCAGCAGGCCGTCGCCTGGGCCGGCGTATTGGCGGTACTCGGCGTCATCAACATCCTGTATGGTGCGGTGCTCGCCTTCGTCCAGAAGGAGTTCAAGCTTGTTCTGGCTTACTCGAGTATCAGCCATATGGGGATCGTGCTTCTCGGCATTGCAGCCTTCAACACGGTAGGACTGGAGGGCGCGATCTTCCAGCTCGTCTCCCACGGTCTGATCTCCGCGCTGATGTTCCTTCTGGTCGGCAGCATCCATGAGCGGACGGGAACGACAGAGCTTGGGAGCCTCGGCGGACTGGCCAAAAGCATCCCGTTCATCTCGGGCATTCTGCTTGTGGCGGGGATGGCCTCGCTGGGACTGCCGGGCTTGTCAGGCTTCGTGAGCGAATTCCTGGCTTTCCTCGGGCTGTTCGAATCGCATCCGGTGATCACCGCCGTCGGTGCGCTGGGTATTATTCTCGCTGCCGTCTACGTGCTTCGAGGGGTGCTCAGCATCACGTACGGCCCGCTTCAGGAAGGGCTGCCCGAGATGCGCGATGCCCGGCTGATCGAAGCCGTGCCGATGATCACACTGGTTGCGTTCATCGTGGTGCTGGGGATCTACCCCGCCGTGCTGAGCGGACCGCTGCATCAAACCGTAAGCAGCTTCGACCAATTCATCCACAGCGTCGCGAAGATAGGGGGGTAGACCGGTGGAATCTCCATTACAGTTACTTACCGCCGCGGACTTGGCCCTGCTCGCTCCGGAGCTGACCCTGGTCGCCGCCAGCGTGGTGCTGGCCCTGCTGGACTTGGTGCTGCCGAAGAGCAGCAGCCGTCATGTCCTCGGCTGGCTGTCCTTCGTCAGCATCCTGCTCTCCGCTTACTTTGTCGTCTCCATGCTGCATCCGGCCGAGCCGAAACAGCTGCTTCAGTTCAGCTACCGGGTCGATGACTTCGCGGGTGTGCTGAAGCTCGTGCTTCTGGCGGGAGCGGGACTGATCACGTTCATGAGTATCGGTTCCGTGAAGGAAGAGGATATTCCGCATCTAGGCGAGTTCTACTATCTCATCCTTCCGGCTACGCTCGGCGGCATGATCATGGCCTCCTCCGGAGAGCTCATCACCTTGTTCGTGGGACTGGAGCTGCTCAGCATTACTTCTTATATTCTCGTGGCCATGCGCAAAAGGAATCTCCAATCGAACGAAGGGGCCTTCAAGTACATCGTGCTCGGGGGCATCTCTTCGGCGATTATCCTGTACGGCATGTCTTTCCTCTACGGGATGACCGGATCGACGGTGATCGCCGAGATCAATGCGGGGCTGGGCCAAGCATCGCAGGGCATGCTGCCGCTCATGTATCTGAGCTTCTTCCTGCTCCTGGCCGGTTTCGGGTTCAAGGTGGCTGCGGCGCCGTTTCATATGTGGGCGCCGGATGTATACCAGGGGGCGCCTACCCCGGTTACCGCCTATCTGGCGGTCGTCTCGAAGGCAGCGGCCTTCGCCATCCTGTTCCGGGTGATCTACAATGTCTTCGGTGTAGGCGAGCTGATGGGCCAGCCGTTCCAGCAGGACGTGCTGCTGAGCCTGATGGTGGTGGCGGCCATTGCGATGGTCGCGGGGAACTTTGTCGCGCTGCGCCAGTCGAATCTGAAGCGGCTGCTCGCCTACTCGGGCGTAGCCAACTCGGGGTACCTGTTGGTGCCGATCGCGACACATTTCTCGCTCGTGCACTATTCCAACTTCTCGGAGTTCGCCTTTTACCTGATCGCTTACCTCTTCATGAACATCGGCATCTTCGCGGTACTGATGATCCTCGAGGGGGCGACGGGAGATTCGGAACTGAAAAGTCTGGCGGGCCTGTATTACCGGGCGCCCTGGACGGCGGTGGCGACAGTGCTGCTCGTGCTTTCGCTGGCGGGTCTGCCTCTCTCGGGAGGCTTCTTCGGGAAGCTGTACATCATGTTCGGCACGATGCAGACGCAGCATTACTGGCTGGCCGCCGTTCTGATCGGCACCAGCGTCGTCTCGTTCTACTATTACTTCGGATTCATCCGCCAGATGTTCATGCGCAGCAACGAGGAAGCAGGGGAGACCCGTATTCCGCTGACCCTTGGCATAACCATGTGGCTGTGTGCCGGTGCGAGCCTGCTTCTCGGGGTCATCCCGCACGTGGTGCTCGGCTATATCGACAGCATCTTCTCGCTGACGAAGGACCTGTTCTTCATGTTCTGACAGGTGCCCAGCCGGAAGGACCGGGGATAACACCCCGGGTGACCAAAAAGCAAAAACTCCATGATCCCTGTACAAAGGGAAGCATGGAGTTTTTTTTGTGCTGTGCGAAGGGTTGTAAGGGACCGGGGAGGAATTTATGCAGCGCCCTGGCCTGAGGCAATTTGACAGGAGCTTCGCTACCCCCGGTCCCCGTTACCCGTACGGCCGCCGGCTTCGTGCACGCGCTTCAGCAGCGACTTGAACTGCTGAAGCAGGCCCTCGAACTCGGCGGCCGACAAACAGGTCTGCTCCATCAGGGCCTGCGGCACGATCGCAGCCTGCTCGCGCAGAGCCTTCCCCTGCTCCGTGAGGCCGATGCGCACGACCCGCTCGTCTTCGGCGGAACGGTTGCGGGTGACGAGCCCCGAAGCCTCCAGCCGCTTCAGCAGCGGTGTCAGCGTGCCGGAGTCGAGATAGAGGGCTTCGCCGAGTTCCTTGACACTGCACTCCTGCCGCTCCCACAGGACCATCATGGCCAGGTACTGCGGATACGTAAGGCCGAGCCGCTCGAGGAACGGCTGATACAGCTTGGTGATTTCACGAGATGTGGCATAGATCGCAAAGCAGAGCTGATTGTCCAGCTGCAGAAGTTTGGCATTCTGGTCCATGCGGGCTATCCTTCTTCCGTCTAAAGGCATTTTCTCTAAGGTATCCCGAAACGGGAGGGATGTCAATTGAGGGGGGATGATGGAAGTAGGGGAGAAGGACCGGGAGCCGGTCATGCGGAAAATCCGGAAAGGGGTCGCACGGGCGGAGGCCCTGTCGAACTCATCAATAATCCTCTAAAGGTTTCGGATTCCAGTTGCAGGGAGAGGGTGGAACGCTTAGAATGGGATAATGGAGTAAGACCGCACATATCAGACAAAGGATCCTGCATGCGATGAACGCTACTAAATGGAAGCTGTCGACGCTAACGTCGTTAACTTGTCTCGCACTATGTCTGACCTTTACCCAAGCGGCCAGAGGGGCTGAAGCAAGCGATCCCCTGGCTGCCAAGCAAACGTACCTCGGACCGACCGGGATGACCAAGGCATGGGACATCTCGAAGGGAGCCGGGGGCGTGACCATCGCCATTGTGGACACGGGCGTGGATCTGAATCACCCGGACCTCAAAGGCAACCTGGTCCCCGGCGTGAACCTCATCCAGCCGGGACAGCCTCCGGCGGACGATAACGGCCACGGCACCAATGTGGCCGGGATCATCGGCGCCGCAGGCGGCAATGACAAGGGCATCGCGGGGATGCTCTGGCAGGCCCGCATCATGCCGGTGAAGGCACTGGAAGCCGACGGCTCGGGCGGAGAGACGATGCTCGGCGAAGGAATCCGCTACGCGGTGGATCATGGAGCCAAGATCGTCGTTCTGTCGCTGGGACTCAACAAGTATTCCGATTACCTCAGCGAGATCGTCAAGTACGCCGAGTCCAAGGATGTGCTGCTTGTCGCGGCGACCGGGAACGAAGGCAACCGGGTCAAGTACCCCGCCGCTTATCCTACAGTGCTCGCCGTCGGCGGCATGACGGCCGGCGGCGCCGTGGACACCCGTTCCAACACCGGCCCCGAGGTCGATGTGGTGGCCCCTTGGAATGTGTTCACCACGGCGCTTGGCGGCTCGTACGAAGCCAAGGACGGCACGTCCATGGCGGCTCCGCAGGTGGCTGCGGCAGCAGCCTTGCTGTGGGAACGATACCCGCAGATGAAGGCCCACCAGATCCGCCAGTGGGTGCGTCAGACGGCACAGGACCTCGGTCCGGCCGGCTGGGACCCCGGGACAGGCTATGGCCTGCTGCGGGTCGACAGGCTGCTCAGCGAACGGATCGCAGAGGATATGTACGAGCCGAACGACCGCAAGGACCAGGCGAAGACAGTCTCGAACGCCAAGTCCGTTACGGCCTCGTTCGCCAGCGGCACCGACGCCGACTGGTATGTCATCGATGCGCAGTATGACGGCACCGTAAGCCTGTCTTTTGCTATGGACAGCAGCATGACGGTCAGCGCACAGCACACCGATGCCTCGGGCGTGCTGTCGGCCAAGACGGTACAGGGCGGGGGCGCCGTGACGTTCCCGGTATCCAAAGGCCGCAGCTATGTGCAGCTGCAGCTGAAGGACCGGGGACAGGCGGAGGCCGTGCCCTACCGGATGACGACCTCGTTCGAGATCTATCGGGATGCGTTCGAGGATAATGACCGCCAGTTCAAGGCTTCCGTGCTGCCGTCCCGTACCTTGACGGTCAAGGGGACGTTCCACCAAACCGGCGATACGGATTGGTACGAATTCCCGGTGCCCGAATCGGGATCCATGCGGATCCGCCTCACGTCGGACACCGCCCGCATCGACCCTGTCCTGCTCGTGCAGAAGCAGGGGGAGAAGTCGGTCACGGTGGACTATGGGGATGACGGGGCCGAGGAGGGCTATGAGCTGACGGAGGTGTTCCCGGGATCTTACTATATCCGGGTGACCAACGTGAAGGAATACGCCAATGCGGTCGTGGGCGAGTATACGCTGAAGATCGAGTATGATGCGAAGCTGGCGGATCCGAACGAACCGAACAACAAGTCGTATCAAGCCACGGTGGTCTCCCTGGATACGCCTTATACCGGGCTGCTCGATAAGCCGAATGAGACCGACTGGTTCCAGTTCCGGGTGGAGCAGGAGAGCCGGGTCGGCATTGGGCTGACGGACATTCCGGCCGGGGTCAGCCTCTATATGCACCTGTACGACGGCTCGATGCGGTCGATCGCCTCGTCGATGAACGAGCAGGGCTCGGCTGTCCAGTCGCTAACGGGCAGGCTCGAGCCGGGAACGTACTATGTGAAGCTGACCTCCAGCGTGCCGTTCGATAACCGCATGTATGAGCTCACGGTGGAAGCGAAGCCGCTGCTCGGCGGGTATACGGATGTGAGCGGCCACTGGGCCCAAAGCGCTATCCTGACCCTGTCCGGCCGGGGAGTGATCAACGGCTATGAGGACTATCTGTTCCAGCCGGACCGGCCGATTACCCGGGCGGAGGCCACGGCGGTGCTTACGCGCGCTTACGGCCTCACGAAGGAGAAGGAGATCGCCTACAGCGATCTTGGCAGCGGCCACTGGGCCTATACATACATCGCCCGGGCAGCGCAGGCCGGGATTATCGAAGGCTATCCCGACCGGACCTTCGCGCCCGACCAGCCGGTATCCCGCATGGAGATGACCGCGATGCTGGCCAGGGGCGCCGGTATGAGCGGCAAGCGGAGGGGGGCAGTTCCTTTCACCGACGTGGACGAATCGTACTGGGGGACGGGACTGCTCAAACAGATGAAGGCCGAAGGGCTGATCGGCGGCTACGCGGACGGCACATTTCGTCCGGACCAGCAGGCAACGCGTGCGGAATTCGTTCAGCTGCTGGCCGGGATGCTCAAATAAACATTTGGCATTCCGGGCCTCCGGGCCCGATTAAAGATACAGCAACTTGGGTAAAAATCCATGACGAAGCCGCGGTTCAACCGGTGGCTTTCGCCAAAGCAAGGAGCTCCGAAGCATGGATTATGTCGATCAAATGAATGCGTCCATGGGACTTAAGGGTGTCATCAACATCGCCGTGGTTCTTGTGTTCATCGGGTTTTCCTGGTGGGCCCTTCAGGAATTGAAGCTGGAAGCGATCCTGAAGCGTCCCCGGAGCGCAGCGGCCAAAACGCTGCAGATCTTCCTCTCCATTGCCCTCGGTTACCAGGTCGCTCGGTTCGTGATTGATTACCTGGACTGGTCGACATGGTTCTCCAAGATGTTCTGAAATTCCTTTTTTCTCGAATAACCGAGGAGAATGTTGTCAACAATGGATAGTACAACCGATATAAATCTAAGCGGCCTCACGAATGGTATAGTGACCGGCGGCTACAAGCACATCATACAGAATACGCGGAGGGGGACCATGATGAGCAAAATTATCGTCCGCGGCGGCAAAAAGCTTTCCGGCAGAGTGAGAATTCACGGTGCCAAAAATGCCGTACTGCCGATCATCGCAGCCTCTATCTTGGGATCCGAAGGAGTCAGTGTCATTCATGACGCGCCTCCCTTGGACGACGTACTGGTCATCAATAAAGTACTTGAAAGCTTAGGCATTGCCGTGGAATACCGGAACGAAACGATCCGGGTCGATGCCGGACGCATCACCACCTGCGAGGCATCCTACGACCTTGTCCGCAAAATGCGGGCGTCCTTCCTTGTCATGGGACCTTTATTGACCCGGATGGGTCAGGCAAGAATTTCCCTGCCGGGCGGCTGTGCCATCGGGACAAGGCCGATCGATCAGCACCTGAAGGGCTTTGAGGCCATGGGGGCGGAGATCGAACTGGGCCAGGGCTACATTGAAGCCCGGGTCAACGGCCGGCTCAAGGGCGCGAAGATTTATCTTGATGTCGCAAGCGTCGGCGCGACCGAGAACATCATGATGGCGGCCGCTCTCGCAGAAGGCACGACCCTCATCGAGAACGCCGCCAAGGAACCGGAGATTGTGGACCTTGCGAATTACCTGAACGCTATGGGCGCGAAGATCCGCGGAGCGGGCACGGGCCTCATCCGGATTGACGGCGTGGAACGGCTTCAGGGGGCGGTGCACACCGTCATTCCGGACCGGATCGAAGCGGGTACATACATGATTGCCGCGGCGATTACCGGCAGCGACCTCTACGTAGAGGGCGCGATTGGGGATCACCTGCGGCCGGTCATCTCCAAGATGCAGGAGATGGGCGTGCAGATCGAAGAAGACGAGAACGGCATCCGGGTCTACACCGTAGGTCCGCTGAAGGCCGTAGACGTCAAGACGCTGCCGTATCCGGGCTTCCCGACCGATATGCAGTCGCAGATGATGGCGCTGCTGCTGACCGCCGAAGGCACCTCCATTGTGACGGAGACGGTATTCGAGAACCGCTTCATGCATGTGGAGCAGATGGCGAACATGAGCGCGCAGATCAAAGTCGAAGGACGGACGGCCGTCATCAGCGGCGGTGCCAGACTCCAGGGCGCCAAGGTGTGCGCAACGGACCTTCGGGCCGGTGCAGCCCTTATTCTTGCCGCGCTGGTAGCGGAAGGCGACACGGAGATCACGGGGCTGCATCATATCGACCGTGGTTACGTGGGCATCACCGAGAAACTGAGCCTGCTTGGCGCCGAGATCCGCCGGCTGCCGCTCGAGATCGTCGAGGAGACGGAGCGGGAAGAAGTGCTGCCGCTGTTCGCGGTGCAGCCGAGCCTGGCGTAAGAATGCCGGCAGGATGGATACGGAATTTCAGAGAGAACCGGTTTTTCCCGCAGGGGAGAGCCGGTTCTTTTTTTGTTGCTCCACGTCTGGTAGCCATAGAATGAGATTCTCATTTCCCTGCTCCTATTACCTGGTCATAGGGAAGAGAGAGGGAGAGCCGGGTTCTATTCTATCTTTCGGATTCATATAGTTAAGGTACCTGCAGCCGTTGCCGCAGCCAAATAGAGCAGCCCTGACAGGGCCGGAGGACGAACCTTAGATGACGAAGTACAAGCTGAACCCCAGGCAGAAAAAGGTGCTGGGCTGGTTTGCCGTGTGGCTCGCCAGCTTTACGGCCGTCGTCGTGCTGGTGCCGGGTCTGCTCGTCCGTTCCACCACCCCTTCCGCGGACCCGGCGGCGGTCCGTCCGGCCAGTGCCCAGCCGGAGGCAGGCGACGTGCCTCTCATCCCGGTCTATCTCTCGAAATCGAAGTCGACGGACCGGATTCCGCTGGAAACCTACGTGCGGGGCGTCGTGGCGGCGGAGATGCCGGCGGAGTTCGAGCCGGAAGCGCTCAAAGCCCAGGCCTTGGCCGCGCGCACCTATATCATCCGGCGGATGCTGGCCGGTGACCGGACCGGCGTTCCTGCCGGGGAGGCCTTGGTTACGGACACGATCGCCCATCAGGCCTATATCAGCGATGAGGAGCTGGGGCAGCGGTGGGGCGCCGATTACGCCCGGGTCCGGGACAAGCTGAACCGTGCCGTGGAAGAGACGAAGGATACGATTCTTACTTATGAGGGGCAGCCGATCGAGGCCAGCTTTTTCTCCACCTCGAACGGGTATACCGAGAATTCGGAAGATTATTGGAACGTGAAGATTCCTTATCTGCGTTCCGTGGCCAGTCCCTGGGATGCGAAGCTGTCCCCCCGTTACAAGGAGACGGTCCGCTTCTCGGGCAAGGAGCTGCAGACGCGGCTTGGACTGCCCGCGGCGATCCCGGCGACCACCGGGGCCTCCAGGGGTCTCAAGGTGCTCGAGCGCAGCCAGGGCCGGCGCATCCTGAAGCTGTCCGCCGGCGGCAAGCAGTTCACCGGCCGTGAGGTCCGCGAGAAGCTCGGGCTGAACTCAAGCGGCTTCCAGTGGAGCTACAAGGACGGGGCCTGGGAGATCACGACGTTCGGATATGGCCATGGCGTGGGCATGAGCCAGTGGGGAGCGCAGGGAATGGCTCTGGAAGGCCGTAAGGCGGAGGAAATCGTGAAACACTATTATACGGGAGTTGAACTCTCGAAGGCTTCGACTCTATTGTCTGCAAAAAGTTTCTGAAAAGCCGCAAGCGGCGTGCGTATAAATCTCGCAAACCTGGTAAGACTGGTTAGCGAGGTGATATACATATGAATGAACAAAAAAGAGATTCCCAAAACGAGGCTCCTAAAACCATCGAAGGAGCGCAACACACGTCGTCTGCTTGGAAGAGATTGCTTGCCAAAAAGTGGGTGTTTCCGGCAACGTACATCGCTGCAGCGGCTATCATCCTAACCATCATGTGGGTGTATCAGGGCGGGGGTGGCCTGACAACGAACAGCGATGTTTCCGTTGACAAGCCCGCCGGTACGGTCACCGACAGTGTATCCGGTCCGGATTCGGTCGCGACGACAGCCAAGCAGGAAACGATGCAGTGGCCGGTGAAAAACCGCAGCGAGCTTGAAGTGGTGCTGCCTTACTTTGATCCGAATGCCGCGAATGATGTCAGACAAGCCGCCATGGTGGAGTACGGCGATACGTTCACACCGCACATCGGCATGGATTTTGCCAAGAAAGACAATGCACCCTTCGAGGTTCTCGCTGTCATGGGCGGCAAAGTAACGGCCGTACAGAAGGATCCGCTGGTAGGCAACCTGGTTGAAATTACGCATGCCAACGGTCTTGTGTCCGTGTACCAGAGCCTCGCCGAGGTGAAGGTGACCAAGGATGCGGAAGTGAAGAAAGGCGACGTGATCGCCCAAGCCGGCCGCAACGAGCTGGAGAAGGATCAAGGGACGCACCTGCACTTCGAACTGCGCCAGGGCCAAGGCGGGCCGGCGGTCAATCCGGAGCAGTACATCGCCGAACAGTAAATCGAACCGTGCAATATAAAGAAGAGGCAGGGAGGAGCCACCGACCTGCTTCTTTTCTCTTATCTGAAGATGCTTTCGTGCAGCCCGGATCGCGGATTCGAATGAATGCGCTGCCGTCCAGCTCGTGTCCGGGCCGGACGATTCGGGAGGAAACGTTTGAAAAACCGGGCTTGTCCTTGAAAATAAATGTGCTCCTGCGGCTTGTCAGGCCGGGAAACAGCGAATATAAGCGTGTGCCCCTCATATACTGTACCAAACTAACTCGAGTAGGGAGGCGAGGGGAGTGCACGATTACATCAAAGAGCGAACGATTAAGATCGGCCGCTGCCTGGTGGAGACCAAGCACACGGTCCGCACCATTGCAAAGGAGTTCGGCGTTTCCAAGAGCACGGTGCACAAGGACTTGACGGAGCGTCTGCCGGAGATCAACCCGGAGCTGGCCAATCAGGTCAAGCACATACTGGAATATCATAAGTCCATCCGTCACCTGCGCGGCGGAGAAGCAACCAAGATCAAGTACCGCAAAACCCGCAGCCCGAAAGTACAGGAGAAGCTCGTCACCGTGAAGTAGGCCCGAATTCCCGCTCTCTGCAGCCCTCCCCTGACCGGCCGGAAGCGAAGCGATATTTGTCGAAAAATCGTTCATGAAAAAGAGGATTTTGCGAACTCATGGCGAATGTACCTTATAAGCGTATATCATCTTGTATATCATGTTGTGCCGCTTCTGAGATTGTAGGAAAGACGGACGGTTGGCTAGGGAGGATTATTGGATGTTAAGCAAGGATATCGGCATTGATCTCGGGACGGCGAACGTTCTGATTCATGTGAAAGGTCGGGGCGTGGTGCTCGATGAGCCGTCCGTCGTCGCCATCGAAAGCGATGGGAAGCGGGTGCTTGCCGTCGGCGAAGAAGCGTTCCGCATGGTCGGTCGCACACCGGGCAATATCGTGGCGATCCGCCCGCTGAAAGACGGGGTCATTGCCGACTTTGAGATTACGGAACTGATGTTGAAGTACTTCATCAATAAGGTCGGAGGGAGGAATTGGTACTCTCACCCGCGTATTCTGATCTGCGCTCCGACCAACATCACCTCCGTGGAGCAGAAGGCCATCAGGGAAGCTGCCGAACGGAGCGGAGCGCGGGAAGTCTTCTTGGAAGAGGAGCCGAAAGCGGCAGCCATCGGCGCCGGCATGGATATTTACCAGCCGAGCGGCAACATGGTTGTGGACATCGGCGGGGGGACGACGGATGTCGCCGTTCTGTCCATGGGCGACATCGTCACCTCCTCTTCCATTAAAATTGCAGGGGACAAGTTCGATTCCTCCATCATGAAATATATCAAAAGCAAGTACAAGCTCCTGATCGGTGAGAGAACGAGCGAAGACATTAAGAAGCGCATCGGCACGGTTCATCCGGAAGGCAAGAAGGAGACGATGGATATCCGCGGCCGCGACATGGTCAGCGGACTTCCCCTGACGATGACGATCAACTCGCAGGAGATTCAGGAAGCCCTCGACGAGCCGGTCTCGAACATTGTGGCCGCGGCCAAGAGCGTGCTTGAGCGGACTCCGCCGGAGCTGTCGGCGGACATCATCGACCGCGGCGTCATTCTGACGGGCGGCGGTGCGATGCTGCACGGTATCGATCAGCTGCTGGCGGACGAGCTTAAGGTGCCCGTCCTCATTGCGGAAGATCCGATGCATTGTGTGGTAAAAGGAACGGGAATCATGCTCGACAACTTAGACAAGGTATCCAAACGCAAATTTTAGGAGGCATAGAATCCCCATGTTAAGAGGCCTGTATACTGCCGCATCCGGCATGATTGCTCAGCAGCGTAAACACGACATCGTGACCAACAACATCGCTAACCTGAATACGCCTGGCTTCAAGGGCGGCAACGGGATCAACCGGTCGTTTCCCGAAGTGCTTATTGAGCGTACCCGGGACGACAACTCGGGTCCTGCCGCCGCAACCCGGACCGTAGGCCGTATTCACACAGGCGTCTTGGCAGAGGAGAACGTGTCTTTGCATGCGCAGGGCGATCTTCAGGAGACGAACAATCCGTTTGATTTTGCCCTCGTTTCGAATATCCAGGTGCCGGGCGCACGCTTTGATTCCTCCGGCAAATATGTCGACGAGAACGGAGAGCGCGTCATCCAGCCGCAGGCGTTCTTCACGATCCAGAATGCGGCGGGCGACACCCGCTACTCGCTTAACGGCAAGTTCTCTCTTGATGTGAACGGCCGGATGATCGATTCGGAAGGCAATCAGGTGCTGGGTTCAGATGGACAACCCATCGTGCTTATGGACGGCAATACGCCTGTGACGAACTTCCGCATTACGCGGGACGGCCAGTTCACGAATGTGGACGGGCGTCCGATCAACGGGGCGAACGGACAGCCGCTCACCATGATGATTACCCGCGTTGAGGATCCGAACCTGCTCATCCGTGAGGGGAACGGGCTCTACCGTCTGAGTGAAGAGAATCAGGCAATGGCCCAGCAGGCCGGCGGTCAGGATCAATTCGAAGTACGCCAGGGCTTCGTGGAGCGCTCCAACGTGGATGCGGGACAATCCATGGTGGACATGATGTCCGCTCTCCGCGCATATGAAGCGAACCAGAAGATGATCCAGTTCTACGACAAGAGCATGGAGAAAGCCGCGAACGACGTAGGCCGCGTGTAATATTTGGCATCGATTCACATTTTGAACCGGACAAGCCGATATAAGTAGAATACATGACTACAGGAGGAAACCCCTTTGAATAACTCGATGATCAACTCTTCCGTATCGATGCATTCACTGCAGCAGAAGCTTGACCTTGTGGCGAACAATATCGCCAATGTGAATACGACCGGATACAAGCGCCGTGAAGCGTCGTTCCAGGACGTACTGACGAGTGTGAAGCAGCAGCCGCAGACCTTCGAGAAGAACGGGCGTCTTACCCCGCTCGGTTACGGTCAGGGCTGGGGTTCCAAGATGGTTGCCGCGCAGCTGAATCTGCAGCAGGGCTCCCTGCAGGTAACCGACAATCTGCTCGATATGGCTATTGAGGGCAACGGACTGTTCGAGATCTCGGCCAATGGGGAGGACGAGAACGGCAACCCTGCTAGAACGACACGCTGGACCCGTAACGGGGCCTTTGAGCTGTCGCAGTCGACCGATCCGGCCGATCCGCGGACCTTCCTGACTACCAAGGATGGGCACTACGTCATGGGCGCTGATGACCAGCCGATCCGGATTCCAGCCGGCCACCGCGTGCAGATCCAGGCGGATGGTGTTATTATGGCTTATAACGAAGCGAATCAAACGGCGGCTCCGGTACAGGCCGGCCAGCTGAAGATGGTCCGTGTGGTCCGTCCGCAGCTGCTTGAGCAGATCGGCGATAACCTGTACGGTTTGGCGGGAGACATCACACCGCAGCAGCGGGATGAAATTCTGCAAACGGTGAATGCGGGCAACAACGAAGTTGATCCGATCACGGTACGCCAAGGCTTCCTGGAGCAGTCGAACGTCAACCTTTCGGAGGAAATGACGGAGCTGCTTACGGTTCAGCGGGCATATCAGCTCAATTCCAGAGCGATTTCGTCTGCGGACCAAATGATGAACCTGGCCAATAACCTGCGTGTATAAGGCAGCTTGAATGGAGGCTGAACCGTTCCTCCGGCGGCTGCCGGCGCAGGCCGGAGCTGGAAGGTGGAAGGAGGCCGGGGAACGTTGCAAAGCGAGGTAGG
Organism: Paenibacillus mucilaginosus 3016; assembly: GCF_000250655.1. Taxonomy (NCBI): domain Bacteria; kingdom Bacillati; phylum Bacillota; class Bacilli; order Caryophanales; family Paenibacillaceae; genus Paenibacillus; species Paenibacillus mucilaginosus. The sequence continues at coordinate 73,590 of NC_016935.1, forward strand.
AGTCTTGAGCGAGAATCCAAAGAAGGCGCCTGCCCTCTCCCCACGGTGGAAGAAGATCACACTCACCGTGCTGAAATGGACATGGATTCCCTTACTCTGTTTGGCTGCTCTGTTTACAGGGCTTTCGATCGGTTATGCGGTGATCGGCCAAGGAGACTTCAAGGATGTGTGGGATCCGGGAACATGGCGCCACTTGTTCGATTTGGTGTTTGCCGAAAATTGAATGAACCATTTAGGAAAACTCTCCGATACAGGGGAGTTTTATTTTTTACCTCATAAAGGTATAATGAATGGATGGGAATAGATGCAAAGAGAACAGAGAGCGAACAATTCGCCTGCCGTGCTGTTTCCATAAGGGGGACCGATGTGTGTGGAATGTGCCTAATATACTCACCCTATGCCGCTTTTTACTGATACCGGCATATCTCGTTGTATTCGAGGCCGGGTATATAAGAAGCGCCTTCTTCATTCTGCTGCTCGCCGGAGCAACAGATGTGCTCGACGGGTATATCGCACGCCGCCGCGGACTGGTCACGGATCTCGGCAGTATGCTGGATCCCCTGGCCGACAAGTCCATGATGATCGCGGTGATCCTGTCGCTTGTGTTCTCGCAGATGATTTCCTGGCAGGCGGCCTGCGCCATGTTCCTTCGGGATGCCGGCATGATTGCCGGATCGGCTTACTTTCATTTCCGGGGCAAGAAGACCGTCCCCGCTAACGCCATGGGCAAACTGACGACCGTTTTGTATTACGTGGCGATTCTTCTGATTATATTCGAGCTCCCCTATGCTCACGCCTACTTATGGTTCGTCATTTCGGTTTCTATCCTAACCTCCATCATCTATATCCTTCAATTCAACCTCTTACACAAACGAGCAGGCAAGCCGCAATCCTTGGATAAACCCAGGTAGAGGTACCTTAAGTTTCAGATCAGGTACGTCTGCATGGTTAAAAAGGAGCTCATGTTCAGGTCCGCCGCATGCAGACCGTTCGCGTGAACATAAGCTCCCTTATATCAACCTTCATTACTGCAGCTCATGAAGGGACGCTGTTAGTCTAAGTCACCACACCCTTTTTTATACTACGTGGAAGGAGCAACATCATTGTTAGACGCCAAGCAGATTCAACAGATTATCCCACACCGCTACCCGTTCCTCCTGGTGGACCGGATTCTCGAGGTAGAGGCCGGAAAAAGGGCCGTGGGCATCAAAAACGTCACGATTAACGAACCCTTCTTTCAGGGTCACTTTCCGGAATATCCGGTGATGCCGGGGGTGCTGATCGTTGAAGCGCTGGCCCAGGTGGGAACCGTAGCGATGCTCAGCGTGGAGGAAAATCAGGGCAAGATCGGCTTTTTTGCCGGGATCGATAATTTCCGCTTCCGTGAGCAGGTATTGCCGGGAGACACCCTGACCATGGAAGTGGTCATGACGCGGGTCAAAGGGGTTATCGGCAAAGGACACGGTACGGCACGAGTAGGGGACAAAGTCGTCGCCGAGGGAGAGCTCATGTTCGCCCTGAAGGCGCCTAACTAAGCTACCGATCATAATTCACATACATAGACACAACCATATCATGGGTGGAGGAGAGATTACGATGAACACACAAACACGGGTGCAAGAACAGTATGAGCTTTGGCTGGGGGATGCGGCGATCGACGCGGCAACCAAAGAGGAGCTGCGCTCCATCGAAGGCGACGCCAAAGAAATCGAAGACCGCTTCTACCGCGATCTCGAATTCGGTACGGGCGGCCTGCGCGGGGTTATCGGCGCAGGAACGAACCGCATCAACGCTTATACGGTTGCCCGCGCGACGCAGGGCCTGGCCCAATTCCTGCTGGAGACGGCAGGCAAAGATCAGCCTTCGGTCGTCATCGCATACGACTCCCGCAATCAATCGCCTGAATTTGCTCTTGAGACAGCCAAAGTGCTGGCCGGCAACGGAATCAAGGCATATGTATTCGAATCGCTCCGCACCACGCCTGAGCTTTCGTTCGCTGTGCGTCATCTGAATGCCGACGCAGGCGTAGTGATTACAGCAAGCCACAACCCGCCGGAGTATAACGGCTACAAGGTTTACGGCAATGACGGCGGCCAGCTCGTTCCGCATCAGGCGGAGCAGGTTATCGAGCAGATCCGCGGCGTGCAGTCCTTCGCCGATGTGAAGCGTTCTTCCCGTGCGGATGCCGAGAAGGCCGGTCTGCTGCAGTGGATCGGACAAGCGGTGGACGACGAGTATATCCGTGCGGTTACCGCCGTCAGCCGCAATCCGCAGCTGATCAAAGAGACCGCCGATGACTTCCGCATCGTTTACACGCCGCTGCACGGCGCAGGCAACCTCTCCGTCCGCGCGGCTCTGGCCGGCGTAGGCTTCACGCAGGTGCATGTCGTGGCCGAGCAGGAGCTTCCGGATGCCAACTTCTCCACCGTGAAGTCGCCGAACCCGGAAGAGCGAGAAGCCTTCACGCTGGCGATCAACGAAGCGAAGAAGATCGGTGCCGACATTATTATCGGCACGGACCCGGACTGCGACCGGATGGGTGCCGTAGTTAAGGATCCGAGCGGTGAATATTTCGTCCTCTCGGGCAACCAGTCGGGTGCGATCATGGTCGACTACCTGCTGAGCTCCCTCAAAGATCGCGGCGAAATGCCGGAGAACGGCGTTGTCGTAAAGACCATCGTAACAAGTGAGATGGGTGCGGTTATTGCCGAGCACTACGGTGCGAAGGTCGTGAACACGCTGACCGGTTTTAAATATATCGGCGAAAAGATGACGCAGTATGAGCAGACGGGCGAAGCCACGTTCCTGTTCGGTTACGAGGAGAGCTACGGCTACCTGGCAGGCAACTATGCGCGCGACAAGGATGCCGTCATCGCCTCGATGCTGATCAGTGAAGCGGCTGCCTACTACAAGAGCCAGGGCAAGACGCTCTACGACGTGCTGCAGGAGCTCTACGAGCGTCACGGCTACTTCCTCGAGAAGCTCGAGTCCCGCACGCTGAAGGGCAAGGACGGGGTAGAGCAGATCGGCAGCATCATGACAGACTGGCGTACGAACGCACCTGAGCAAATCAACGGCCTGAAAGTGACGAAGATCGAAGACTTCTCGGAGGGTCTGTATGGTCTGCCTGTCGAGAACGTGCTGAAGTATACGCTGGAGGACGACTCCTGGTTCACGCTTCGCCCGTCCGGTACGGAACCGAAGATCAAAGTCTACTTTGCGGTACGCAGCTCTTCTTCCGAAGGGGCGGCCAGCTCGCTTGACCAGCTTGTCGAAACCGTTATGAGCCGTGTAGATAAGAAATAACCAACAACAAATAAGTTTGGAGCTGACAGCGTTGAAAGGAAGGTATTTGCGACTGAATCAATGGGCGGTGAAGGCGCTGTGGTGGCTCGTGATCCTCGGAATGCTCGCCTCCTTAGCGATCGCCTATGAACGGTACCAGACGGAAGAAGGATCGGGCCGCCGGGTGGAGTTCGTCATGGATTACCGGGATCTCCTAGAGATCTCGGATCTGCAGACGGACCCTAAGCGGTTCGTCAGCGATCAGCTTCAGAAGTTGAAAGAGCATCGGGTCGGTTCCTTGGCCGTGTATGAGGCGACGCTCAATGAGCTTCAGCTCAGCCGCCGTCTGCAGGTATACTCTTCGCAGGAAGCGGCTGTGCTTACACAGTCGCCGGGCACCATAGGCGAGAACTTCACCTACGTGCTCTTCGAGAGCGGTGAGACGGAGCGCCGGCTTGCGCCAGTCATCCGTCAGGCGTTCGAAGACCTGGGTGTGGCGGTCCGCCCGTGGAACTACAAGAACCAGCCGGGTCTGCGGATCGAGATGGCCAAGGAAGAAGCGGTGCTGAAGTCCATGGACCCCGATCCGATGACGCTTGAGACGCTGAAGTCACAGGGCTTTACGATCGTATTCCGGATGTCCAACCGCAGAGCCTTTGAGGCGGCCCGAATGGACGCGCTGCTCAGCACCATGAAAGACCTCGGAGTACGCCGCATTATTGTGGACGGGGACAGCGTGCCCGGTTTTATCAGCGAGAAGGACGTATCCGGTCTGGATGGCATGGGTGAGATCCTCACCAAGCACAAGATCGGCCTGGCTGTGATCGAGATGCAAAAAACGCCGCAGCGGGGCTTCAACGGCCTGGCTCAGCGCATTCGCCATGATGTGGTGCGGCTGCACTCCTTCACGGAGAATGATGCACAGAAGCTCACCGAGAATATTACGGCTGAGGAGCTCAAGGGCCGGATTCAGGGCGTGGCGGACCGGTTCGTGCTGGCGGCCAAAGACCGGAACATCCGGATGGTGCTGCTGAACGCCCGCGCGGTCAAGAGCCTCGAGAAGGGGCGTATCCTGCATCCGCTCGATTCGATTTATGAGGCACTGACCGGTGCGGATGGAGCGATTCCGAGGATTGCCAAAGCCGGCTACAAGATGGCGCCGGCCGAGCCGTTCCAGCTCGTCCACTCTTCGTGGCAGACTCCGGCCAAGCTGCTCGTCTGGGCGGGCAGTGTGGCGCTCATCGCGCTGATGATCTCGTACTTCATTCCCGAAATTACCGCGGTGGTGTTCCTGCTTGGCATGATCGGATCGGCTGGGTTGTATGTGTTGAGCTCCTCCCTCTTCTCCCAGGGACTTGCCTTGGGAGCGGGAACGAGCGCCGCTACGCTATCCATCATGGTTGCTTTGCAGGCTGCGAGGCGGAAGCTCGATAAGCCTGACGGTAACCGGCTTCTCTTCGCGATTGGCCTGCTGCTCCGCGCCTCGCTGATTTCGGTCATAGGGCTGCTTTTCATCGTCGGTCTGCTTAATCAGATCCAGTATTCGCTCGTGCTTGAGCAGTTCCGTGGAGTCAGCGTGCTCCATTTGGCGCCGATCGCCTTGGTGGGGCTGTACTGGCTGCTCTTTATGGACAAAGTGAGCTATAAGGAAAGATGGGCAAGAGCCCAATCGATGTTATCGTCCAATATCAGTGTACTCTGGATCGTGGCGGCTGCGGTTCTGGCGGCTGCAGGGTACTACTACTTATCGAGAACCGGCAACGAGGGGCAGGCATCCGATTGGGAGAAATATTTCCGTTCCTTCCTGGAGAACACGCTCGGCGTGAGACCGCGGACCAAGGAATTCCTGCTGTCTCATCCGCTGTTCATCCTCGGGGCTTATCTCAGCTTTAAATACCGCAGTGCTCTTCTGCTGATTCTGGCGGGAGTCATCGGACAGGCATCCGTTGTCGATACGTTCGCCCATCTGCACACGCCGCTGCAGATTTCTGCCATTCGGGTGCTGTACGGGCTCGGCTTCGGTACGCTGATCGGCATCGCATTGATTATCGTATGGGAAATCATCACAAGGAGTTGGCAGCGTTGGGTACCCCGGTTAAACGAATAGTGCTATCCGGCTATTACGGATTCAATAACAGCGGTGACGAAGCCGTACTGCAGTCCATTCTGCTGGCGCTGCAGGAGCAGGGAGAACGACAGGGTGTAACTTTTCACCCTGTCGTTCTGTCCGTCAACCCTGCGGAGACGGCACGGACCTACGGCGTGGAGTCGGCCCATCGCATGCGGCCCATGGAGCTGTGGAAGGCCCTTCGGGGAGCGGACGGCCTGATCAGCGGAGGCGGCAGCCTGCTGCAGGACGAGACAAGCCCCAAGACGATTCCGTATTACCTTGGAGTTATTCGGCTGGCCCAGCTGCTCGGTAAGCCCGTATTCGTCTACTCTCAGGGGATCGGACCGGTTCACCGTCCGAAGTTCTTCGGCTGGATCCGTTCCGCTTTCCAGCGCTGCCGTGTGGTTACCGTCCGCGACGAGGAGTCCAAGGCGTTGCTGCAGCAAATGGGACTCAGCGGCAGCGAGGTCGAGGTAGTACCCGATCCGGTGATGGGCATGCCGCTTAAGAATGCCGCACGCCACAGGGATCCGGCAGGTGCAGACAGCGGCTTGGCACCGGTCATCGGAGTGTCGGTCCGTTTCTGGAACAAGGACCGCTCAGAACTGGACGCTGCCGCGGAGGCGCTCAGGAAGGTGATGGAGGAGACGGACGCCGTTGTCCGCTTCCTGCCCTTCCACCTCCCATCTGATGAGGAAGCCTCAGAGTATGTCGCTCAGCGCCTGGGGGAAACCTATAAACACCGGATTTCGATCGCCAAAGGAGTTACTCATCCGCAGGACATGCTGGCAGAAACGGCTTCGGTCTCGGTACTGCTGGGGATGCGCCTGCACTCTCTGATCTATGCGGCCGGAAGATACGTGCCGATGGTGGGTATCTCCTACGATCCGAAGATTGATCAGTTTCTGAACCGGCTTTCCATGCAGGCCGCCTGCAGTACGCAGGCTCCGAACGCCGCGGCGATTGCGGAGACTTTGCTTCACCTGCTGAAGAGCAGGGAAGCTTGGAGGGAAGACAAACGCCAGGTAATCGAACGGCTGAAGAGCGAGGCTCACCGGCCTGCTGAGCGGATTGCGGCATTTTACAGCAAGGCGCAAGGACGCAGATAAATACGGGGGGCCGGCATACAGCTGCTTTAGCGGATTGCGGCACCTTCCAAGAGGAAGAGGGACAACGGTTTCAACGACCTTTTTTATGGTGAAAAGATGACGTCAGGGGATAGAGAACCATCGCTTAGCGTTGTATCTTTTTCTTCCAAAAGGGACATAGGAGCCGTAAGAGGGCGTGAAAGTGATTTTCAAGAAGGAAAATACGCAGAAACCTTCATCAGACCTATGAAAACAACCTGAAAACCGTCCATACCGCCCAAAATCACGATGGAGTTTCCGTCAACTTCAGAGTATAATTTGAGTTGTTTGGGGTTTTCATAGAAAAAAGGGGCTGTGAATATTCGCATGAATCTGTTATATGGAATCGGTTTTGCCGCAGCATTATTGATTGCTTTGGTAATGACACCGCTGGTAAGACGCTTTGCATTCTGGGCTAAGGCAGTCGATGCACCGAACCACCGCAAGGTACATAGCCGGATTATGCCCCGGCTGGGCGGACTCGCGATCTTTATAGCATTCATCGGAGCTTATTTCATCGTCTCTCCTGCAATAGATACCCTTAAAGCTGATGTCGTGTTCGGCCTTTTGGTTGGAGGAACGATCGTCGTGCTCGTCGGAGCGCTCGATGACCGCTTCGATTTGTCTCCGAAGATCAAGCTGCTGGGACAAATCCTGGCTGCTTCCGTTGTGGTTTACTCTGGGGTCACCATTGATTTGGTCAACGTCCCATTCGGCGACGAAACGATCTCTTTGTCTTGGCTGGCGGTACCGCTCACGATCTTCTGGATCGTCGGTGTTACCAACGCTATTAACCTGATTGACGGGCTGGACGGCCTGTCTGCCGGTGTATCGGCGATTGCCACGACAACGATTCTGGTGCTCGCCTTGATGATGGGCAACGTTACCGTCGTTCTCCTGTGTACCCTGCTGCTCGGAAGCATCATCGGTTTCCTTTTCTATAACTTTCATCCTGCCAAGATCTTCATGGGCGACTCCGGGGCGCTGTTCCTGGGCTTTACGCTTGCAACCCTTTCGGTTCTGGGCTTCAAACAGGCCACAGTGGTCTCCCTGCTCGTACCGATTATGATTCTTGGAGTTCCTTTATCCGATACGTTCTTCGCCATCATGCGCCGCTGGGTGAACAACCTGCCCATATCCGCGGCGGACAAGAGTCATCTTCATCACTGCCTGCTGCGTATGGGGTTCAGTCACCGGACTACGGTCCTGATTATCTATGGAATTGCTACTTTCTTCGGCTTCTCGGCCGTACTGCTCTCCTATATGTCTGAACAGCAAGCCTTATGGGGCGCTGTCATTCTGGTAGCCGTGCTTCTGGTGGTTCTGGTCGTGGGTGCGGAATTTATCGGTATTATCTCGCGTACGAAGCGTCCGGTCCTGCATTTCCTTAATAAGATCCGTATGAAAACCATGCAGCGCATGACCAAATAACAGTATATAGAAGAAAAACCCAAGCCATACAGGCTTGGGTTTTTTTGTTCATTTTTTCGGACATAAAAAAGCTAAACGTTTGGGTGCCGGAAGCCGATATGATAAGTATCAACTTGTTGCTGTATGTTCTGATTATTTTCTATAATCACCACCCTGAAGGAGGATTCACACCTTGAAACGAACAACCAGCCTGCGGATTAGTGTTCTTCTGTTGTTTAACATGCTCTTCAGTCTGCTGGCTCCACTGACCGGTCTGGCTGATGGTATTCAACTGAAGATCAATGGCCTTGATGAAACGACGGAGTCTTCACCGGCTCAGCTGACGACCAGCACGATCACCCTTCCTGTTACGATTAACGGGATTTCGGCTGATCAGATTAACAGCATCTATTATGAAATTACGAACATGAATACAGGTGTAACCTCGGTAAACAAAACGAACAAAGCGGTGAAGAACGCCAATAATGCCAACGAAGTGGTGTTCTCCGGCGTTTCGCTGACCGAAGGCCTGAATAAAGTTGTCGCTAAATATGGCGAAGCCACAGTGGTTTCCTCCCCGGCGGCATGGGTGCACTTCACATCGGTAACGAACATTACGGATTTGAAGCTGAACGAAGTGGCTCTGAACGATAACGAAATGTATCCGAAGAGCGCTCCTTACACGAGCCTCAGCATTACGGGTACGGCAAGCAATGCGACAAGAATTCAGGCTTATGTTAACGGTACTGCTTATGATCCTGTCGTATTCAACCGCGGCAACTTCACGTTTATTACGAATACGGGCCGCAACAACGACCTGGCTCTGAAGCCGGGCGACAACGAAATGCGTCTGATCTCCACGAACAACAGCAACACGTATTATATCGATCGTACGTTCGTTTACGATAATGGTCAGGCTTTTGCTTACGATGCCTATGTGAAAAGTACGCCTGCAGCAGCTGATCAATATCAAAAGCTTGCAGCTGTTCCAACAGTAACGAAGAATACGGCCGATCAGGTAACGGTGAAGGCCAAATTGAAAGTTCCTGTGGACAGCAGCAATAACCTGCTCTACAAAGAAGTCGATGTAGCGGTAGGCAACCAAACGCCAACCAAATATGTTCTGAGCTCGCTTCCTGTCAGCTCGAGTGTGGCCAACCAATACCGGATTTACGATTTTGAATATAACTTTACAACGGACACAAGCAACAAGTATCAGGCAGTGACATTCAGCTTTATCACTACGTCTGACTTTGTTCAGCCTGGCGGGCAGTATGCCTTCTATGTGGTGGATCCCAACACTCCTTATGTCAATTACATGGAGTACTCCATTCCTAACGGCTTGACAGTCAAAGTAAATGAAGTGGGTATGACGCAGCTCAACCGCTTTCCTGCATCGCTGTATGTTTACACCACAACTAACGCATCCAGTGTAAAGCTGAGAGTGAACAACAGTGATTACGCAACAGCGAGTGTCATTGATTCCACGACTACGGATACGTCCGGCACTACTTTGAATGTATGGAAGTTTGATATTCCAACCTTGGCTGATGGGATCTCCACGCTGACGGTTGTCCCTGTCGGTGTGAATGGGGAGAACGTACAGGGGTCGAAGACATATCTCGTTCAGATCTCCAGTGCCCCTTACGTCATCCTGGACAGCATCTACAACGGACAAGTTTTCACGAGTGCGAGCAAGATTCTTTGCGGCAATACCGGCACCGGTCCTTGCTTGACGGGCCGCGTTGTGAACCTGCCGGAAGCGGAGAAGGACAACGTCGTCCTCCAGGTGAATGATATGCAGTTCAATATGAGCGGCTTGTACAAGACGCCATATGACGGTTCGTTCACCATCACATCCGCTACGCCTACGGCTGATGGCACCAAGACGTTCGGGCACAAAGACGTGATGGGTGCGGACGGCAAGAAGACTTTCCTGTTCTCTGTCAAAGTCGGCGGAAAAGTCATTACGGAATCGAAATTCGAGATTTTCATTCTCAGCGACAATGTTCCTTATATCAACAGCGTTGTTCCAGTGGAAGAAAACCCGGATAACAAGGTATTCAAAACGGTTAAAACCGATGAATATGCGACAACAGAAGATGTAGTGGCATTAACCGGTTCGGTGCGCAATGCTACAACTTATACGGTCGAATACACGATTCCAGGTGAGACCGCCAAGAGAAGTGTAGCGATCGCCAGCAAGACTCAAACGTATGACAATGATACGGAGAAGATCACATTCACGGAAACTTTCAATACCAATTCTGCACCTCTCTCAGTGAACGGTGATTATTACTTCCAGATCACGGCGAGCAATAATTCCGGTGTTCTGGCTACTAAGACAGTGAAGATTTCCAAAGAAGCACATCCTTATGTTATTACGCTTCCGGAGAAACTGTTTACGAATGAAAACGGCAAGACACAGGCCAATATCAATAAGAACTACCAAAGAATCGAGATTAAAGCCGAAGGAGCCATCAGCATCCTGTTCGGTAAAGTAGAAGTGTTCCCTAGAGGCGGTATGTTCGTCTATGAAGCCAAGGGACTTAAGGCGGGCGCGAATGAAATCAAGTTCACTGTAAACCGCGGTACGGCTCAAAATGCCGGCAGTCTCGTGCTTTATAATGTAAATACGCCGATCGAAGGTGCACAGTACAAGAGTGAAATTGCATCCTCGATGAAAGTGTTCGGCGGCGATCTGGAAATGAAGCTCGGCAAAGATGTGAAGCTGATGCGTAATGACCGGACGTCCACGGATACGTTCCTGACGAATAAAAGAGAGCTTTTGTTCGGTATTGCCAATGTGCAGACCGGTATTGTAGATAAGGATATCGAGTTTGCGAATTCTCTTGCTACTCAAAGTCTGTCCGGTGCTGTAGAAACGTACCGCTTTAAGCCGGCCAGCAAGCTGTTCTGGATTGATGCGGGAACGATCAGCGACCAGGTGGATGCAGGAGACGCAGCCGATCTGAAGGGCGCGCTTGAAGGCGGCGGTACACTTCCGCTCGTATCCAGCGATCCGGATGTATCATCGACTCTGCAGCCGACTCCATTCTATCAGCGTTACGACCTGCAGGATCTCGTTGTGCCTACGCAGCCGGTTACTCTGACGTTCAAGTATGATCCGACGATTACGGCTGACGCTTGGAAATATGTTACGGTGTTCCAATACAGTACGTTTGCTGACCGCAGCGGCGCCGAAATTTCGGCAGGTGTACCGGTATCCCAGATGGGCTGGAAGAACCTTGGGGGGGTCGTTGACTCCAAGAAAAACACAATCACGGTAACGGTGCCGTCGTTCGGATACTTCCAGGTCATGTATATGAACGACAGCTTCAATGATGTAACGAACCACGGATGGGCACGCGATATCATCGATACGCTGTACTCCAAGGGTTACATGTTCAACAAAGACAGCGGTGGCAGCCGATTCCTGCCGGACGATGCGATTACACGCGGGGAGTTTGTCAGCCTGCTTGTGAAAGTATTCGATATTCCGCTGACGAACCCGGATACCAGCAACCCTGATTTCCAGGGTACGTTTGGTGACGTTCGTAAGGGCGTGACATTGCAGAACAGCATCAATATGTACGATTATCTGCACATTGAAGCAGGCGCTCGCGCAGGTATTGTCCGTGGTACGTCGCAGGGCTTGTTCCTGCCGAACGAGGCGATTACCCGTCAAGATGCAGCTGTGATGATTGCCCGTGCAGCCGAACTCAAGATGGGTACGGACGAAGATAAAGTCCAGGCATCCCTGGATAAGCTCTTCACCGACTCGACCGATCCGAAATTCAGCTACTATGCCAAGCCGGCTGTAGAGGCTGTCACGAAGGCAGGCTTTATTGAAGGACGTCCGAATACTCTTCTGGCCGGCCAGACGGAGCTGACGAACCGTTTTGATCCGGTGGATAACATCACAAGAGCCGAGTCTGCAGCGATCGCTCTGCGTGTACTCGCCAAGCTGAAGAAAGTACCGAAATAATCCAGGTTAGACACAGTCCTTTTGGGGCTGTGTCTTTTTTTATTTAGTTAGGAGAATGGTGTTTTTGGTTGGGATAATTTGTGTAATGACAAGTTGGGCTCTTTGAAGTAGTATGCACTTTGTTGAATACATGGTTGGAAAATTGTAGCTCGGTTTTTGCGTTTTTTTGTGAGCGTAAAAAAGAATCCGAAAAAAAATAAAAGTTTTTTTCACAGGGCGCAACTTTTTGGAAAACCATGCGTTTAATACAGTGAAAAACAAACAAGGGCCGCTGAAAAGCGGTTTGGGAGTCCGCCGATGGATAATGATGACAAATTCATCCTTTACCTCGGTAACAGGCCGATGCTATAATGTTCAATGGCATGCGAATCTTTAGTCTATCATTTGGTTTACTAGTTTCTGCGGTTTCGGCTGCAGACTTAGCTAATAAGAATGAACACCGCTCAACTCTGGGAAGGGGGTGAATTGGCTAATGAGCTCGAGCCATCATTTTAGATCTTCCACACAGAACTCTCAAAACCCGAAAGATATCCGAGGAGGAGAAAAAAAGGTTATGAAGAAAAGTTTATCCGCAATCGTATCCCTGGCTATGGCTTTCTCGATGTTTTCTTCCGTAGCACTGGGCGCAACATCCGCTGACTTCAAAGATCTGAACGATCTGGACGCAGCTACTAAAGCAAAATTTGATGCAATGATTTCCGCTGGCATTTTCGACGGCGTAAGCGAAGATACATTCGGTCTGAAGGACAAAATGAACCGCGCTCAATTCGCAAAAGTTGCGGCTCTGATCTTCGGTCTGAAAGTCGACACTTCCCTGAAGACTTCCAGCTTCTCCGATGTTAAAACAAGAAGCTGACGACCCAGCTAACGGCTACGCGCTTCCTTACATCGAAGCTCTGAAAGCTGCTGGTCTGACGGACGGCTACGCTCCTGGTCAATACAACCCTGCTGGCGAAGTAACGAAGCAAGAGCTCGCTACGTTCCTCGTTCGTGGTCTGGGTTGGGAAGATCAAGTGAAATCCGATGTTGGCGTAAGCGACAAGACGGTTTCCGACTGGGCGTAAAGGTTATGTAGCTCTGGCGATCGAGAAGAAAATACCTGACTTCCGGCGAAGACGGAACGTTCGGCGGTACTTCCGCAGCAACTCGCGACCTGCTCGTGACTGCAGCATACGAAGCTAAGCTTGCGCACGAAGCTGCTAACAAGCCGGCTAAAGCATCCGTAGCTGAAGCAAAAGCAACTGGCGCGAAGCAAGTAACCGTTACTTTCAACCGCGATGTTGATACAGCTAAAGCTAAGCTGACGCTGAAAAAAGGTACGGTTGAAGTTGGCGGCACTGTGAAGTTTGCAGACGACAAGAAATCTGCAACAATCACTACGGACTCCCGTATCAGTGCAGGCACTTACAGCGTGACGCTGAGCGGCCTGGATGCAGCTGATATCGACAAAGCTACGGCTGAGTTCACAGCTCAAGACGAAACTCTGACGAAGATCGAGTTCGTTAACGCTAACGATACGATCGCCCAAACAAAGAAAGCAATCGTTAAGCTGAAAGCTACGAACCAATACGGTGAGAATGCTTCCTTGAACGCTAGCTCCTACACTGTGTACTCGGGCGATGTTCCAAACTCGTTGAAGAAAAATGATGCTGGAGAACTGCTGCTGACTTTGGATACTTCCAAAGAGACAAACGGCGATGATCTTGATCCGGGTCTCAGCATTATTCCAGTTAACATTTACAACACCGACTCTCGTAATGTGAGTGTGTCGAAGAACTTTAAACTTGGCAATGCTCCATTCATCTCCAAGCTTGAGCTGGGTACTGTGAAGTATGCTGCTGGTAAGGAATCGCTGGGTATCAATGAGTCTGCTACTGTGGACCTGCTTCAATATGATCAATACGGCAACCTTGTAGCTCACGATGCACCAGAAATTGAACTTGAAGATGTACAGATTAATGTTAATCCATACATCGATGAAGAAGATCTCGTAAGAGAAGTTGGAGACTCCAACAACGATGATATCTCCGACATCAAGTTCTCCTTGGGCGGCGGTGTTGACCGTTCCGGCGACTTCACTTTCAACGTGAACAGCCAAGCGGGTACAGCGACTGGCACACTGAAAGTTGGTTCTTCTAAGGTAGCAACTAAAGTTGAAATTGGTGATATGAACAACGTCATCGCAGCAGGCGACGAAGATGCATATGTGCCAATCATCGCTTATGACGCTAATGGCGATAAGCTGTCCCTTGAAGATCTGACCAATGAAACCAATGCCGGTGCTACTGATGAAGATGATGACAAGCGCATCGAATTCAACGTAAGTGGCGTTGATGATTATGAGTTCATGAGATCCGGTGAGCACAAAGGTGAGCTCAAGCTGAAAGGCATCCGCGATACTGCGTCTGGTGTAGTTACTGTAACTGCAATGATCGCAACTGCAAATGCGAATAGCGTTGTTACGAAGCAGTACACGATCCAAGATGCTCGTACTCCAGAAACGATCGCAATCGTTAAAGAGCCTGCTAAGAAGATCGTTGCCGGTGCTGAAAGCAAATTCGAGTTCCAAATCCGTGACCAGTACGGTAAAGAACTGAAGACGCTGAACTATGTTGACGATAATGGGAACGTAGATTCGACGACGGATTCCAACTTCCGTGTGACGGTTGTATCTGACACTTATAAGTCTAACCCTACAATCACGGTTAAAGAGAAGGACGGATTTAACTTTACCGACACTCAATTCGTATACGACAAAGCGTACGAGAAAGCCAACGGCAAGCTGGACGTAACCTTCAACGAAGAGCATAAGTTTGTTGCTGCAGGCGATGCTAAAGGTGTTGCGAGATTAACTGTTCGTATCGAGAAGCTGAACAGCAACAACGAGTGGGCTGAGATTGACAAGGAAACTCGTGAAATCGAAGCTATCGATTCCGACGATTCCCTGACATACTCCCTCAATGCTGTAGGCGATTTGTTCAACGCTATTGATAGCTCTGCTGTAACGGACTATACTTACAATAGTGCTGGAAACAAACTGGATGATGAGAATGATCAAGAGAAGGCAGATAAGAGCTTGTTTGCTAAAGAAGTTGTTGTAGCTGCTAAAGATGCTTCTGGTAACACTGTTGCCATCGCTGATAGCATTACTCAAATCTTTGCTGCTGACCAATCTGTTGCTAGAACAGCTATCAAGGGTACAGAAGGTTACGTAATTGGTAACAAGCCAGGTACTACTAATGTAACTGTCTCCTTCAAGAACCATAAAGGTGAAACTCTTACAAGATCGGTATCCGTAAATGTTAAGAGTGATCCAATCACAGTAACTAAGGTTAAAGCTGGTAAGACAGAAAGAACCATTGCACAAGCCCAAGCTGCTTCCAACATTTATGCACTGATGGAGCTTGATGTTGTTGATAACTACGGTATCACTTACGAGGATTCCGAAATTCAACAATACAACTACATCCTTGGCACAACAGTTAGCATCACTAACGTTGTTGGCGGTACAGTAGAAGTTAACCAATACGGTGAACTTAAATTTACTGGCAATGTTAAGAGCTTCGATCTGACGGTTTCTGCTAATGGCTTCTCTGCTACAACTGCTATCGTTGCGGAGTAATTACGAAATGAACGAAAAGAGAGACCTTCGGGTCTCTTTTTTCTTATCCAAAGACTGAGGTGTAGCATGAGAGCTTTATTTACAAAGTCCCTAATACTCGCTGGAATACTATCGATAGCTGCGGTTTATGTTGCCAGTGCAGATGGCACAGCTCCAGGAGTCGAACCAGGCTCCGTAGACGATCCAGTCATCACCAAAAGCTACTTCGACCAAAACATCGCAAACAAAGTTACCGATGAATTGTCCAAACAAAGCATCACCGAGGCTAAGGTGAAGGAGTTAATCTCTGCCGCACTTGCAGGTGGTGGGTCAACTGCAGCACCGGGAGAGCCCGTCAGCAGCGAAGGCTCAGCTCTAAAAGTCGTCCAGCTCCAACCTGGACAGACCATCCTCGGCGCCGCCGGCACTGAGATCATCGTGCGCTCCGGCAAAGTGCTGGCCGTTAGCGATACGGAAGACGGTATACCTGACGTCACCATCGGTAAGGATGTCACAGCTGGGGCACCCGTTGATTTGAATCATCTGCTCATTGTCCCGCGTGAAGGCCGGGGCATTAAGCCAGACCCTAAGAGCAAGGCAGACATCTATGTAATGGTTCGCGGCGGCTATACAATTACGGAAGCTTCTGATAAAAAGGCTACACCATAATTTTGTCCGTTCCTCCAGCATTTCATACGGGTGAGGCCATCGCATTCGGAGACAATAAGGGTACATTCCATTGAGGAGGTATCCCCGAATGTCGAAAACGAACAAGAAAGTGGTACCGGAAAGCGGAAAAGCGCTGGATGTGCTGAAGTATGAGATTGCCGCCGAGCTTGGACTGCCTGTTGGTAAATCTGCTGCTAATCTCAATGTTGAATTTGCGACTGAGCTTGGTGCCATTCCTTCTCAGAATATGAAAGAAGATTATTGGGGTCATATTGCTTCCCGTGATGCAGGTGCAGTAGGTGGGACCATTACGTCCAGACTCATTCGTAAAGCAGAAGAAATGATGTTTAATCTCTAAAGGTTTTTAAGGTGTTAATTTTTTGCGAACTCATCGTTATTTATTGACAGTGTCCGACAAATCCAGTAACATACACTATTGAAGGTATAAGAATGAAACTAACCTTTTCCAGTCGGAAAAGGTTGATTTTTTGTAAGGGGCCGATAAGCCAAGGCACTTATGAGAATACTAGCAGTAGGAGGTTGTTCTAATGTCCAATCCAGTAGGCCGTCGTTTGTTCACTTCGGAGTCCGTAACCGAAGGACATCCGGATAAGATTTGCGACCAGATCTCGGACTCTGTCCTTGATGCATTCCTCAAAAATGACCCGAATGCCCGCGTAGCGTGCGAAGTATCCGTAGCTACGGGTCTTGTTCTTGTAATCGGTGAGATTACAAGTCGTTCGGAATATGTAGATATTCAATCGATCGCCCGTGAGACGATCAAAGAAATCGGGTATACGCGTGCAAAGTATGGTTTTGACTCTACTACTTGCGCAGTGCTTGTTTCCCTGAACGAGCAGTCTCCTGACATCGCTCAAGGTGTTAACCAGGCACTCGAAGCTCGTGAAGGTCAAATGACAGACGATCAGATCGAAGCGATCGGCGCCGGTGACCAAGGGATGATGTTCGGTTTTGCCGTTAATGAAACGCCAGAATTGATGCCGCTCCCGATCTCCTTGTCCCACCAGCTGTCCCGCCGTCTGACTGAAGTCCGTAAGAACGGCACTCTGTCTTACCTCCGTCCGGACGGTAAGACTCAAGTGACTGTAGAGTACGAAGGCGATACTCCGGTTCGTGTGGATACCATCGTTATCTCTACCCAGCATGGGGAAGAAGTAACACTGGAGCAGATCCAGAAGGATATCAAGGAGCACGTGATCAAGCCGATCGTTCCAGACAACCTGATCGACGAGAACACGAAGTACTTCATCAACCCAACGGGCCGTTTCGTTATCGGCGGACCTCAAGGGGATGCAGGTCTGACAGGCCGTAAGATCATCGTAGACACCTACGGTGGGTACGCACGTCACGGCGGTGGCGCATTCTCCGGTAAGGATCCAACGAAGGTTGACCGTTCCGGTGCTTACGCAGCGCGCTATGTTGCGAAGAACATTGTCGCAGCGGGCCTGGCTGACAAGTGCGAAGTACAACTTGCGTATGCCATTGGTGTTGCTAAGCCGGTATCCATTGCTGTGGATACGTTCGGCACAGGCAAAGTCAGCGAAGAGAAGCTGGTTGAGATCGTACGCAGCCACTTCGATCTTCGCCCAGCCGGCATCATTAAGATGCTTGATCTTCGCCGTCCTATCTACAAGCAGACTGCTGCCTATGGTCATTTCGGCCGTACCGACGTGGATCTGCCTTGGGAGCGTACGGACAAAGCGGAAGCCCTCAAAGCAGCGGCTCAAGCTTAATCAATATCCTTTATCTGTCCAAGCAGGACGATCCGATTTTTCGGGTCGTCCTTTTTTGTTCTTTGAAAACTTCATATCTGTTCCTATTACTATGAATTAGATATGTAGGGCTTATTTGTTATTTTTCTGTAATCGTTCACCGCTAAGCCATATATTTCGCCTACCCCCGACGTAACTTTTCTAGTAAAACTAGAGTCTAAGATAGGAGAGTGGATTACGAGGAGGAGAACAGAAGCGTGAAACTGCAAAAAAACTGGCACAGGCTGTCCTGCGTCATGCTGTCGGCAACGATTTTTATTTCATCTTGGACCGTAGGGACGGTCTCCTATGCCACGGCAGAGCCTGTTGTTACGATGGTAAGTGAAGAGCCCTTGACCTCGGGTGCCATACTTAAGAAGTATGTGTGGCAAACCACCCGCAGCGGGAAGGCCGTGAAAACGAATGCGAATGTGGTGGAAGTCGATCTGACGAATCCCTATGTCAAAATAGATGTAATGACGGGAACGAACAATCAGTTTACGAAAAAGCAATCCGTACTGGCTATGGCCAAAGAAACAAAGGCTGTCGCGGGGATTAACGGGGATTTCTTTAATACGAAGGCGGAAGGCGTGCCCATGGGGGCTCAGATTGGAAACGGGCAGCTGATGGCTACTCCTATGCTGAATTCGCCGGGGTGGTATACGTTTGCGCTGGATAAGAACAATAAGCCTATCGTGGATGCTTTCACCTTCCAGGGGAACATCATTACCAAAGACGGGGCTTCTTATCCGCTCGGCGGAATCAACAAAACGTACTACTGGTACGGACCGAATGACACGCACAGCCATATCGACGGACTGTTCATGTACACGAATGCCTGGGGGCAGGTGGATCGTTCAAATGATGGTGTGACTTATCCTACGGAAGTACTGGTGCAGAACGGGATCATCAAGCAGGTAGCGGATAACGGCATCATCCAAATGATCGCCCCGCAGGATGGCTATATTCTTCGTGCTGCAGGCAAAGCAGCGGATTTTGTCAGGGAGCATATGAAAGCCGGCGATCCGATTCAAGCGGATTACAAAATGCTGCCGCAGGACGCAAGCAAAAATTATGACGTCGATTCGTTTAAAATGATGATCGGCGGTCATACCCTGCTGGTGGACCAGGGGCAGCCGTCCATTTTCACACTGGATCTAACGGGTCTTGGAGGGTATCGGGCGCGTACGGCCCTTGGGTATTCCCAGGATGAGAAGAAGGCCTTCATTATTACAGCCGACGCCAGCGGCGACAGCAAGGGACTCAGCATGACTGAGCTGCAGCAGTTCATGGTCAAAATAGGAGTGTGGAAAGGCCTGAATCTGGACGGCGGCGGATCGACTCAAATGGCAGCCCGTCCGCTTGGCGAAACGACCCCGGTGCTCATTAACCAAACCGAGGGCGGAGGCCAGCGCCAGGTAGTGAATGGAGTAGGGGTGTACACGCTTGCACCCAAAGGTGCTGTTAAAGGTCTGACGATTCAGGCACCGCTTTTCTTATTTATTGGTGAGAATGCCCCACTAAGTTTCCGGGGATATGACGAATACTATAATCCGGTAGAGGTGGGAACAGCAACAGCGGCTTGGAGCACATCGAGCAAGCTGGGCTCCTTTAAAGAAAATATCTTTACTCCAACCGGTGCGGGATTGGCCAAGGTCACAGCCACGGCCGGCACGGGGACGGCAATTGAAGACCTTGAGATTATTGGGCGCCATCAGCTGACGGGGCTGAAGATCAATGCAGACCGAGCGGTCATCGCAAATGGAGCTTCGGTGAAGCTTCCTGTAATCGCCATGACATCTGCAGGGGAATCCCGCGAAGTGCCTTCTTCACTCATCGAGTGGGAAGTGCTCGGAGTGAAGGGTGAGGTCGTCAACGGGGAGCTCAAAGTGAGCGACCTGAACGGCCAAAAAGCGGCACAGGTCATCGCCAAATATGATGGCTACAGCACGATGGCCGTGATTCCGGTTGGGGAAGACAAGGTCTGGTATGATCTTGACACCAATGCGGTGCAGACCTTCTCGGATGCTAAACCGCTCGGAGTAACCTCCTCTGTATATATTCGTCCGGATGAGAAGAATAACAAGTATCTGGCACTGCAATATGATTTTAGCGGTGGTGGTACGGAAGCGGACAAGTGGGCGTTCGCCACTTTGGACACCCGCATTGTCATTGAAGGCCAACCGGGACAGATGAAGATGCGCGTCAACGGGGATGAGAGCCTGAACTGGCTGCGTGCTGAGCTGCTGGATAACAGCGGCAAGATTCACCGGGTAGACATCGCTCGGAATATCAACTGGAAGGGCTGGAAGGAGCTCACGGTGAATCTCTCCGATTACCCGATCGACTTCCCGATCCGTGTCCAAAGTGTATACCTCGTGAATGAGGGCCAGGGGCAGGATGAGCGTGCCGAGAAGGGCCAGATCGGCATTGACGACATTACGTTCACTTACCGGGGCAGTCTTCCTCAGCCATCCAATAACTCGGTAAGCCTGACCGTTGGCAATAAAGCCGTATCGGTGAACGGCAAAGGCATGACGCTGGAACAGGCTCCGGTCATCGTGGAAGGCAATACGCTCATTCCGATTCGCTTTGTTACGGATGCGCTTGGCGGTACAGTACGTTGGGATGATCAGGAGCGAAAGGTTACGGTTATCCGCGGCGGTAAAATGATCGATCTTTGGATCGGCAATAAAGACCTGGTTGTTAACGGTGAACGGATTACGGCGGAAGTGCCCCCAGTCATCATGAGTGATCTGACGATGGTGCCTCTGCGCATTCTTTCCGAGAATCTGGGATGGAAAGTGACGTGGGATGGGAACACTCGACAAATCACACTGCAATAATTAGTCCTAACAGCACTCACAATCTCCTGTAAATATGGTACTATATTGCTAGTGCATTCTAAATAATGGCCATAATTTGACCTATTTCACATGAGCCTGGGTGCTGGGTTCCAGGTTTATGGGAAAATGGGTCAGCCTACACCAAGAAAAATGGCGAAGGAGCTTTGTCCGGATGTCAGTCGATGTGTTTGACCGCGTTATCAAAAATGCCATCGATGTGATGGAGAACAGCAAATACCAGATTTTTGAGATCTGCGAAAATGTCCGGGCAGAGCGTGAAGCGCTAAATAAAGAACTGCAGCTGGTGATTGAGGAAACGGCGATAACGATCGACATCGTGGACAAGTTTGAAGTGGATTACCGCCGTTCCCGCGTCCGGCTGACGGAAGTGAGCCGGGATTTCAAACGGTTTAACGAAGAGGATATTCGGGCGGCCTATGAGGCCGCTACCCAGCTTCAGGCACAGCTTGCGATTCACCGGGAGAAAGAGCTGCATCTGAAGATGCGCCGCGATGATCTGCAGAAGCGGCTCAAGAACCTGGACAAGCAGCTGGAGCGGGCGGAAGCGCTTGTATCCCAGTTCGGGGTGGTGCTGGAGTACCTCTCCGGGGACCTTCATCAGGTAACCCGTCTGCTGGAGTCGGCCAAAAGCCGGCAGCTGATGGGCCTGAAGATCATTTTGGCCCAGGAAGAGGAACGCAAGCGGATTGCCCGGGAAATCCATGACGGACTGGCGCAGAATATGGCGAACATGGTGCTTCGGACGGAGATTACCGAGCGCATGCTGGCGAAGGAAGCGTACAGCGCTGTCAAAGAAGAGTTGGCAGACCTGAAGAGCGGTGTCCGGGCAGGGATTGAAGAGGTACGCAAGATTATTTTCAATCTCCGCCCGATGGCGCTCGATGATCTGGGGCTCGTTCCGACCCTGCGCAAATTTGTGCAGGATTATGAGGAACGCTCCAAGATCAGCACGAAATTCGAGCTGATTGGCAAAGAGGTCCGGCTGCCGTCAGGGATGGAGGTGGCCGTGTACCGTCTGGTGCAGGAAGCGTTCTCCAATGTCCTGAAGCATGCCGAGGCATCCCACATTACACTCGAATTGACATTTCAGCAGCAGATGATCAAATTGACGGTGACCGATAACGGAGTCGGATTCAATACGGCAGGCATCGACAAAAAAATCACCCAAGGCAGCCACTACGGATTAATGGGCATGCGGGAGAGGGTAGAGCTGCTGGAAGGGCGGTTCGACATTCAATCCGAGGTTGGTGCCGGCACGAAAGTGTCGATGGTGATCCCGATCAAGTCCGAGTCCAAGGAGGAATAAAGGAATGGATATTATGGGCAGTGCCAAACGCCCCATCAAACTGGTTCTGGCTGACGACCATCAGCTGTTCCGCGAAGGGGTGAAGCGGATATTAAATATGGAGAGCGACCTGGAGGTCGTCGGGGAGTGCGGCGATGGCATTCAGGTGCTTGAGCTGTGCAACACGCTCCATCCCGATATCGTGCTCATGGATATCAACATGCCGGTAGAGAACGGTGTTGTGGCCACGGAGAAGCTTAAAGAGATTTTTCCGGACATTAAAGTCATCATTCTCTCGATTCACGACGATGAGAGCTATGTCTTCGAGACGCTCCGCAAAGGCGCTTCGGGATACCTGCTGAAGGACATGGAGGCGGAATCGCTGATCAATGCGATCCGCTCCGTAGTTGCAGGCCATGCATACATACATCCGAAAGTAACCGGAAAGCTGATCAACCAGCTGCGTCGCATGACGTACCTGGATGAGCAGGGAGTAACGGGAACGAGCCCGGTAGCGAAAGAAGCCGGGGTAAAGTATGTTCATATGGACAACAGTCCGCTCACGCGCAGAGAGGCAGAGGTGCTTCGCCTGATGGCAGAAGGCAAGAGCAACAAGAATATCGGCGAATTCCTTTATATCAGTGAGAAGACCGTAAAGAATCATGTGAGTTCGATCCTCCAGAAGATGGAGGTTGATGACCGGACCCAGGCGGTTATCATTGCAATCAAGAACGGATGGGTTACGCTGTAACGGGCTATACGGGCCAGGGCTGATTTCATCCGGAAGGCAGGAACCAACCACCTCATAGCGGCATATACTGTTCCCAAGGGAGGGAGCCGCTATGATGTTAGGCTTGGTTTGGATCATTGGCTGCTATGCAGCGGGGATCGCCGTGATTCACGCGCTTCACAGGCAGTGGAAACGCCGCGGCACCCGGCGGGCCGCACACTACGTTCTATATGCGCAGAACGCCCAGATGCAGCTGGAGTGGTATCTGCGGTCGCTGTACTTTTTCTCTTGGATCAAAGGCAGGCCTATTGAGGTGACGCTGGTCGATGAAGGGTCAACCGATGAGACGCTGCAGATTGCAGCAAGAATCGCCCAAGAGCAGGCACTGAATGTTGTAGAGTCCCCATATTGGAATATGGACACTTGGATAGAAGGACATCAGGAACAGGATGTTGTGGTCATCCGGCTTAATCAAATCAAAGGTTTGGAGAGCGCTTACAAATGGTTGTGAGAAACATCCCGCCGCGCTTCCGGCCAATATATAACAGGTGAGATATGAAAGCATGGGTATATGCCGTATCGACGGCAACCGGTATCACCTGGCACGTTTCCTTGGATATGCGTGCGGACAGGGATCATTGGATCCGGACCGCAGGACGCGGATTCAGGTTATTCGTGCTGGAACCGGAACTCTCTTTCGGACAAGCCCAAGAGCTTGCCGGAAGGGTCAAGGCAGGCGGGCCGGTACGGCAGCTGCTGGGGAAGATCCGGGCAGCTGGGGAAAGTTTGGGCATGCGTACGGCCGAAGGAAGCTCGGCGGTTTGGCGGCTGTGGGAGTGGGAGCCTGGCGGTGAAGGAGGAATCCCGGCCTCCCCCATCCCGGGATATGAAGCCATGGCGGCCAAGATCCATGCCCTGATGCCCGGGCGGTCACTGCTGCCGGAAGAGTACCTTTCGCTGCTGGCCCACAGCGGGTTGGAGGAAGCGGCACAGTCTCCTTACTATTACCTGCAGCGCGGATGGCTCGAAGGACGGCTCCATTTGGAGAAGGGTGTTGAACTTCACCGGGAGGGCAGGGGATTCCCGTTTCGGAGGCCCAAGCTCCGGGCGCAGTGCAAAAGGTGCGGCAGTCAAGGGGCGCAGCTGCCTCAGAAGGGTACCAGCTCTTCAGCTTCGGTGGTTTGGACCGCATGTCCCCACTGCGGAGGCCCTTGTCCATACTGCGAAGCCTGCCTAACGATGGGGCGGGTGCGTTTCTGTACGCCATTGATCCGTTCAGCAGAGCAGCCAAGTACAAGCACGTGGCAGCGGAAGACTCAGGGGTTCGATACAGAGATCTACTTGCAGCCGTGGGGACTGAGCGATGTTCAGCGGGAAGCCTCGGGCAGCGCACTGCTTTTTTTGAAAGGAAAAAATTCAGTTACAAGAAGTAAGGGAAAAGCATCATCTGAATATAAGCCGGGCCGGTTCCTGATGTGGGCGGTAACGGGAGCAGGGAAAACGGAAATGATCTTCCCGATGATTCACTACACACTGACTCAAGGCGGCAGGGCGGCTGTCGTTACGCCGCGCCGGGATGTGGTGCTCGAGCTGCAGCCCCGCTTGGCGAAAGCCTTCCCCGGTGTCCAGCTCGTCACACTGTACGGCGGCAGTGAGCAGCGCTGGGACCAGGGGGATCTCGTGCTGGCGACCACCCACCAGCTGATGAGGTTCTATGAAGCATTCGACCTCGTCATTATCGATGAAATTGATGCTTATCCCTACCACAATAATCCCATGCTGCAGCATGCCGCGGAGCAAGTCTGCCGGCCGGACGGAGCGTATATCCTGCTCTCCGCAACTCCGCCTGAGCCGCTCCAGCGGGAAGTGCGCCGCGGACGGCTTCCGCATGCCCGGGTGGCCGCGCGGTTTCACCGTCACCCGCTGCCGGTTCCCCTGCTGCTGGCCACTCCGCCGCTGCAGCGCAGCATGCAGCAGGGAAGCCTGCCGCTCCGGCTGAAGGACAAGCTGCAGGCTTCTCTGCGGCGAGGCGCCCAGCTCTTTGTTTTTGTACCGAAGATCGCTTCGGTGGGTCCGCTTACGGAGATCCTGAGAAGTAGCTTTCCCGGTGTTCCGGTGGAGGGAACCTCATCCAAAGATGAACAGCGGGCGGAGAAGGTGACGGCTTTCCGGCAGTCCCAAATTCGAATCCTGGTGACGACGACCATTCTGGAGCGGGGAGTGACGATCCCTAAGTCGGATGTCTTTATCCTCGACGCCGATTCCCGTCTGTTCGATGCTGCTGCATTAATCCAGATGGCCGGGCGGGAAGATCATCTGAGGATCCGGCCGGGACGGTGATCTTTGCTGCCCAGCAGAAAACCCGATCCCAGGCTTCCGCCCTACGGCAGATCAAGGAAATGAACCGTCTGGCGCGCAAAAAGGGGTATATAGGGTAATGATCTATGAAGTGCATGAGAGGAGATGGACCGGTGTGGACTGATAAGGTCCGGCGCTGGCTTGCCGTCCTGCTCGGTGAGAGTGAAAGTCTGCTGTCCCGCAGGGATCCCCCCTGTCTGATCTGCGGCACACCGGGCGGTAAACAGGCTCTTCCGGTATGCCGGTTGTGCTGGGCGAAAATTCCCTGGATCGCCGATGTCCGCTGTTCCGTATGCGGCAGACCGGAAGAATGCCAAGATTGTCTAAGGCGGGAAAGGACTTACTATACAAAAAACCGCAGTGTTGTTCGATATAATGATCATATGAAAGAATGGCTGGCCCTCTATAAATACCGGGGAAAAGAATCGATGCGTGAAGTGATCGGTCCCATGCTGCAGCATGCCTACCGGCTTCACCGCATGGCGGAGACGGCACCGGCGGTAGAAGTGCTCTCGTATGTGCCACTGAGCCAGCAACGATTCGGTGAGCGGGGATTCAACCAGGCGGAGCAGCTCGCCCGGGAACTGGGGCAGCGAACGAATGTGCCAGTACTCCCGCTCCTGCTGAGGACCCAGCATACCGGCAAACAAAGCTTCAAGAGCCGATCCGACCGTCTGCGCGATCTCCGAGGGGTATTCGCGGCAGAAGCCCAAGGGACCGCATGGATTCGGGAGGCCTGCCGCCGGGGACCCGTTCGGGTGTATCTCATTGATGATGTATACACCACAGGCAGTACGCTGAACGAGTGCGCGAGGACGATTCGCGAGGCGGTCAACGTCAAGGCTCCGGTGGAAGTTTGCGGCATCAGCTGGGCCCGGTAATGCCCATCGTATATACGGACAGCTACAACATTTTGTATGTGCGTTTGTCCTTAATTTAGGCTACACTAGAAGTATTAGGACAGGCACCAGGGGAGGAAGTATGCGATGAGTCTTAATGTGGAAAACTGTAACCGCTGCGGCAAAATTTATGTAAAGAACAACTTTGGTGTTTGCCCTGCCTGCATCAAGGAAATTGAACTGCAGTACGAGAAATGCCTGAAATACCTTCGCGAGAACAAGGGCAGCTCGATGCAGGAGCTCAGCGAAGCAACGGAAGTCCCCATGAAACAGATTATGAAGTTCATCCGCGACGGCCGCATCTCAATCAAGAACAATCCGAACATGACTTACGAGTGCGATGCCTGCGGAAATTCGATCCGCGAAGGCAATCTGTGCGATTCATGCCGCAACCGCTTGATGAAAGACACAAGCGATCTGCATGCGCAGGAGGAAAGAAAACGGCTGTATCAAGAACAGCATAAAGCGACATTCCAGTCCAAAGATAAAAATGATCGCTGATTTGCATATAATTCCACTAAACATTTGAATCCCGCCAGCCGATAAAAAAGTATATCGATAAAGGCGGGTTTCTCTATTCCTGCCGATTGAGGTGAAAAAGTATGAAAATCAACGGATCCAACCAAATGAATGCCATCAGCCGCTACAAGAAAACGGCTGAACCCCAGCAAGCCGCCGCTCCGGCCAAAGCGAAGCCGAAGGACCAGGTGGAGATCTCGAGTCAAGCGAAAGAGCTTCTCGAATCCCAATCCGTCAAGTCCGCCGGTGCCGCAGCCGATGCCCGCGCAGAGAAGATCCAATCGCTGAAACAGGCGGTTCAATCGGGAACTTATTCCGTGGATGCAGGCAAGCTGGCTGAACGACTGCTGCCCTATCTGACCTAATCTAACCTGGAGGTGGTGAGCCATGTCTTTCGAGGCCCTGCTCGATACCATGACCGAACTGAATGAGATTCACAACTCGCTTCTGGAGCTCGCGGAGCAGAAGAGACATGTGCTCATCCATAACCAAGTGGAGCAGCTGATGCAGATTGTAACCAAAGAGAACAAGATGCTGAAGCGCATTGGGGAGCTGGAACAGCAGCGGGTGGAAGTGACCGGTGCGTTCCTGATGGAAAAAGGCTATAAGCCGAATCCCCGTGTAACGGTAAGTGATCTGACGAAAATTTTGTTTAATATAGAAGACAAGAAACTGCTGCTCGACAAGCAGAAGCAGCTCGCGGCAGCCATTAGGAAGCTGCGGGAGCTCAACCGCGTGAACCAGCAGATGATCGAGCACTCGCTGGCGTATATTGATTACTCGCTTGACCTGATTGTAGGTCCTCCTGAGGATGAGTTCGTTTATAAGAACCCCCAGGCCGGGGCCAGCGGGCCGAAGCGTCAAGGGATGTTTGACTCGAGAGCTTAAAGGCGCGTTTACTATAATGGCTGATTTGCGGAACCGGAGGAAGAGCACCGGCCGCTGCGGCATAGATACCGGAGGGGAAACGAACACATGCGTTCAACATTTGGCGGAATCGAGATATCTAAGCGCAGCTTGTTCACACAGCAGGCGGCGTTGACTACCACGGGCCATAACATTGCCAATGCCAATACCAAAGGATACTCCCGTCAGGTCGTCAATATGGTGGCATCGATCCCGATCGAATATCCGGGTCTGATGCGCAGTAACATTCCGGGACAGCTTGGACAAGGGGTAGAGTTCGACCAGATCAACCGGATTCGTGAGAAGTTTCTCGACAATCAATTTCACAACGAAAATAAAAGCTTGGGCGATTGGTCCATTCGTAAAGATACATTGGAAAAGCTTGAAGCCATCATGAACGAGCCGTCCGATACAGGGATCCGCCAGACGATCGAGGGGTTCTGGAATGCCTGGCAGGAGCTCAGCAAATCGCCGGAAAACACAACGGCACGCGTCCTGGTAAAGGAGCGTGCGCTTGCTATGACCGATGCATTCAATCAAACCTCGCGCCAGCTCTCCGAGCTTGCTACGGACCTGACCGAAAGCATCGGGATCAAAGCGCAGGAAGCCAACACGGCCCTGAACCAGATCGCGAAGCTGAACGAGGAGATCTACCGCATTGAAGGGCTTGGGAACAACGCTAACGACCTTCGCGACCAGCGCGACCTGCTCATGGACGATCTGTCCAAGATTGTGAATATCACGTTCACCGAAGAGGCGAACGGATACAACGTCAGGATGGGGAACGTGCAGCTGGTAGCCGGCAGAACGGTGGGCACGCAGTTCACCACGGCTTCCATGGAGGCGGCGGCAGCAGCCGGCGATCTGAGCGGAGGCGAAGTCTACGGGATGATCCAATCGCGGGACAATTATGTGGGCAATTATCAGTTCCAGCTTGATAACATGCTGAAGACGCTGGTGCAAGGCGATATGCAGATCAAGCTGCCGTCCGGTGCTGTTATTCCGGAGGGAACCACGCTCACGATCATGAAGCCGGACGGTACCACCGAGCAGAAGCAGTTTACCGGCACGATGGCGGACCGTACGATTGGAGCCGACACGAATGTTGTCGTGAAAGGCTTCAACGGACTTCATGCGCTTGGCTATTCGGGGAATGATCCGATCAGCTCGGGCCTCGAGTTCTTTTCCTTGAAGACAGGATACTCGGAATTCAGTGCGGCAAGTGTAACGGTGAACAGCACAATTCAAAGCGATGTCTCCAACATCTCTTCCTCGTTCCGCACATATATGGGAGCAGACGGGAACGAGAAGGTGGTCAAAGGGAACAATGACATGGCCCTCCTCCTCGCCAATGTGCGGTATGAGCGCGTAGACTTCGATCCGACCGCCACAGGCAGACCCATGCTCACCGACGGTACGTTTGATGAGTTCTTCCGCTCGATTATCGGCCAACTCGGTGTACAAAGCCAGGAGGCCACCCGCCAGGCGACGAATCAGCAGACGCTGGTCGACCAGGTCGATTCCAACCGTCAGGCTGTCAGCGGTGTATCGCTGGATGAAGAGATGGCGAATATGATCAAATTCCAGCACGCATATAATGCCGCAGCCCGTGCACTGACCACATTCGATGAAATGCTGGACAAGGTCATTAACGGCATGGGAACCGTCGGCCGATAACCCTATCAGCACGATACTATTACTCTGAGGTGAGGATAAGCCATGACTATGCGGGTAACGCAAGGGATGCTGAACAACCAGCTGCTGCGTAACATCAACTCCAACCTGAACCGCATCAATACGCACCAGAACGAGCTGTCCACCGGACGCCGGATCAACAAGCCCTCCGATGACCCGGTAGGCATGACTTTTTCGCTCCGCTACCGCAGTGAGCTCTCCGCTAACGATCAGTACGAGAGCAATGTAACGACGGCCATCTCCTGGCTGGAGTATACGGATACGACGCTGGACCAAGCGAACACGGTCATTCAGCGCGCCCGTGAGCTGGCTGTCCAAGGGGCGAACGGTACGAATCCGCAGCAGGCCTTGGATGCTATCAAGACCGAGATTGACCAACTCTATCAGCAGATGGTGACGATCGGTAACAGCGAATTCAACGGCAAGCACGTATTTAACGGCCAAATTACCGACCAGGCTCCCTACACTGCTGCCAATGCGGCTACAACTTCGGTAGACACCGGTGCGATTCAATTCGATATCGGGGCGGGCGTCAGAGTAAAAGCGAATATTACAGGTGACGAAGTGTTTGGCCAGGCCTCTTCGAATACAAACGTATTCAAGGTACTGCAGGATCTCTCGACCGCATTGGGTGCAGGTAACCAGAATGGCATCAATGATGCCCTGGGCCGTTTGGATCAAGCCAATGACCTGTTCCTGCAGGGACGGGCCGATGTCGGAGCACGGATGAACCGCATTGAACTGGCTCAATCGCGGCTGCAGGATATCAACGTGAATCTGCAGACGCTGCAGTCCCGCACGGAAGACGCTGATATATCCGAGGTCATTACGAATCTGAAAACCGATGAGAACGTCTACCAGGCTTCCTTGTCGGTAGGTTCGAAAATTATCTCTTCGTCGCTTGTTGACTTCCTGAGATAAGAGGTGGGCCTATGAGTCTGTCGATTTCTCCTCAGATTGGAATTCATCAGCAGTATGCACGTATCGGTATTGATGCGGATCTGGGTCAGTTCCAGATCTCGCAAAGTCCTGCCTCGCTGGAGATTACCACGACTCCGGCGAAGCATGACTACCATACGGAAGGCGGCAAGCTTACGATCGACAACAGCGCTTGGCGGGATGCACTAGGCAACGGCCCCCATCTGGAGGTCATGAACCGGATCTACTCCAAGAGTCAGAGCATTGCCCTTCAGGGGATTGCCAAGATTGTTGAAGACGGAAACCGGATGGCGGCCATTCACACCAAAGAAAATGCGATTGCCGCACTTGCCGCAGACAGCACGCAAGACATCGACTTCAGGGAATACATGTATATGGGCGATGCCGCTTATGACAATATTGATCTGAATTACGAGCCGGCCCGGGTGATTCGGGATATCCAGCCGGCGCAGGTACATATCAATGTCACCCGCAATGCTCCGGAGATTCAGTATAACCGGGGGAAGCTGGATATTTACATGCAGCAGCATGCCAGTGTTGAATTCACGCCGCCGCAGATTGACTACAAAATTTAAAAAGAGTCATAATGAAGCTATAGAGGCATTTTGCGCTATAGCTCGTTTTTTTATTCCATAAGGAAGAAGGTGCGCTCTTGCGTATTAACACATTGGCTCTGGGAGAGATCGAATACACCGAGGAAGAGGTGCTTACGTTTCCTAACGGAATTCCCGGATTTGAAGAGTATACCCGGTTTTTGATTATCGGACGGGGGGAAGCCTTCTCGTATCTTCAGTCACTGGAGGACGAAGGGATCAGCTTCGTCATTCTGAATCCCTTTGACATTTATCGGGCTTACGAGTTCGAGCTAAGTCAGGAAGATCAGGACGAGCTGGAAATCCGGTCGGAAGAGGGCATTGAAATATGGTCCATCGTGACTCTCGGGAAGCAGCCTGAGCAGTATACGGTCAACTTGATGGGACCACTGGTTGTGAATACCGTGAGCTGCCTGGGTAAGCAGGTTGTCCTTCATCATTCGCCTTATGGAACCAAACACAGCTTGGTCGAATTGATCGCCAATTCGAAAGAGGGGGAGTGACCGGAATGCTTGTACTCTCACGCAAAAAGGGCGAATCCATCATGATCGGGGATGGGATCGAGGTGATTGTTCTCGGGGTGGAAGGAGAGACGGTAAAAATCGGTCTGAAGGCTCCCCGGCAGCAGTCCATTCTGCGCAAGGAAATCTATCTCGCGCTCAAGGAATCGAACCAGGAAGCCTCGACAGCACAGGATGGATCCGGCAATCAGATCGACCAGTTAAAAAAGCTGCTCGGAAAATAGAAAAAATTTTCGGAAACTGGAAAAATACTATAAAAAACGGCCCTGAAGCCGCCGATATATTGTAAGGTAGAGGAAATTTAAGGGCGGCCGACCTTATCTCACCTTTCGAATTTATTCGGGTCTCCGCAAGGACGCGGCAGACGAACTTCAGGGAGGAAGAATCCAATGAGAATCAACCATAACATTTCCGCACTCAACACGCACCGCCAGCTGGGCACGAACACAGCAAACGCAGCAAAGAACATCGAGAAGCTGTCTTCCGGTCTTCGTATCAACCGTGCAGGCGATGACGCTGCAGGCCTTGCGATCTCCGAGAAGATGCGCGGCCAAATCCGCGGTCTGGATCAAGCATCCCGCAACGCGCAGGACGGCATCTCCCTGATCCAAACAGGCGAGGGCGCCCTGCAGGAAGTACACTCGATCCTTCAGCGTCAAAGAGAACTGGCTGTACAATCCGCGAACGACACGAACGTAACGGCTGACCGTACGGCACTGGAAGCGGAATTCGACCAGCTGTCCAGCGAGATTTCCCGTATCAAGGACAACACGACGTTCAACACGCAGAAGCTGCTTGACGGCAGTGCAGCGGCAGCGCTGAAGATCCACGTAGGCGCCGATGCCGGTCAAACGATCGACATCGACCTCGACACGGCAGGCGTAGACCTGACGGCGATCCACACGGCAGCAAGCGGTGCAACGATTGCAACGCAAACGGATGCCAACACGGCGATCACGACGATCAACACGCAAATCGAGTCCGTATCGTCCGGCCGTTCGTACCTGGGTGCGCTGCAGAACCGTCTGGAGCACACGATCAACAACCTGAACAACGCGTCCGAGAACCTGACGGCTTCCGAGTCCCGGATCCGCGACGTAGACATGGCGAAAGAAATGATGGAGCAGACAAAGAACAACATCCTGTCGCAGGCTGCGCAGGCGATGCTGGCTCAAGCGAACCAGCAGCCGCAGGCGTACTGCAGCTCCTCCGTTAATATCATATATCCAGGGGGATGGAGAAACGCCATTCCCCTTTCTTTTTTCGTCAGTTGATTTTTCCAAGGGCAAAAGCCGCGGAAGTCCCTGCCATGTCATGAAGTAAGCATCATGCCTTATTTTCCCTTTGGAAAAGTTACACTTACACTACACGAAGGAGTTATGTACATGACAACGTTGGTCGACACGTTAATTCCTGAATATGTGAAACGGTTTACCTGCATCGGCGGGGCCTGTGAGGATACATGCTGCTCCGGCTGGACTGTCAATATAGATCAGCACACGCTTAAGAAATACAAGAAGGTCAAGCATACGGAATTCAAGACGAGGCTCCGGGAGAATGTCGTCAAGAATGACAAGAATCCGACGGAGAACTTCGCGGCAAGCATGAAGCTGAAGCAGTCCCGCTGTTCTTTCCTCAATGAGGAGAACCTGTGCGATATCCAGCTGAACCTGGGAGAAAGCTTCCTCTGCACCACGTGCTCTGTCTATCCGAGAAGAACCAATAAGGTAAACGGGAAGCTCGAGCAGGCGCTCTCGGTTTCGTGTCCGGAGGCCGCACGCCTCGTTATGCTGAATGAGGGCGGCATATCGTTTGAGCAGGGTCAGGATCAGAAGGATGCGTTCCGCTGGATCGCCACCAATATTGAGACCCGCGGCGGCGGGGTGTCTGATTGGCGGAGCTTCTTCGAGGAGTACCGCTATGTGACTATCGCTATTCTGCAGAATCGGGCTTATACGCTGGAAGAGCGGCTGCTGATTATCGGCTTGATGTTCGGTGAGCTGCAGGAAAGCGTCGATACGGGCAAACCGGAGAGCATTCCGGATGTACTCGGCAATTACCTGAAATGCTCTGAAGACGGCACCTTCCAGGGAGCATTCAACGAGGTGGCGAAGCGCCTCGATATCCAGGTTCGCCTCTGCAGAGAACTGGTTGTACTGGGGCTGAAACATACGCCGGGCTCCACAAGATATTTGGAGTGCTCCAGAGCGATGATGGCAGGACTCGGGATGGAAGATGGGGCGGAAGACCATCAGGTTCAGGAGAGTTACGAAAAAGCGTACGGCACATACTATCTCCCTTTCATACAGGAGCATGGTTATATGCTGGAGAACTATCTGGTCAACTATGTGTTCAAGAACTGTATGCCGCTGGACAGCACTTCTCTGTTTGAAAGCTATGCCCGTATGATCATGCACTATTCGCTGATCAAGATTCATATGGTGGGCATCGCCGGCCATGAGCAGGGGCTGACTTCCGACTCGGTGATCAAGCTGATTCAGTCGATCTCCAAAACCTTCGAACACAGCATTGAGTATTTCGAGAAGATCATGACGCTGGTGAAAGAGAACGGCTTTATGTCCATGCCTTATATGTCGATCCTGATTAAAAACTAAACAGGCACTTACGAACCTCAAAAGGCCTTGGCGCACAGCCAGGGCCTTTTGATTTTCTATGCCCGGGTAGCAGAGCCTGACCATTGCCAGGAGAAATCTACCATGCAATAAAGCTCTTCAACCTCTTCACTTTGCGTCCGGGCATGACGATATATATATCATGAGGGGATGAGAGAGCGGGCGGCGAGCCCGAAGATCATCAGCCCTCCACTAATAAACCAAACGATCCACAAGGATGTGGACGTCCCATTCAAGGAGGAAGAACATCATGAGAATCAACCACAACATTTCCGCACTGAACACGCACCGCCAGCTGGGTACCAACTCGGCTAACGCAGCAAAGAACATTGAGAAGCTGTCTTCCGGTCTTCGCATCAACCGTGCAGGCGATGACGCTGCAGGTCTTGCAATCTCCGAGAAGATGCGCGGCCAAATCCGCGGTCTGGATCAAGCATCCCGCAACGCACAGGACGGTATCTCCCTGATCCAAACAGGCGAAGGCGCCCTGCAGGAAGTACACTCGATCCTTCAGCGTCAAAGAGAACTCGCTGTACAATCCGCGAACGACACGAACGTAACGGCAGACCGTACCGCTCTGGAAGCCGAATTCGACCAGCTGTCGAACGAAATCGGCCGTATCAAGGACAACACGACGTTCAACACGCAGAAGCTGCTCGACGGAAGTGCAACAGCTGCACTGAAAATCCACGTAGGTGCCGATGCATCCCAGACGATCGACATCGATCTCGACACGGCAGGCGTAGACCTGACGGCGATCCACACGGCAGCAAGCGGTGCAACGATTGCAACGCAAACGGATGCCAACACGGCGATCACGACGATCAACACGCAAATCGAGTCCGTATCGTCCGGCCGTTCGTACCTGGGTGCGCTGCAGAACCGTCTGGAGCACACGATCAACAACCTGAACAACGCGTCCGAGAACCTGACGGCTTCCGAATCCCGGATCCGCGACGTAGACATGGCGAAAGAAATGATGGAGCAGACAAAGAACAACATCCTGTCGCAGGCTGCGCAGGCAATGCTGGCTCAAGCGAACCAGCAGCCGCAGGGCGTACTGCAGCTCCTCCGTTAATATCATATATCCAGGGGGATGGAGAAACGCCATTCCCCTTTCTTTTTTCTTCAGTTGATTTTTCCAAGGGCAAAAAGAACCGTCCCGGCATAGCCCCTGCTCATTTTCCCTTTGGAAAAGTCAGACTTATGGCTGCCTGAATCAGGGCACCGTTCCTTCTATCCCACCATCTACCAGCAAAAAGTAGGAATAAAGAGCTACTTTTCTATAACACCCGGCGCTCAGACGACCGATATATAGGTAAGACCGTAACTCGGGAGGGAAAGAGAACTATGGATACGCCGATCACAGGAAGCGGCGGAGTCGACCGTATTCCGGCCGCAAGTCCAGCGCTGAAAAGCACCAACAAAGAGGCGGAAGCAGCTGCATCGAGCGCAGTGGATTCGATTCACTCGGTTAAGGAAATGAAGCTGGCCGAATACCGCGGTGAAGAAATCACGATCAGCGACGAGCAGATGGTGAAAGCTCTGGAGCGGGCGATCAAAGCGGTGGAAGGCAAGAACACGTCGCTGAATTTCTCCATCCACGAAAAAACAAAGCAGATCATGGTCAAAGTCATCGATAAGGAGTCCGGGCAAATCATCCGTGAGGTTCCGCCGGAGAAGAATCTTGATTTTCTCGCGAAGCTTTGGGAGATGGCCGGTATTCTGGTGGATGAAAAACGGTAAACGCAGGAAAGGGTGGATGTTATGGTAAACCGCATCACCGGTATAACCAGCGGTCTGGATACCGATACGCTCATCTCGCAGCTGATGAAAGCGAATCGGATCCCGGTCGACAAGATGGCGCAGCAGAAGCAGACCGTCGAATGGCAGCGGGATGCCTACAAGGAAATCAATGCCAAGATCCTTGACTTCCGCAACAACAAGCTCTTTAACTTCAAAAGAGAAGGCACGTTCGCGGCCAAGACCCTGACTACGGTAGGAGACACTTCAGCGGTGGGTGCCAAGGCGACATCAAGCTCGGTCCCGGGAACGCTGAAGGTGGAAGTCGTATCGCTGGCACAGCCGTCGGTCAGCACAAGCACGGCGGCCATTACGGCCGATCCGGCATTCAAAACGAATGTGCCTTTGAAGGACACCGAGTTCGTGGCCGGTTTTACCCCCGTCGCTCCGGCGACAACGCCGCCGACTTACCAGGAGTTCGATATTACGGTCAACTCGAAGGTGATCCGCATCAATCCGAATACCGATTCCCTGGATTCGATGATGTCCAAGATCAGCAGCCAGGCCGGGGTCACGGCGTTCTATGACTCGACCAACCGCGTAGTCTCCATGTCCGGAGGCGGCCAGGCGATTTCCGTAGCCGGAGACTTCCTGACCAACACGCTGAAGCTTGGAGCGGGTTCTGCACCTGTCGATGCACAGCTCAAGATCAACGGTGTAGCCACCACCCGTGCTTCCAACAGTTTTTCCGTAAACGGCGTGGATATTACACTCAATGGCGTGGGCACAACGACGATTGATGTGAAGAGCGATACCGATAAGGTCATGGAATCGATCAAAACGTTCATCACCGATTACAACAGCATGCTCAAGACCATTCAGGAGAAGCTGGGCGAAGATAAGTTCCGTGATTACACACCGCTGACTTCCGAGCAGAAGGAAGCGATGAAGGACAAGGACATCGAACTGTGGGAAGGCAAAGCAAAGAGCGGTCTGCTCCGCAACGATTCGATTCTCTCGGCGCTTGCCAACACGATGCGCTCGTCGATGTCCACTCCGGTAGAGACCGGAAATCCGAATTACAAAACGCTGAGTGCGATCGGAATCGATTCGGGATCCTATCTGGAGAAGGGACAGCTCTATATCAAGAGTGAAACCAAGCTCCGGGAAGCGATCGAGAAAGACCCGCAGGCCGTGATCAACCTGTTCACACAGGACGGTAATGGAGATACGGACCGTTCCGATGTCGGTGTGGGCGAACGCCTCTATCAGGACCTCATGGGCAGTCTGGAGAAAATCGCGAAGAAGGCCGGTACGTCGGCATTCTCGGATATGTCGGTCTTCAAATCGGACAGCGATCTCGGCAAAAGATTGACCGATTTGAACACACGGATCGCCAAAGGCAATGAACGCCTGGCGGATATTGAAAACCGCTACTATAAACAATTCGCAGCCATGGAAGCGGCGATGAGTAAATACAATTCGCAATCGTCTTATCTGGCTAATGCATTCAGCAGCTAGAATCACATCCACGGAGATCTCTTAGGAGGGAAAACGCATGCTACAAGCACAGCAAAATAAGTACCTGTCCACCTCGGTTCAAACGGCGTCACCTGCTCATCTGCTGATGATGCTCTACGATGGGGCCATCCGCTTCTGCAGAGCCGGGATTGAAGCCATGAAGCAGAACCGGTATGAAGAGGTTAACCGGAACTTGGTCAAAGCGCAGGATATCGTGCGAGAGCTGATGGTAACCTTGGATCCTAAGCAGCCCATCTCCGCGGACCTGACTCGGCTCTATGATTATTTCATCTTCCGTCTGGTGGAAGCCAATATGAAAAAGCAATCCGAACCCGCTGAAGAAGTGCTCGAATATCTCGTCTCCCTGAAGGAGACCTGGATTCAGGCCAGCCGCGCGGCAGCGGGCGGTCAAGCTGTCGGAGCGACCCATGCGTGAGCATATTGAGGCGCTGGAGACGCTGACGGCCGGGATGGCTTCCCGTCTTCCGGAGGCGGAGTACGAAGAGCTCGAGCAGTTTGTGCGTGAGCGGGAGGAGATTATCCTCTCGATCCGCCGCGGGCTTCAGACGAACCCCGAGGCGGCCTCGCTCTATGCGGAGCGTGTGCAGCAGGTGCTGCGGCAGGATGAGGCCATCATGGAATGCATGGAGGCCCTGCGCAGCGAGGCGGCCGGGCAGCTGCAGAAGGTCGATACAGCCAGGACGCAGCGGGGCGCTTATGACAAGGCTTATACACCGGACAGCCTCTTTTTTGATAAGCGAAAATAGATATGGTCGGCTCCTTGCCTGGGCAAGGGGCTTTTTTACTGTGAACAAGTGCCTGTGGACAATGTGGATAACTCTGTTGATAACTTTGCAGAAAATGTCGGAAAACCGCATGAAATCAGGCTTTTTCTCTGTGAATAGAAAGTTAAGGAAATGTTAATACTCGAATTTTCTAAATATTTGGCCAACATGAAGAAGTTTCATTGACAGGGGAGTAAAGGGGATGATATATTCGAAATGCAGTAGGGAAATGTTAGCAGTTATTTGATAACGAAGGGAATGTTTTGCATGCAAGGTAAAGTAAAATGGTTTAACGCAGAAAAAGGCTATGGCTTCATCGAGCGCGAAGACGGCGGCGACGTATTCGTACACTTCTCCGCGATTCAAACAGAAGGCTTCAAGACTTTGGAAGAAGGCCAGTCTGTTGAATTCGACATCGTAGAAGGCGCTCGCGGTCCTCAAGCGGCTAACGTAATCAAGCTGTAATCATCCGGCCGCTTGGCCGCTGAATAGATGGTTATCATTGATATGAATTAGCAGCAAAAGGCACCCCCGGTACTCCGGCGGTGTCTTTTTTGTATGCGTTTTTATGAGCTTTGGCGACTGGAGAGAATTTGTAAAGAATGTTGGCGAATTGTGAAGGATTTTTGAACGTACGGGGGGAATATAGTATACTGTAAGGACGAAAGGAGGAGTAATACATGAAATTCAACATTCGCGGTGTCAACATTGAGGTTACAGATGCGTTGAGAGATCATGTGGAAAAGAAACTCAGCAGACTTGAGAAGTACTTCGAGGCTCCCCCTACATCGGAAGTAAGCGTTTCACTTAGCGTATTGAAAGGTCTGCAGGCTGTGGAGGTTACCATTCCGCTGCCGAATCTGCTCCTGCGGGCGGAAGAGAGACAGGCCGATATGTATGCCTCCGTCGATCTGGTGGTGGACAAGCTCGAACGCCAGATCCGCAAAGCGAAAACGAAAGCCAACCGGAAGATCCGTCAGGAGGGCGGGCTCAAGGATCTGTTCCGTGCCTCGGAGCCGGACGATTCCTATGTTGCCGTTCACGAAGAGGAGGATGACTTCGAGCTGGTTCGGACGAAGCGGTTTACGCTGAAGCCGATGGACATTGACGAGGCCATTCTGCAGATGAACATGGTAGGTCATAACTTTTTTGTCTTCGCCAATTCCGATACGTCAGAAGTCAACGTGGTTTATAAACGCAACGACGGCAAGTATGGATTGATCGAACCGGCCAAGTAAAGGTCTGCTCTTTATATCATATAGGAACACAATCAAGGGCCCGGCCGAACAGCCAGGCCCTTTTATTCTAAACGAAAGGGGGATCTGTAGCATACCATTCAGGTTTGACCGAAGCATCGATACATAAGGGAATGGGAATGAACAGGGATAGGGCTCCCAAGGAACGGCTGCATCGGTTTGTAATGAGGAGGATAGCCTTGGGGCAAGCTTCTAGATAAGAAAACGAGAGTGAAATCGCCGCCTTGACTGCCGCGGCTCCGAAAGGGTTTGTTTGTTGCGGCGGCATGGTTAAAAATGCTACAATTTGGGGTAAGACATACCGTTCGAAAAAGGAAGGGGATTAGCAGCATGCTAGGACTCGTGAAAAAAATATTCGGAGACCCCAACGACCGCGAACTCAAGCGTCTTTGGAAGGCCGTGGAGTATATTAACTCGCTCGAGCCCCAATTTGAGGGATTATCCGATGAAGAACTGCGCGGCAAGACGGCCGAATTCCGCGAGCGCTTAGAGAAGGGCGAAACGCTCGACGATCTGCTCCCGGAAGCTTTCGCGGTAGTCCGTGAAGCGGGCAAACGTGCGCTTGGCAAACGTCATTACGACGTGCAGCTCATCGGGGGCATGGTCCTTCACGAGGGCAAGATCGCCGAGATGCGCACTGGGGAAGGGAAAACCCTGGTCGGTACGCTTCCTGTGTACCTGAATGCTCTGGCGGGCAAGGGCGTTCACGTGGTTACCGTCAACGACTATCTCGCCCAGCGGGACAGTGCGGAGATGGGACAGCTTCACAATTTCCTGGGACTGACCGTCGGGGTGAACCTGTCGAATATGTCCCACGAAGCGAAGCAGGCGGCCTACGCCTGTGACATAACGTACGGAACGAACAACGAGTTCGGTTTCGATTACCTGCGCGATAACATGGTTGTATATAAAGAGCAGATGGTGCAGCGTCCGCTGTCCTACTGCGTTATTGACGAAGTGGACTCGATTCTTGTGGATGAGGCGCGTACGCCGCTGATTATTTCGGGACAAGCCGCCAAATCGACCGAGATGTACCTGATCGCCGACCAGGTGGTCAGCCGTCTCAAAGAAGAGGAAGATTACATTATCGACATCAAGGTACGCTCCGTTACGCTGACGGAAGCCGGAGTGGCCAAGGTGGAAAGATCGTTCGGCATCGAGAATCTGTTCGATCATGAGCATGTGACGATCAACCATCACATACAGCAGGCCCTGAAGGCCCATGCGATCATGAAGCGCGATGTGGATTATGTCGTCTCCGAAGGCGAGATCATGATCGTCGACGAATTCACCGGCCGTCTCATGACCGGACGCCGTTACAGCGAAGGTCTGCACCAGGCCATCGAAGCGAAGGAGCACCTGCAGGTGCAAAACGAGTCGATGACGCTGGCTACGATTACGCTGCAGAACTACTTCCGGATGTACCGCAAGCTCTCGGGTATGACAGGGACAGCGAAGACAGAGGAAGAAGAGTTCAAGAAGATCTACGGCCTGGAGGTCATCACGATACCGACCAACAAGCCTACGATCCGCCAGGATATTCCGGACGTCGTTTACAAGTCGGTGCAGAGCAAGTTCCGCGCCGTAGTGAACGAAATCGCGGAGCGGCACAAGAACAAACAGCCGGTGCTCGTCGGTACGGTTTCTATCGAGAACTCGGAAGTGCTCTCCGAGATGCTGAAGAAGAAGGGCATCCCGCATAAAGTCCTGAACGCCAAGTACCACGCGGAGGAAGCGGAGATTGTCTCGCGTGCCGGCCAGCTCGGAGCGGTAACGATCGCCACCAACATGGCGGGCCGCGGTACCGACATTATGCTGGGCGAGGGCGTTGCCGAACTCGGCGGTCTGCATATCATAGGTACGGAGCGGCATGAGAGCCGCCGGATCGACAACCAGCTGCGCGGCCGTGCGGGCCGTCAGGGCGACCCGGGCTCCTCGCAGTTCTACCTCTCGCTCGAAGATGAGCTCATGCGCCGCTTCGGTGCGGAGAACATCATGGGGATGATGGACCGTCTGGGCTTCGAGGAAGACCAGCCGATCGAGAGCAAGCTGATCTCCAAGGCCATCGAGTCCGCCCAGAAGCGGGTGGAAGGCAATAACTTCGACGTGCGTAAAGTCGTCCTCCAGTATGACGACGTGATGAACCAGCAGCGGGAGATCATCTACAAGCAGCGCCGCGAGGTCATCGAATCGGAGAATATCCGCGAGATCGTGATGGGCATGATTACGCCGGTCATCGACCGTATCGTCGATGCGCACTGCGCAGAGGACCTGCCGGAGGAGTGGGATCTGCAGGCGATCGTGGACTACTGCAACGGTACGTTCCTGCACGAGGGCCAGCTGAAGGCCGAAGAGCTCGAGGGCAAGGAGAAGGAAGACATCGCCGAGTACCTCAAAGGCGTGCTGACCCGCTTATACGAAGAGCGCGAGGCGGCCATTGGTGCTGAGTTCATGCGTGAATTCGAGAAGGTGGTCCTGCTGCGCGCCGTAGACAGCAAGTGGATGGATCATATCGATGCGATGGACCAGCTGCGCCAGGGTATTCACCTGCGGGCGTACGGCGGTACGGATCCGCTCCGCGAGTACCAGTTCGAGGGCTACGAGATGTTCCAGGAGATGATCCAGAACATCCAGGAGGAAGTCGCTACGTACATCATGAAAGCCCACGTAGAGACGAACCTCGTACGGGAAGCGGTCGTCGACGAGAACGAGATGGCGACCAACGGCGAACCGGCTGTGAACCGTCCGGCTCAGGCGAGCGAAGTCATCGGCCGCAACGGATCCGTGCCCTTGCGGCAGCGGCAAGAAGTACAAGGCGTGCCACGGCATTCTGAAGGCATAACGAACGTCAAGCGGCCTGGGGAGAGACCGGGCCGCAAGAAGCGGGAGGTCGGGGCGAGGCCCCGGTCTCCTTTTTCACTGAACAGGCATAAGGTAATCATAAAACTTTATAATGAGGTGCTGACCATGTTGGAAGCGGATGTAAAACGGGATATGCAAGAAACGGCCAAGCGATTGGCTGAGCTTAGGGGGTCTCTTTGACTTAGATCTGAAGCTGGAACAGATCGCAGATTACGAAGAGAAGATGTCGGCTCCGGACTTCTGGGACGACAATGAAAAGGCGCAGAAGCTCATTGCGGAGATGAACGCGATCAAGGGCAGCATCGACCAGCTGCAGGCGCTGACGGCGGAATATGAAGACCTTGAGCTCATGATGGAGCTCGTGCAGGAAGAGAACGATGAGAGCCTGGCATCCGAGCTCACTTCGGGGATCACCGCGCTGGTGAAGAAGCTGGAAGGCTTCGAGCTGCAGCTGCTGCTCAGTCAGCCGTACGACAAGCTGAACGCGATCCTGGAGCTGCATCCGGGGGCGGGCGGTACGGAGTCGCAGGACTGGGCGGAGATGCTGCTGCGGATGTACCGCCGCTGGGCGGAGAAGCGCGGTTTCAAGGTCGAGGTGCTTGACTACCTGCCGGGCGACGAGGCCGGGGTGAAGAGCGTTACGCTGCTCATCCAGGGCTATAACGCTTACGGCTATCTCAAGGCGGAGAAGGGCGTGCACCGGCTGGTACGGATCTCGCCGTTCGATTCCTCGGGCCGACGTCATACCTCGTTCGTATCGTGCGACATCATGCCGGAGATCGACGACGACGTAGAGATCGAGATC
This sequence comes from Paenibacillus mucilaginosus 3016, assembly GCF_000250655.1. Lineage (NCBI taxonomy): Bacteria > Bacillati > Bacillota > Bacilli > Caryophanales > Paenibacillaceae > Paenibacillus > Paenibacillus mucilaginosus. Next base: position 116,469 of record NC_016935.1, read on the forward strand.
CGGACCGAGGATCTCAAGGTCGACACGTACCGCGCCTCCGGTGCCGGCGGACAGCACATCAACACAACCGATTCGGCCGTACGGATTACGCACATGCCTACGGGGGTGGTCGTCTCCTGCCAGACCGAGCGGTCGCAGATCAAGAACCGTGACCGTGCGATGAAGATGCTGCGTTCCAAGCTCTACGAGAAGAAGATCGAAGAGCAGCAGAAGCAGCTCGCGGAGATTCGCGGCGAAGTGGCCGATATTGCCTGGGGCAGCCAGATTCGCTCGTACGTCTTCCACCCGTACAGCATGGTGAAGGACCACCGGACCGGAGAAGAGACGGGCAACGTGGGAGCGGTCATGGACGGGGATCTCGATCCGTTCATCGACGCGTATCTCCGCGGCCGGATTAACAAGAAGGATCGGGAAGAGTAAGTTTTCCTGCCTCATGGACTGGAAGAAGCCGGTGATTGATAAAATAGGGTTGGCAAGCTCATCCTACATGGAAAAGGCGGCCGGCTTGGGGTGTGCAGTGCCGGGATATTCCGGAGGCGCTTCCGGCTGCTGCCGCACATGTGGGATTTTTTGTGAAATGAGGCGGGGGAACGTATGGCGGATCGGAGAAAAAAAACAGTGAGGAAGGCAGCGCCGAGGAAGGTCGGCGGCCGGCTGTCCCTGGAGGCGGCTCAGGATAAACGGGGAGACGGAGCGTCCCCGGCAAAGGTCGTTCACGAGGCGGGGTTGCGAGAGCGCACAGACGCCCACGCACCGGATGCCCGGTCAGGGGAATCGCCTCCGGCCTCCCAGGGGCTGGGTCCCCGCGGCGGCGTGCGTCCGGCCGAGGGCAGCCGCATGAACAAGCGCTCACGCAAGGGAGGGGGCGGCCGGCCGGGCTGGATGCAGCATATCCGGGAATACCTGCTGCTCCTTCTCGGGTCGCTGGTGGTGGCTGTCTCCTTCAACACCTTCCTCGGACCGAATCAGGTAGCGTCGGGCGGTGTAACGGGCATCAGCGTCATTGTGGAGAAGCTCTTCGGCATCGAGCCGGCCTTCACCCAGTGGGCGCTCAACATCCCGCTGTTCCTGCTCGGTACGCTGCTGCTCGGCCGGCAGTTCGGCGCGAAGACGCTCGTCGGCTCGATCGTGCTGCCGCTGTTCGTCCTGCTGACGAAGGACCTGCCGTCCATGACCGACAACGTGCTGCTCGCCTCCATCTACGGAGGCATCGGGATCGGGGCGGGCCTCGGACTTGTGTTCCGGGGACGGGCCTCCACGGGAGGGATGGATCTGGCTGCCCAGATGCTGCACCGGTATACCGGGATCTCGCTCGGTCTGTGCGTCGCGCTGCTCGACGGCCTGATCATTCTGACCGCGGGTGTCTTCCTCTCGCCTGAGAAGGCCATGTATGCGCTGATCGGTCTCTTCGTCACGACAAAGACGATCAACATTGTGCAGCTCGGCCTCAGCTACTCCAAGGTTGCGTTCATCATCTCGGAGGCCGAGGAAGAGATCCGGGAGGGCATCCTCTACGAGCTCGACCGGGGACTGACCAAGCTGCAGGCGACCGGAGGCTATACCGGCGAATCCAAGCGGGTGCTGATGGTGGTCGTCAGCCAGACCGAGGTCAGCCGGCTGAAGGAGCTCGTCCGGCGGATCGACCCGGGAGCCTTCGTCATCCTGAGCGACACCAACGAGGTGCTGGGCGAGGGCTTCAAGCTGACAGGCAGCAGTCTGAGTCCGTAATCAGCGGACGGTCGGTCAAGCCCGGGCGGACCCGGCCGTGGGCTGCACCCGTTCCGGATGCGAATACACGTTGAAGCTGCTTCCGCGGATGAAGCCGATCACCGTGATGCCCAGGTCGTCCGCCAGGTTCAGCGCCAAATCGGTCGGGGCCGACTTCGAGAGCAGGAGGCCGATGCCCATCTTGGCGGCTTTCAGAAGCACTTCCGACGAGACGCGTCCGCTGAAGGCGAGCAGCTTGTCGTGCAGCGGCAGCCCCTGCCGGAGGCTGTGTCCGAACAGCTTGTCGAGGGCGTTGTGCCGCCCGATATCGCTGCGGCGGACCAGCAGCGCGTCGGTGGAGCACAGTGCCGCATTGTGGACACCGCCCGTACTGCGGAAGACGTCGGAGCCCTCCTGCAGCAGCGCCATGAGCGCCAGGCATTGGTCCGGCGTCACCGTATGGCGGGAGAGGACGGTCCGGGCCGTCCGGGCATCGCTCTGGAAGTAGAACTGCCGGCTCTTGCCGCAGCAGGAGCCGATAAACCGTTTGGACTGATCCCGCTGCCGCGCCGGCAGCGGGTTTTGCAGTTCCACATAAGCAAAGCCCTTCCACGGATCGAGCTGAAGGGAGGTGATCTCGGAATGAAGCCGGAGTACACCTTCTGAGGCCAGGAAGCCGACGACGAAGTCCTCCAGGTCGCCGGGCGAGCAGACGACCGTGGCGAATTCTTCCCCGTTCACACGGACCGTCAGAGGCGTCTCCCGCACAATGGTGTCGCGGAGGGGCCGGAGGGCGCCCCCGTCGTATCTCCATATGGTTCTTGGTGTTACCGCCTCATCGTGCATCCCCGCTCACTCGCTCTCCAGTTCCAATTCTTCGATTCTCCGCTCCACGTACTTCGTATCCTTCATCGCATGATAAGTTTCCGCTTTCTCCACAATCACCGAGGTATTATATTCCGGTATTCCCGCATGAGGTTCGTATACACCGGTCGGCAGCAGCACATTGCCCTCCGGCCAGTGCACTTCGATATTGCCGGGCTTGACCGGCTCCCACTTGGCTCTTCCGTGCATGGCACCATACCGGTTATAGACGACGATGGCGTCATCTTCGCGAAGACCGAGCTTCCGGCCGTCCTCCGGATGCATCAGCACATGGTACCGGTCCGCCCCGTTGAAGGGGTCCGTCTCGCTGTAGATCATGGAATTGAACTGCTTGCCCCGCCTGGTGGTCACGAAGAAGTGTCCTTCAGGTTTCCGGAGCTCCGGAAGCTCGATCGGCAGCAGCCGCCCCCGGCCATCCGGGGTCGGGCAGATACCGCCTTCGCACAGCCAGGCGCCGCCCCACTGGAATACGTCGCCCCGCGACTTCAGGTGCTGGATGCCGTCGTAGTTCGGCGCCGCCTCGGCAATCTCCCGGCGGATGTCCGCTGCGGATTGGAGGCCCAGGCGCTTCGCCTCCTGCGGCTTCACCCTGGCGGCCAGCTCAGCGTAGATCTGCCATTCGGCCCGGGCTTCCGGCATGCGGGGGCCTTCGATCTCCGGTGAGAAGTAGACCATCCGCTCCGTGGAGGTTGACGTGCCGCCGCCAGGCTGCTCATAGCGGGTCATCGCCGGCAGCACGATCACCGTTTCCGCCGCGTCGACGAGGGTGGAGGTGTTCAGGATGATATCCTGATGTACCCGCAGCTCCACCCGCTCAAGGCACTGTCGGATAAATTCAGGATCCGGCATCGTCTCGAGGAAGTTGCCGCCCGAGGTATAGAACACCCGGAGCCGGCGCTCATGGTCCTCGGGGAGCATCGCGTTCTCGAGGGAGACCCCGACGATGTCCCCCTGCCAGTCGGGCAGCGGGAAGCCCCACAGCGCTTCAATGCGACGGCGGGCGGCTGCATCGCCGATCTCCCCGCCGGGCAGCGAGAATGGGTCTGCACCCATCTCGCCCGAGCCCTGCACCCCGCTGTGCCCGCGGATCGGCATCAGGCCGCAGTGCTCCCGGCCGAGGAAGCCGCGCAGCAGCGCCAGGTTGGCGACCTGCGAGATGTTGTCGGTACCGAAGCGGTGCTGGGTCAGGCCCATGCTCCAGACGAAGACGCCCGATTTGGCTTCGGCGAGCAGCACGGCAAATTCCTTCATTCGCTCACGGGAGAGGCCGGAAGACTGCTCCAGCAGCTCCCAGGGCTGCGCTTCCACGTGGGCACGCAGCTCCTCCAGCCCGTTCGTGTGGGCGGCCAGGAAGGCATGGTCGAGAGCAGAGCCGGGCTGTGCGCGCTCCATCTCGAACCAGACCTTCATGACGCCGTTCATGAAGGCGATGTCCCCTCCGATGTTCACCTGGTAGAAGTCGTCGGTGAGCTTCGTGCCGAACAGCGCCGACTCCGGCACGGATGGAATCCAGTACTGGTCCATCGACGGCTCATGGTATGGATTGATCACGATGATCCGGGTCCCCCGGCGCTTCGCCGCATACATATACTTGGTCGACACAGGCTGGTTGTTCGCCGCTACGCTGCCCCAGAAGACGAGGACATCTGTGCCGATCCAGTCCTTGTAGCTGCAGGAGGAGGCGCCGATGCCGACCGACCGCTTCAGGGCGGTCTTCGAGGGCGAATGGCAGATGCGGGACGCGTTGTCGATGTGGTTCGTCCCGAGGAACCGGGCTACCTTGGCAGCCGCGTAATACGACTCGTTCGTAATCCCGCGGGCCGTGAGGTAGAAGGCCAGCTGCTTGGGGTTGACAGCCGAGATTTTGGCGGCGATTGTGTCCAGCGCTTCGTCCCACGAGAGGCGGGTGAACCGGCGTTGGCCCTTCCGCCGGATCAGCGGATACGGCAGGCGGCCCAGCCCGCGCAGCGCGGTGCTGTCCATGCGGCGCAGTTCGTCGATATCGGCGTGCAGCACATCCCTGGGGATCGCAGGCATCGTATTCAGCCGCAGGACGTTCAGCCGGGTGGTGCACAGATGGGGGCCGGTCAGGGTTTGATCCTGCAGCCCCGCCACGCCCAGCGCGCAGCCGTCGCACACCCCTTGGGTCAGAATGCGGTAAGCATAGGGCAGCTGGTCGCGATTGTCCCATACGGCCTTGAACGTGTCGCGGATATGCCGGGGTTTGATCCGGTTCAGCCCGAACGGGACGCGGCTGGCCCAGAGGGACGGGTCGGGGAGGGAGGGCAGGGGGATTTGCCCGGAATGTTTGGTTTGGCCCATAGAGGAACGCTCCTTCAGTTTGGGAATAGGATAGGGAGGTGCACAAAAAACCGCAGCAGGCCCAGAGCCCGGGACGTACAGGAATAAAGCCTGCTCCGATGGGGGCTGAGTCTGCTGCGGCGGTTAGTCTTGAGCAGGATCGCTGCCAAGTGCCAACGGCACCTATGTAGTTAGGATAGGCGGGTTCACCGGTGAAGGCGGTCCGGAGGGTATCCGGCATGCCTGTCATGGCGAAGGGCCCGAAGAATCAGCGGCAAAGTCAGCCGGTCTTGTGCGGGATGTCCCGGTCAAAGACGAAGATGCTCATGCCGATGTCCTGGTCAAGATCAATGTCGACGAACAAGTCTACGAAGCGGGCGCCGAGCAGCTCTTCCATCTCGACGGGGCGGTGGGTCCGGTACATCTCCTTGACCATCTCGGTCCGGGCGGTACGCAGCGCCTGCTTGCCGTCGGTCGCCGTAGCGATGAACTTCTCGACGGGAGAGAGATGGCCTTCCATCTCGCAGATCGCCCAGTTCCTGCAGAACGTGGTGCGGATCTCCCGGGGGCCTTTGCCCATATGCTTCTTGCGAAACGCTTTCACCAAATTGCTGAATTCGGCTTCCAACTTTGTCATATCTACCATTCCCCGATTCATTACGCATAAAGGGCAACTCAAATTTTACCATGCGGGATACCCCAGTTCAAGAACATTCCCGATTCGTCAATGGAGCCGGATTGCCCCTCCGGCGGCTGGAACGGTGCGGGCCCCAGGGTGGAAACGGTGGATAAAAGGGACGGGCGATGGGGCGGATGGGATCGCCTTTCGGCTGGAAGAGAAAGGTTGCAGAGCCGGAAAAGCTGGGGTACGATGAGGAAGGTGGAAAAGGCCATCTGCCTCCATGGCAGCAAGGCGCCTGTTGAATACGGCCGGAGTTACCGGATCGAGGGATAAGGCAGAGGTTTCCATAGATATCATCAGTGCTGTTCATGAAAAAATGCGTTGAATTATTATACTTGCGAATGTATAATAATACATAGTTTGCATGTGGAGGGAACGGATTATGTCTCAAGTAAGAGCGGCCATTGTCGGAGCGACAGGATACGGCGGGGCGGAAACGATCCGGCTGCTGCTGGCTCATCCCCATGTGGCGATCACATCGGTGGTATCGTCCTCGAACGCCGGGGCTTCCATCGCGGAAGGCTTCCCGCACCTGAACGGAATTCTGACCGACAAGCTGGATGCGGTTGATGTGGACCTCTTGAAGGAGAAGGCGGATGTCGTCTTTCTGGCCACCCCGCACGGCATCAGCAGCGAGCTGTCGCCGAAGCTTCTGGATGCTGGACTCAAGGTGATCGATATCTCGGGCGACTTCCGGCTGAAGAACGGGGAAGATTACGAACAGTGGTACAAACATAAGCCGGCTGATCCGGCCTACATAGATAAAGCGGTATACGGACTTTCCGAAGTGTTCGGGGACGACGTCAAGGGAACGGATTTCGTCTCGAATCCGGGCTGCTACCCGACGGCTACGGCACTGGGGCTTGCTCCGCTGGCGGCTCACCGGTGGATCGATCCGAAGTCGATCATCGTCGATGCCAAGTCCGGCGTATCCGGTGCAGGGCGCGGTCTCAGCCTGACGGTGCACTACTCGGAGATGAACGAGAATTTCCTGGCCTACAAGGTCAACAAGCACCAGCATACGCCTGAGATCGAACAGACGATATCCCGTCTTGCAGGAGAAGAAGCCGTGATCACGTTCACGACGCATCTGGTGCCGATGACGCGGGGGATTCTGTCGACGATCTACGTGAATCTGAAAGAAGCCCGCAGCGAGGACGAGATCTTCGCCTTGTTCCGTTCTTATTATGAAGGACGGCGGTTCGTCCGGATCCTCGAGAAGGGCAAGTTTCCGGCGACCAAGCAGGTGCTCGGCTCCAATTACTGCGACATCGGCTTGTCCCTGGACTCCCGTACCGGCCGTCTTACGGTGATCTCGGTCATCGATAACGTGGTCAAAGGTGCGGCGGGACAGGCAATTCAGAACTTGAACCTCATGATGGGCTGGGACGAAGGCACCGGGCTGGCATTCAGTCCTGTGTACCCTTAAGTGGCCTTTCCATAACTGGGCAGAACGGGAGAGAAGAGCGATGACGGTAGGCAAAGCAGCGTTCGTGGTGGTGCCGGAGGGCTCCGTAACGACGCCGGCAGGATTCCGCGCAGGGGGACTGCACTGCGGACTGAAGAAGACGGAACGCCATGACCTTGGCGTGATTGTATGCGAGGTGCCGGCACAGGCGGCGGGTGTATATACGCTCAACCAGTTTCAGGCTGCGCCGCTCGGCGTGACGAAGGAGAGCATCGCCGAGGGCGGTACGCTGCAGGTGATGCTCGTGAATTCGGGCAACGCCAATGCGTGCACGGGCCAGCAGGGCGTGGACGATGCCCGCGCGATGCGTGCGGCCGGCGCCAAGGCGTTCGGTGTGGCCGAACACCTCGTCGGCGTAACCTCTACCGGCGTGATCGGGGAGCTGCTGCCGATGGGCAAGGTGCTCCCCGGCATCGAACGGCTGCCGGCAGGTGTGAGCGCGGACGGCGGAGACGACTTCTGCCAGGCGATCCTGACCACGGATCTCGTCAAGAAGGAGATCTGCGTGTCGCTGACGGTCGGGGGCACCACGGTGCATATCGCTGGGGCGGCTAAAGGCTCCGGCATGATTCACCCGAACATGGCCACGATGCTCGGCTTCATCACGACCGATGCCAACGTTGCAAGCGCCGACCTGCAGAAGCTGCTGAACGAGGTGACGGATTCCACGTTCAACATGATCACCGTAGACGGCGACACGAGCACGAACGACATGGTGGTCGTCATGGCCAGCGGTCTGGCCGGCGGCGAAGCGCTGACTCCGCAGCATGCGGATTGGGAGGCCTTCAAAGCCGCGTTCGCTTTCGTGGGCGAGCATCTCGCCAAGGCGATTGCGCGGGACGGTGAAGGGGCGACGAAGCTCGTAGAGGTGACCATTACCGGAGCGGACTCGAAGGAAGCGGCGCGCGCCATCGCCAAGACGGTCATCGGTTCTTCGCTCGTGAAGACGGCGGTCTACGGCGCTGACGCGAACTGGGGCCGGATTATTGCGGCCGTCGGCCGGGCCGGGTATAAGGTCGAGACGGAGAAGGTCGATGTGCGGCTCGGCGATATTACCGTACTGGAGCAGTCCCGTCCGGTGAAGTTCGACGAAGAGCGGGCTGCGGAGTACCTTAAGGGCGACTTCGTTCTCATCCATGTCGATCTGCATATGGGGGATGTATCGGCAACCGCCTGGGGCTGCGACCTCACATACGACTATGTGCGGATCAATGCCGCCTACCGAACGTAACGGGATGTCCCACGGCAAGGGTTGATGGGGCTAAGGATAAGGCCGCTTTCCGGAGGAGACGGGCTGCGGTCTGCAAGGGATATAGAGCAGAAGGGGATACGCGCGGATGAAAGACTGTTTTGTGATGAAATGCGGGGGCAGCACACTTGCGGCCCTGCCGGACGCTTTCTTTGAAGACCTCCGTATTCTGCAGGAGCAGGGGCTCATTCCGGTGATCGTTCACGGCGGCGGGCCGGCGATCTCGGATACGCTCGGCAAGCTCGGGATCGAGACCGAGTTCGTCAACGGTCTAAGGCGGACGGATGAGAGGGTGCTCGACGTGGTCGAGATGGTCCTCGCGGGCCAGATCAACAAAGAGATCGTGCGCAAGATCCAGTGCTCCGGAGCGAAGGCGATCGGCCTCTCCGGGGTCGACGGCCATCTGATCCAGGCGGAGCCGGTGAAGAACGCGCATGAAGTGGGGCTTGTCGGTGACGTGACGAACGTCAACGGGGAGCTGGTGCAGGGCATCGTGGCCATGGGCTATATGCCGGTCATCGCCCCTGTCGGCATCGGTGCCGACGGCGGCCAGCGCTATAACATCAATGCGGATACGGCGGCCGGCGCAGTCGCTTCACATATCGGCGTCGAGCGGATGATTGTGGTCACCGACGTTCCGGGCATCCTGAAGACGGTGGACGGGGAGAAGCGGGTGCTTCCTTCCGTTACGGTTCGGGAGATCGACGAGATGATCGAAAGCGGCGAAATTTATGGCGGCATGATTCCGAAAGTGCGGGCAGCCGTGCAGTGTATTCAGGGCAAGGTGCGGGAAGTCGTCATCGTGAACGGCTCCGAACCGGCCGTGCTCAGCCGGGTGCTCCGCGAAGGCGGCATCGGTACGCGCATCGTACGGAACTGAAGAACGGAATCCTACTTCGATTATATAAAGGAGTGAACGACATGGGAGAAGCTCAAAGCGCTTTGTTTCCGAACTACGCACGGTATCCTTTTGCATTTGTGAAGGGCGAAGGCAGCAGGCTGTGGGATGAGAACGGCAAGGAGTATCTGGACCTGATGTGCGGGATTGCGGTTACGAATCTGGGTCATGCGCCGAAGCGTGTGGGCGATCGGCTCAAGGAGCAGATCGATACGCTGTGGCATACAAGCAACCTGTACCGCATCCCGAACCAGGAGAAGCTGGCGGGACTGCTCGTACAGCACTCCTGCGCCGATGCGGTTTTCTTCAGCAACAGCGGCGCGGAAGCGAACGAGGCGGCTATCAAGCTCGCCCGCCGGTACTTCCAGAAGGTGCTGGGCCAGCCGGAGCGCTGCGAGATTATCACCTTCCACATGTCGTTCCACGGCCGCACGCTGGCTACGTTAACCGCAACAGGGCAGGATAAGGTCAAGGAAGGCTTTGCACCGCTGCCTCAAGGCTTCGTTTATGCGCCATTTAATGACGCCGAAGCCCTTGAGAAGCTTGTATCCTCCCGGACTTGTGCGATCATGCTGGAGATGGTGCAGGGCGAGGGAGGCGTGAACGCAGCGGACCCGTCCTTCGTTAAGCGTATCGTCGAGCTGTGCGAAGAACACGGACTGCTGCTCATCGTCGATGAGATCCAGACGGGCATGGGCCGTACAGGCAAGCTGTTCGCCTACGAGCACTACGGCATCGAGCCGGATATCTTCACACTGGCCAAAGGGCTTGGCAGCGGGATGCCGATCGGCGCCATGCTCGGCAAGGAAAAGCTCCGTGAAGCCTTCTCCGCCGGCAGCCACGGCTCGACCTTCGGCGGCAACTACCTTGCCACAGCGGCAGGGCTGGCGACCTTGGAAGTCATGCTGGAAGAGAAGCTGCCTGAGCGTGCAGCGGAACTGGGTGCTTATGCCGTCGGTGAACTGAAGAAACAGCTGGCCGGCAATCCGCTGGTGACGGAAGTGCGCGGGCTTGGCCTTCTGCTGGGCATCGGGTTGACCGTGCCGGCGGGCGAGATCATCGGCTCCCTGCTCGACCAAGGGGTTCTCGTGATTTCGGCGGGACCTAACGTGATCCGGCTGGCACCGAGCCTGCTGATCAGCAAGGAAGATCTGGACCGCGGCCTTGCGGCCATTACAGCGGAACTGGCGAAGAAAGCAGCCGCAGCAGCGGTTTAATATACAATGCGGCAGCGGCTTCCAGCCGGAGCGCTCCGGTTACGATCCGAGAGAAGGGCCTTGGGGCCGCTGCAAGAAAGAAGGGAGATGCATTCATGGCGGGAACGACAGAGCAGGATATCGAGATCAGCCTGAAAGGGCGCGATTTTATCGGTCTGGTGGATTATGCGCCGGAAGAGATTCAATATTTGATCGACCTGGCAATCAATCTCAAGAAGAAGAACCAGGCCGGGGAAGTGTTTCAACCGCTGAAGGGCAAGACCCTCGGCATGATTTTTGAAAAATCATCCACGCGTACGCGTGTTTCCTTTGAAGTAGGGATGTACCAGCTCGGCGGGCATGCGCTGTTCCTCAGCAAGAACGATCTGCAGCTCGGCCGCGGGGAGACCATTCATGATACCGCCCAGACGATGTCGCGCTATCTTGACGGCATCATGATTCGCACCTATGCGCACCGGACGGTGATCGAACTGGCCCGCGGGGCAACGGTACCGGTCATTAACGGTCTGACGGATCTGTCGCACCCGTGCCAGGCGCTGGCGGACTACCAGACGATCCAGGAGAAGAAGGGCCGTCTGCAGGGGCTTAAGATGGCTTACATCGGCGACGGCAACAACATGGTGCATTCGCTGATGATGGGCGCGGCGAAGCTCGGCATGAACTTTGCGGTGGCGACGCCGCAGGGCTACGAGCCGGACAGCGAAGTGCTCGAGCTGTCGAGAGAAGCGGCTTCCAAGGCCGGCAGCTCCATCTGGGTCGGCACCGATCCGGTGGAAGCCATCGCCGATGCGGATGTCGTCTATACGGACGTCTGGGCGAGCATGGGCTTCGAAGCGGAGCAGAAGGAGCGGGAGCTCGCGTTCAAGAATTTCCAGGTGAACGAAGCGCTTGTGAAGTACGCGAAGAAGGACTACCTCTTCATGCACTGTCTGCCTGCACACCGCGGCGAAGAAGTGTCCGAAGGGGTAATCGACGGGGCCAACTCCGTGATCTTCGATCAGGCGGAGAATCGTCTGCACGCGCAGAAAGCCGTTATGGCCGCCATTATGTAGAACGGACGAATGAACGGCAGTGCAGAGGCTTGGGATGGGGACCGCTTCCGGGCGGAGATGACGGGAACGGTCCCGGCCGGCCGCACGGCCGCAATGATAGAGCGAACACAAAGGAGAGCGGGAGAAGCATGGCAAAGCAGAAAATCGTACTGGCCTATTCGGGCGGATTGGATACATCCATCATTTTGAAATGGCTGAAGGAAACCTATGACGCCGAGATCATCGCGTTCACAGCGGATATCGGCCAGAAGGAAGAGCTCGACGGCCTGGAAGAAAAGGCGCTGAGCACCGGCGCTTCCAAGGTGTACATCGACGACCTGCGCGAAGAATTCGCGAAGGATTTCATCTATCCGATGTTCCAGGCGGGCGCCCTGTATGAGGGGCAGTATCTGCTCGGCACGAGCATTGCCCGTCCGCTGATCGCCAAGCGCATGGTTGAAATCGCGCTGGCAGAAGGCGCAACGGCGATCGCCCACGGCGCAACCGGCAAAGGCAACGACCAGGTTCGCTTCGAGCTTACGGCTGCCGCATTGACACCGGACATCGAAGTGATCGCGCCATGGCGTCTCGAGTCGTTCCGTGAGCAGTTCCCCGGCCGCGCCGAGATGATCGCTTACGCGGAGAAGCACGGCATTCCGGTCACGGCATCGGCGTCCAAGCCGTACTCCATGGACCGCAACCTGCTGCACATCTCCTACGAGAGCGGCGTGCTCGAAGATCCTTGGTTCGACGCCAGCGCTCCGGAGAACAAAGAGATGTTCCTGCTCTCCGCTGACCCGGAAGATGCGCCGGATCAAGCGGAATACATCGAGCTCGAGTTCGAGCAGGGCAACTGCGTAGCCATTAACGGCGAGCGGATGATCCCGCTGCACATCATGGAGAAGCTTAACGAGCTCGGCGGCAAGCACGGCGTAGGCCGCGTCGATATGGTCGAGAACCGCTTCGTCGGCATGAAGAGCCGCGGCGTATACGAGACACCGGGCGGCGCGATCCTCTTCACGGCTCACCGCAAGATCGAGTCGCTCACGATGGACCGCGAAGTAATGCACCTGCGCGACTCCCTCATCTCGAAGTACGCTTCGCTCGTCTACAACGGCTTCTGGTTCGCTCCCGAGCGTCTGGCCGTACAGGCCCTCGTCACCGAGAGCCAGAAGAACGTCAGCGGCACGGTCCGCCTAAAGCTCTACAAGGGCAACGTGATTGCAGCGGGTGTGAAGAGCCCGGTATCGCTCTACAACCCGAACATCGCCACGATGGAAGCCGATCCGACCAAGGCATACGATCAGGGCGATGCGACAGGCTTCATCCGCCTGAACGCGCTGCGTCTTCGCGTGGCCGCAGGGGTGAAGAAGAACGCCGATCAAGCGTAAGAAACCAAGCGCAGTGGTTTGTACTCCCTAGGGTTTCTCTCTTACGCGGCATCAGCCGCTGGGGGAGGGCCCTAGGCCTGTGTTATGTCGGTTTCTGCGCACCCGCACGTGGTGGCGAAGATCAGCTTGTTTTTTGGATAGATGATGATGGATGAACCGGAGAGGGGAGCAACCTAACGTGTCTAAGCTTTGGGGTGGACGGTTTACGAAGAAGACGGATCAGCTCGTGGAGGAATATACGGCCTCGATCCTGTTCGATAAGGAACTGGCGGAAGAAGATATTCAAGGGAGTCTCGCGCACGTGACGATGCTCGGCAAGTGCGGCATTCTTCCGCTGGACGATGTGGAGAAGATCAAGGACGGGCTGCACAAGGTCCAGAATATGATCCGCCGCGGCGAAATGGAATTCACGGTAAGCGACGAAGACATTCACATGAATATCGAGAAGGCGCTGATCGATGAAGTCGGCCCGGTAGGCGGCAAGCTCCATACCGGCCGCAGCCGCAACGACCAGGTGGCTACGGATATGCACCTGTGGCTCCGCAAACGGGTGGTGGAGTTCGTCGGCCTCCTGAACAAAATCCAGGAAGCGCTGATCGGTCAGGCAAAAGCGAACCTGGACACGATCGTTCCGGGGTATACGCATTTGCAGCGGGCGCAGCCGATCCTGTTCGCCCATCATCTGATGGCGTATGTCTCGATGTTCCAGCGGGACATTGAGCGTCTGCAGGACAGCTACAAGCGGATCAACGTGCTGCCTCTGGGCGCCGGTGCACTGGCGGGTACGACGTTCCCGATCGACCGTCACTTCGTGGCCCAGCAGCTCGGCTTCGATCGCGTATACGAGAACTCCCTGGACGCCGTATCTGATCGGGATTTCATCGTCGAATTCCTTGCCAATGCCTCGCTGATCATGACCCACCTCTCGCGTCTAAGCGAAGAGTTCGTGATGTGGTCGAGCACCGAGTTCCGCTTCATCGAGCTTGACGATGCGTTTTGTACGGGCAGCTCGATCATGCCGCAGAAGAAGAATCCGGACGTTCCCGAGCTCGTGCGCGGCAAGACCGGCCGGGTGTACGGCAACCTGATCGGCCTGCTGACGGTGCTCAAGTCGCTCCCGCTGGCCTATAACAAGGATATGCAGGAAGACAAGGAAGGCATGTTCGACACCGTCCGTACCCTGCAGGGTGCGCTGCAGCTCTATGCCCCGATGATTGCAACGATGAAGGTCAACAAGGACCGGATGCGTCAAGCGGTCAACCAGGACTTCTCCAACGCGACGGACATTGCCGATTATCTCGTGAACAAGGGCATGCCGTTCCGTCAGGCACATGAAGTCATCGGCAAAACGGTGCTGTATTGCATCCAGAACGGCAAATACCTGCTCGATCTGAAGCTCGAAGAATATCACCAGTTCTCCAAGCTGTTCGATCAGGATATCTTTCAGGTGCTTCAGCCGGAGAGCGTCGTGAATGCCCGCAACGTCTATGGCGGTACGGCCTCCGTACAGGTTAGCGGGGCGATCGAACGGGCCGAAGCGGTGCATGCCGCAGCTGCAGCCTGGTTCGACGAGTACTTCGCCAAGAGCCGGTAAGTTACGATATAGGCCCCGGCTGTAGGATAGTTTCCCTTGCCGGCCGCAAAAACATAACCCCCGCAAGCCTGCTAACCGTTCCCTGGATTACTCCCGGGGAAGGCGCCGGCTGCGGGGGTTCTTTGTGCTTGCCTGAAGGGGAGCGGGGCTATCGGGCCGAGCGGTAATTCGGTCCCTTGACGCCGTCTTCGATCATCGGTTCCCGGGGAGAAGCGCCGGGTGACGGCGAAGTGTGGTCCCGGGAAGCGGCGGATCCGTTCGAAGAGGCGATGACCGTAGGCTGGGCGCTGTACGTGTCGCGGGAGATTTTCTCCTCGGCCATCACCACCCCGTTCTTCAGCTTCCTGCGGTAAGTTTCGACGATATAACCGGGCTTGCCCTTGATCAGTGTTTCCTGCCTGCCTTTGCGCAGCGTCGGATTGTGCACGTATTTAACCGGCGCCGGGAGGGTCTCGACGGTTTTGGAAACAATATCGTAAGACCACTCCGGCGGCGTCTGTCCGAACAGCTTCACGGTCATGCTGCGGTCGGTGGCCGAGGTGCGGATAAGCAGGTAATGTCCGGTGCTGTTGCGGAACTTGAAGCCGATATGCCCGGAGGCAAACGTGGCATCCTGACCGAGCGGGACATAGCTTACCGGCAGGGAATGGTTGCGCCGCTCCACGATGGTCAGGCCGGCACGGAGCACGGCATTGTACAGCGTGGAGGATACCTGGCAGATGCCGCCGCCCACGCCCGGAACGAGCTTCCCATTGACGATGACGGGGGCTTCGCGGAAGCCGAAGCGCTTCTCGGTTTCGGCGATGTAAGGTGCATAGTCGAAGACCTCGCCGGGCTTCAGCAGCACGTCATGGATCACGGCCGCCGTCGAGCGGACGTTATGAACCCGGCCCTCCGGAGAAGCACTGCCGGGCGGGTAGCTGGTTGTGTACTCGATCAGCTTGCGCGAGATGCCCTGAGCCTGCAGCGCCTGCACGGTAACCCCCGGGGCTGCCGTCCTCATCGGCAGCTCCACATCCAGCGGAGGCGGAGCTGCCCCGCTCTCCGGCGCATCTTTGGAGAGGGGCGCGCCCGCCAGGGAGCCCCACGAAGGAAGCTTCGCGAGCAGCGCCTCGTGCAGCTTCGCTTCATCGATCAGCGACACGGCCTGCTCCGGCACGTAGCGGATCGTGTCGTCGGCTTCGATGATGCGCAGCGCGTCGGCGGGCTTGCGCGCGTAGACCTCGGCGAACGTAGCGGACAGCGCAGCGCGAAGCTTCTCTTCCGGCAGCTGCACGGCCAGCTGCCATGAGACGCCGCGCAGTCTCCAGCGAGCGAGGGCACGCTCCCACGGCGAGCCCTGCCGCAGCGGCTGCAGCTGGGCCTGCAGCTCCTCGCGGCGCAGCTCCAGGCCCAGTTCGCCGAGCGTGACGCTCTTGGTCAGCCGGGCTTCGCCCTCCTTGACGGCGAGCCGTACGGGCAGGGACAGCAGGGCCGCCTCTTTGGCCGCAAGCTGCTCCTCAAGCTCCGCCGGCGTGAGCCCCGCGATGGACCAGTCGCCGATCCGAGCTTCGGCCGGCAGGTGCGGGTGCAGCCCGTAGGCGGCCGTACCGAGCGATGAGGCCAGCAGCAGAAGGAGGCCGGCGGCCAGTCCGTAATGGAGTCGCTTGCTTGTAGTGATCGATGTCATAGGGCCTGCTCCTTTATTTGCGGTAAAATCGGATGGGGACCGTACAAGAGCTGCACACTTCATTGGTATGCGGACACGCCCCAAAACTTGCCTGCGAACCCGCGGATGCCCCTGCAGCTGCTGCGGATTTGGCGAAGCTTGACAGCATTAGGGGAGGCATGGCAGAGATCCGGGCGGCGGATGCTGCCTTCTGTGACAATGTGTAGAAAATCACTTGGCCATAAAGGAATTTAGAGCTTTATGTCGAAATTATAAAAGCTGGCACCGGTCTGGCTTTTTTTGGCTGTTGCGGCTGTGTTGTTTCGTTATCAAGCCGGGGGCTGTGCCTTGCGCGTTCTGCCCATCCCGGTATTCTTGCGATTCGACCGAAGGATAGTTTCATGCGGCTTCAGGTGAGCCTGCTGCACCTATAGAGAACCACCAAACTCGCAGATCTCAGGATGTGATACAGTGATTGAAATGCACGACGTGTGGAAAACGTACCCAAACGGCGGTCATGCCCTTAACGGCATCAGCGTGAAAGTGGATCAGAGCGAATTCGTCTACGTCGTGGGTCCGTCCGGGGCCGGTAAATCGACATTCATGAAATTGATCTATAGAGAAGAGCGTCCGACCAAGGGGACCATTTTCGTCAACGGATTCAACCTCGAGAAGCTGAAGCAGCGCAAGATTCCGTTCGTCCGCCCAACATCGGCGTGATCTTTCAGGACTTCCGTCTGCTCCCGAAGCTGACGGTGTTCGAGAACGTGGCGTTTGCCATGGAGGTCATCGAGGCTCCGAAGAAAATCATCAAGAAGCGCACGATGGAAGTACTCGAGCTTGTCAACCTGAAGGACAAGATCCAATCGCTTCCGACCCAGCTCTCCGGAGGGGAACAGCAGCGCGTGGCGATTGCCCGTGCCATTGTGAACAATCCGTCCGTCATTATCGCCGATGAACCTACAGGCAACCTCGATCCCGAGACCTCTTGGGGGATCATGAAGCTGATGGAAGAGATCAACTTCCGGGGTACGACCATCGTCATGGCGACCCACAACCGGGAGATTGTGAACTCGATGCGCAAGCGGGTGCTTGCCATTGAAGGCGGCAGGATCGTGCGCGACCAGCTGAGAGGAGATTACGGCTATGAGGATTAGCACGGTAGCCAGACATCTTCGGGAAGGCACCAAGAATGTGGCGCGCAACGGCTGGATGTCCTTTGCTTCCATCGCTTCCATCGCGATCTCCCTCCTGATTCTCGGCGTTTTTCTGCTGCTGACGCTCAATGTGAACTATTTGGCCCAGCAGATCGAGCGGCAGGTCGAGATCCGGGTGTACCTCGAGGTGAATACATCGCAGGAGAAGATCGATGAAGTGGCCGCGAAGATCAAGGAGATTCCGCAGGTGAAGACGGTGACGTTCGTCTCCAAGGAACAGGGGCTTGCCGATCTGCGGGAACGTCTTGGTGAGAACGGCAGGCAGCTGCTGGAGGGGCTGGAGGGCGAAGATGACAATCCCCTCAATGACTCGTTCACGGTGGAAGTAACGGAGCCGCGGGATGTGGCATCGGTTGCGGCCGCGATTGAGAAGCTGAACGCTCCGGAAGATCCGGTGAAGACGATTCATCGTGTGAACTACGGCAAGGGGACGGTCGAGACGATGTTTAAGGTCACCTCGGTGGTCCGCAACATCGGTCTGGTCATCGTAGCGGGACTGGCCCTGACGGCGATGTTCCTCATCGCCAATACGATCAAGCTGACGATTATCGCGCGGCGCCGGGAGATCTCGATTATGAAGCTTGTCGGCGCGACGAATGCGTTTATCCGGTGGCCTTTCTTCATTGAGGGGGCGCTGCTGGGACTGATCGGATCTCTGATTCCGATTGTGCTGCTGCTCTACGGGTATTGGCAGCTGATGCGGTGGGTGTCGCTCGATCTTAATCTGATGCTGATCCAGCTGCTGCCTTTCGAACAAGTGGGACCGAAGACCGGCGCGCTGCTGCTTGGCATCGGCGTGATTATCGGCGTGTGGGGAAGCACGATTTCGGTCCGCAAGTTTATGCGCGTTTGACCGGCAGGTTCCGGTCAGGGGAAAGACGCGTTTGGTATTTTGTCGTTACGCTGAATTTCGGCACGATATAGATTATGGTAACAGGGGAGGAACACGTGTTGTCGAACAAGCCTTTTGTGCCTTTTGTCGTCGCAGCCGGACTGGTGGGGATGCTGATCGCACCGCAGTCCGGAATCGCAGCATCGGAAACCCAGCGGATCCAAAATGAGCTGAACCAGCTCAGACAGCAGAAGAATGCTTACCAGAAGAAACAGGCGGAGACGGACAAGCAGATCGCTCAAGTCCAGAACGAGAAGGCGCGAACGGAGAGCGATCTCGATGCTCTGATGGGGCAGATCGACTCGACCAACACGAAGCTCAACCAGTTGAACGAACAGATTTATACTGTGAAAACCTCCCTCGAACAAAATGCCGTAGAGCTTGACGAAGCGGAAGTGCGGATTGAGACGCGCGACCAGCTGCTGAAGTCCAGACTCCGGCTGATGTATATGAACGGCGCGGTTTCTTACGCGGATGTGCTGTTGAGCTCCACAAGCTTCAGCGATTTCCTGGACCGTCTGCAGGCGCTGCAGTCCATCGTCTCGCAGGATAAGGATATCCTCGAGGCGAACAAGCGCGACCACAAGGTCATTGCCGACAAGCGGGTCGTGATTGAACAGAAGCTCGCGGAGGTAAAGACTTTATACGGACAGGTCTCGGAGATCAAGGCCGATCTTGTGGAGAAAGAAAAAGAGAAGGAAGTCCGGATTGCCAGCCTGAGCCAGCAGGAAGAGCAGCTCGAGCATATCAACGAGGAAATCGAACAGCAGGTGATGGCTGCTGCTGCGGCGGAGTCGAAGAAGCAGCAGGCCCTGTTCAAAGAACAGCAGCGGGTGGCTAGAGAAGCGGAAGCGGCAAGAAAGAAGAACAATACGTCGAACAAAGGCGTGATTGCCCCTCCTCAGGCTTATGCGGCTCCCGGGGGGAAGTTCGGTTATCCGCTTCGCAGCTATGTCAGCAAATCCTCCGATTTTGGCTCGCGCCGTGACCCGATCACAGGCCGTACCGCATCTCACAGCGGGGTTGACCTTCCGGCTCCAAACGGAACCGACATTCTCGCGGCGGAAGACGGCGTGGTGATCATGGCCCAATCGTGGAGCGGTTACGGCAATACGGTTATGATCGACCATGGAGGCGGAATTTGGACGCTGTACGGGCATATCCGCAACGGCGGGATTGCAGTGGAGAAGGGTGAGACGGTCAAGAAAGGCCAGAAGATCGCGGAAGTCGGTTCGACCGGTCGCTCCACCGGCAATCACCTTCACTTCGAGGTGCGGATCAACGGGAACCCGGTGAATCCGAACGGCTACATCGGCCAAAAATAAGCGGCATCTTTCATAATTAGGAAAGGCTTGTCATACACTACAGAGACAAGCGGCGTAAGTTCGTGGGAAGAGCAAAGGCGGTGTGGAGAGAGAAATGACGTTCAAGGGACGTACGGTGATCGCGTTTGTGCTGCTCGGCATGTTCGCCAGCAGTATCATGACGCTCACGATTGTGAATCCGTCTATCTTCGCAGCTGTCGGAAGGCCGGGGGCTGAAGGGGCGGAGGTCAAGTCGGGGCTGACGCAAAAAGATTATAACAAGATAGCAACGACGTATGGACTCATCGAGAACAAGTTCCTCACCGAAGTGGACCGCGAGAAAATCGTCAACGGGGCAATCAACGGCATGCTGGCAACGCTGGACGATCCGTTCACGGTCTATATGGACCAGAAGGAAGCCCAGCAGTTCGACGAGAACATCTCCTCCTCGTTCCAGGGTATCGGAGCGGAAGTGACGTCGGAGGACGGACGGATTATGATCGTGGCGCCAATCAAGGGATCTCCCGCGGAGAAGGCCGGTCTTCATGCCAATGACGTGATCCTGTCGGTGAACGGCGAATCCCTGGAAGGGCAGACGCTGAACCAGGCGATCATGAAGATCCGCGGGCCGAAAGGCACGCAGGCCAAGATCGAGATCGCGCGGCCCGGCTCGCCCGAGCCGATCCAGATTATCGTCGTCCGCGACGACATTGATGTGGAGACGGTGTACGCCGAGATGCTCGAAGGTCAGATCGGCAAGATCGAGATCCGTCAGTTCGCCAGCAATACGTCGAAGCGCTTCAAGGAAGAGTTGAAGCTCCTGGAGGATCAGGGCATGAAGGGACTCATCATCGATGTGCGCAACGATCCGGGCGGACTCCTGACGGCTGTGGTCGAGATTGTCGAACCGTTCATTCCGAAGGACAAAGCGATCGTGCAGATCGAGAACCGCAAGGGAGAGAAGGAAGTCACGCCTTCCAAAGGCAGCGGCAAGCCGTATCCGGTCTCGGTTCTGATCAACAAGGGCAGTGCCAGCGCTTCGGAGATTCTGGCCGGTGCGCTCCATGATTCGGTAGGCAGCAAGCTCATAGGGGAAACCACTTTCGGCAAGGGGACCGTGCAGGTAACCTTCGAAGAAGAGATGGGCGACGGAAGCAATATCAAGATGACCGTCTACAAGTGGCTCACGCCGAACGGCACCTGGATCCACAAGAAGGGCATTGCTCCGGACCTGGCGGTTGAGCAGCCGGCCTTCTTCAAAGCGGCTCCGCTCTCGAAGAAGGAGACGCTGAAGCCGGATACGAACAGCGAGGACGTCAAGAATCTCCAGATCATGCTGCAGGGGCTTGCCCTGAACCCGGACCGTACGGACGGCTACTACAGCCAGCAGACGGCTACGGCGGTGAAGGCGTTCCAGCGGTTGAACGATCTGCCGGTAACCGGGGAAGTGGACACGGAGACGGCGAACAAGCTGGAGAAAGCAGTGCTGGCGGCGATCCGTGAGCCGAAGAACGATCTGCAGCTCAAAGCGGCTCTGCAGTACATGCAGCAGACGGTCAAACCGTAACACATGACCCATAACCAGATGGCCGGTGCCTGTGATTTTCTGTGAAAGCAGGAAATGGGGCCCCTGCGTCGAACTCATGTAAGAAGGCAGTTCCCGAGCCCTTGGGAGCTGACCTTCTTCTTCTTTTTTATACAGCCCTTTTAATAAAATCATTTGCTATTTACAACACGTAAGGGAGTCAGCCATGGGGGGACTAATCGATTGGGGATTCCGGGGGCTGAAGGCCCTGACGGAACTGCTTTTGAATCCGTTTTACTATGTGGGTATTCTGTTCATCGTGCTTCAATACCGCCGGCAGATTCTGCTGGAACGCAAGCTCTTCTCCGTCAAGCTCCATTCCTTGATCTCCGAAACCTGGAGAACGGTGCTGTGGGGCTGGATCGGTGGTCTTGCCGCTTCGGCCGTGATGGCGGGCATCGGAGCGGTAGTGCAGCCGGAGGCGGTGGTACTGCTGTGGATCGTATCCCTGCTGCTGATCTGGGCTCGGGTACGCTTCTTGTGCTGGGCCTATGCGATCGGTGTGCTGGGTATACTCCAGGCGGTGTTGGTGAACTTCCCGGCGCTGCAGGAAGCCCTGTCCTGGCGCTGGGCTGTGGACTCGGTTCTGGCCCTGCATATGCCGTCGCTGTTCGCCCTTGTGGCGGTGCTTCATCTAATTGAGGCGCTGCTGGTAAGGCGGCAGGGCACACGCTTCGGTACGCCGGTCTTCGTGGAGAGCAAGCGGGGCAAGATCGTCGGCGGCTACCAGCTGCAGGGATTCTGGCCGGTGGCCCTCTTCCTGACCGTGCCGGTGCAGGGCGGGGCACCGCTGCCATGGACGCCCCTGCTCGGCGGAGACCTCTATGCCGGAGGCTGGGCCGTGCTGGCCCTGCCCGTCATGATCGGCTTCACCGATATGACGACTTCGCGGCTGCCGCGGGAGAAAGTGCAGCTGAGCTCCGGCCTGCTCGTGCTCTATGCCGCGCTGCTTCTGCTGCTCACGGCGCTTTCCGCCTGGTGGGCACCGTCGCTCTTGGCCGTATCGCTGCTGTGCATCCTGCTGCACGAAGCGATTGTATTCTACAGCCGCTGGGATGAATCAAGGCGCAGTCCGGTCTTCGTCCACGGGAACCGGGGGCTGAAGATCCTGGGCATCCTGCCGGGCAGCCCGGCTGCGGAGCTTGGTCTGCAGGTCGGCGAATCGCTGTACAAGGTGAACGGCATGATCGTCCGGACCCGGCAGGAGCTCCACCATGCCCTGTCCCAGAATGCGGCCTTCTGCCGGCTGGAGATCTTGAATCTGGCGGGCGAAAGCAAATTCGTCAAGCGGGCCATCTTCTCGGGGGAGCATCATCTGCTTGGCATTATCTTGGCCCCCGATGAGGATGTGCTCTACTATACCAAGGAGCGGCCTCTGCCCTTCTGGGCGTATCTGGGCCGCCGGGTCAGGGGGCTGTCGGACAACCGTCCGCGTCCTAAATCCATGTAAGCCGGGGATGGGGTGCCTGGCCGCCCGGCCAACCGAATCCTCGGCCGACAACAAAGAGCCGCCTGTGCTGCATGCACAAGCGGCTTTTTGGAGATAATGGCATCCAAGAATAGGAAATTTCAGCTTGCCGGCTCTTCCCACAGGACGACGATCTCCACCCGGCGGTTCTTGGCCCGGTTCTCCGCGGACGTATTCTCTGCGACCGGCCGGGTATGAGCATATGAGGCGGAGACGAATTTCTGCGGATCGAGCTGCGTATCGTAGAGGAAGTAGCGGAGCACGGAGAGCGAGCGTGCTCCCGACAGTCCCCAGTTGTCGACGTAGATGGAACCGGTGGCCAAGGGCAGATCGTCCGTGTGCCCTTCGATGCTGATCGTGGCGTCGATCTCGGCGAACAGGCTGGACAGCTTCTCAAGCACCGGCTTGGCCTCGGGCTTAAGCTCGGCCTTGCCGAGGTCGAACAGGAACAGATCGTTCATCGTGAAGGTCACGCCGCGGGTGGTGGTAGCCGCGTTCACCTGAGCCTGCAGGTTGTTCGCTTCAATGTAAGCCTGCATCTGGCCGACCATCTGCTGGAACTGGCGCTCCCGGTACAGCCGCTTTTCGCGCTCAAGCTGGAGCCTGGCATCGTCGGCCCCGAGCGGCGGATTGACGCCGCCGGTGATACCGTCCCCCCCATCGAGCACGGAATGGGAGCGGTTGAACTCGGAGCGGAGCGCATCGGAGATCTCATCATATTTATCGAGATCCACCTTGCTCATAGAGTACATCACCACGAAGAAAATCAGGAGCAGCGTGATCAGATCGGCGTAGGTGATCAGCCAGCGGTCATGGCCTCCGCCCGGAGCGTTTTCGCGCTTACGCCGGCGTGCCATCGTCTTCGACCTCCTCCGTGCGTCCGCTTTGGTCCTTGACCAGGAACGTCATCATCTTTTTCTTGATCAGATACGGATTCTCTCCTGCTTGAAGGGCCAGGATGCCTTCGAGCAGAAGCTCTTTTTCGGCGATGACTTCCTGCCCTCTTACTTTGATCTTATTTGCCAAGGGAAGATAGATGAGGTTCGCTGTGGCCACACCGTATAAGGTGGCCGTAAAAGCAACGGCGATGGCCGGCGCGAGATTGCCGGGTTCCGAGAGATTGCCTAGAACATGAATGAGTCCCATGACGGTGCCGATAATGCCCATGGTCGGGGCGTAGCCCCCGGCCGATTCCAGGACGCGTGCGCGGCTTTCATACTGCTGCTCGAGCGCGTCCATCTCCAGCTCCAGGATCTGTTTGGTGAGGGATGGATCGGTGCCGTCCACGACGAGGGTCAGTCCCTCGCGCAGGAACGGGTCGGGGTGCTGCTGCGCCCGCTGTTCCAGAGACAGCACGCCTTCGCGCCGGGCTACCGACGCCATCTCCATCATCTCGTCGATATGCCTTCGCGGATCGGCCAGGGGGATGCGGAAGGCCATCCGCAGCGCGCCCAGTGTACCTTTCAGATGGGACCAGGGGAACGATACGGCAACGGCCCCCAAGGTGCCTCCGATCACGATAAGAAGCGCGCTTGGCACGAAGAGGGACGACAGATCGCCCCCATCCCAGAGATATCCCCCGACCAGGGCGGCCAGGCCGGCCAGAATGCCAATAATTGTCGTCAAGTCCACGCTCTATTCACCTCTGATTTTGCTGTATTCAGCGCAGTTGCGCCTGTACTCCAAGTCGGCCCCAATCGCTGCTATCCGTTCTTCGCATATGCAAGGTAGTTTGTGTCATAAAGCCGGCTCCCATCCTTCAACCCCTGTGAAAAGTGGGTAAGTAAGGAGACGGTACGGTTTGCATGGGGGGGAGAAAACAAGTATAATGGATGGGAACAAATATTCCTATCCAAGGAATCGACCGGACCGCTTCCAAGCCGCATTCCGTTAAGGTATACTTCAACTAAAGTATGTTATCGGAAACGCAGCCGGAAAAGTTTAGCAAAACCTACCACTCTTTATAATGAACGGGTGATGAGATGACCATGCATAACGAAGTCGTCGTAAGCGACAAGAAATTTCAGCTTGTCTCTGACTTTACGCCCCAAGGCGACCAGCCTGCGGCGATCGAGAAGCTTGTTGAAGGATTTGAAGCCGGCGAGCGGTATCAGACGCTGCTCGGCGCTACGGGGACAGGGAAGACCTTCACCGCCGCCCATGTCATCGCCAAGCTGAACCGGCCGACGCTGCTCATGGCGCACAACAAGACGCTTGCTGCGCAGCTGTGCAGCGAGCTTAAGGAGTTTTTTCCGCACAATGCGGTCGAGTATTTCGTCAGCTACTACGATTACTACCAGCCGGAGGCGTACATTCCGTCGTCCGATACCTTCATAGAGAAAGACTCTTCCATCAACGACGAGATCGACAAGCTGCGCCACTCGGCGACCAGCGCCCTGTTCGAGCGGCGCGACGTCATCATTGTGGCGAGCGTATCGTGCATCTACGGCCTCGGTTCGCCGATGGAATACCGCAACATGGTCATGTCCCTGCGGGTGGGGATGGAACGCTCGCGCAATGACATTCTGCACCGGCTGATCGACATCCAGTACCAGCGCAACGACATGAACTTCGTGCGCGGAACGTTCCGCGTCCGCGGGGATGTCGTCGAGATTTTCCCTGCTTCGCACGGAGAGCATGCCGTCCGTGTCGAGCTTTTCGGCGATGAGATCGAACGGATCACCGAGATCGACGTCCTCACAGGCGAGATTCTCGGCGAACGCGACCATATCGCGATCTTCCCGGCGTCCCACTTCGTGACGGGGGAAGAGACGATGAAGCGGGCGCTGGTCAACATCGAGCGGGAGCTGGAGGAGCGCCTCGAGGAGCTGCGCGGACAGGGCAAGCTGCTTGAGGCCCAGCGTCTCGAGCAGCGCACGCGCTACGATATCGAGATGATGCAGGAGATGGGCTTCTGCTCCGGCATCGAGAACTATTCGGGGCCGCTGACGTTCCGGGAGCGCGGGGCGACGCCTTACACGCTGCTCGACTACTTCCCGGATGACTTCATCTGTATGATCGACGAATCGCACGTCACCCTGCCGCAGGTGCGCGCGATGTACAACGGGGACCGTGCGCGCAAGGAAGTGCTCGTGGATCACGGCTTCCGTCTGCCGTCGGCGATGGATAACCGGCCGCTGCGGTTCGAGGAGTTCGAGAAGAAGGTCGGCCAGCAGCTGTATATCTCGGCGACACCGGGGCCGTATGAGCTGGAGAAATGCCCGGAGATGGTGCAGCAGATCATCCGGCCTACCGGGCTGCTTGATCCGATCATCGAGGTGCGGCCGACGAAGGGCCAGATCGATGATCTTCTGGGCGAGATCAATGACCGCATCCGGAAAGACGAGCGCGTGCTGGTCACGACGCTGACCAAGAAGATGGCCGAAGACCTCACGGATTATCTCAAGGAGATCGGCATTAAGGTCCGCTACCTGCACTCCGACATCAAGACGCTCGAGCGGATGCAGATTCTCCGGGAGCTGCGGCTCGGCGTGTTTCATGTGCTCGTCGGCATCAACCTCCTGCGGGAGGGCCTCGACCTGCCGGAAGTATCGCTGGTTGCGATTCTCGACGCGGATAAGGAGGGCTTCCTCCGCGCGGAGCGCTCGCTGATTCAGACCATCGGCCGTGCCGCGCGGAATGCCGAAGGACGCGTCATCATGTACGGCGATAAGATCACCGACTCCATGGATAAGGCGATCAAGGAGACGGAACGCCGCCGCACCATCCAGATGGCCTATAACGAGAAGCACGGCATTACGCCGCAGACGATACAGAAGAAAGTGCGCGATGTGATCGAAGCGACGAAGGTAGCGGAGCAGAAGACCGAATACCTGGCGGACGTGAAGACGAAGATGTCGAAGAAAGACCGGATGAGCCTCATCGAACGGATGGAGCAGGAAATGAAGGAAGCAGCGAAGAACCTGCAGTTCGAGCGTGCCGCGGAGCTTCGCGATGCGGTGCTGGAGCTGAAGGCGGAGCTGTAGCGAAGGGAAGGTTGGATGGCTCGTGGCCAGAGACAACATTATCATTAAAGGCGCTAGGGCGCACAATTTGAAGAATATCGACGTGACGATCCCGCGGGATAAATTTGTCGTGCTGACGGGGCTCAGCGGATCCGGCAAATCGTCGCTGGCGTTCGATACGATCTATGCCGAAGGGCAGCGCAGGTATGTCGAGTCCCTGTCCGCGTACGCGCGGCAGTTCCTCGGCCAGATGGACAAGCCGGATGTGGATTCGATCGAAGGGTTGTCTCCGGCCATCTCCATCGACCAGAAGACGACGAGCCGCAACCCGCGTTCCACGGTAGGTACGGTTACGGAGATCTATGACTATCTCCGTCTCCTCTTCGCACGGATCGGGCGTCCGCACTGTCCGATCCACAAGATTGAGATCACGTCGCAGACCGTCGAGCAGATGGTCGACCGCATCATGGAATATCCGGAGCGTACCCGGTTGCAGATTCTGGCGCCGCTGATCTCCGGGCGCAAGGGCGAGCATTCCAAGCTGCTGGCGGATATCCAGAAGCAGGGGTTCGTCCGGGTACGGGTGAACGGAGAGATCCGTGAACTGTCGGAGAACATCGAGCTCGAGAAGAACAAGAAGCACAGCATCGAAGTGGTCGTCGACCGGATCGTCGTCAAGGAAGACGTGCAGACCCGTCTGGCCGATTCCCTCGAGACGGCGCTGAAGCTGGCCGATGGCCGGGTCATCGTCGACGTGATGGAGAAGGAAGAGCTTCTCTTCAGCCAGAACCTGGCCTGTCCGGAATGCGGCTTCAGCATCGAGGAGCTGGCCCCGCGGATGTTCTCGTTCAACTCGCCTTCGGGGCTTGCCCGGATTGCGACGGGCTCGGGCAGAAGATGATCGTGGATCCGGAGCTTCTTGTGCCGAACCCGAAGCTCTCCATCGAAGAGGGCGCCTTCGAGGCCTGGGCCGGCAGCACCTCCAACTACTATCCGCAGTTCCTGGCAGCTGTGTGCGCGCACTACGGCATTCCGATGGATAAGCCGGTCGCTGAGCTCACCAAGGAGCAGATGCAGAAGCTGCTTAACGGAACCGGCGGAGAGAAGGTGCGCTTCCGCTACGAGAACGACTTTGGACACAAGAAAGAAGCCATGGTTGCGTTCGAAGGCATTGTCCATAACCTGGAGCGGCGTTACCGGGATACGTTCTCGGAGGGCATTCGTGAGCATATCGAGACGTATATGAGTGCCAAGCCCTGCGGGAAGTGCAAGGGCGACCGGCTGAAGCCCGAATCCCTGGCGGTAACCATCAATGACCGCAACGTGGCGCACGTGACTTCCTTGTCGATCGGGGAGGCGCAGAACTGGTTCGATTCGCTTCACCTGACCGACCGGGAGATGCAGATCGCCCACCTGATACTCAAGGAGATTCGTTCACGGCTCGGCTTCCTTGTCAACGTGGGTCTCGACTATTTGACGCTGCATCGTGCTGCCGGTACGCTGTCCGGCGGGGAGGCGCAGCGGATCCGGCTTGCAACCCAGATCGGCTCATCCCTGATGGGCGTGCTGTACATCCTTGACGAGCCCAGCATCGGGCTGCACCAGCGGGACAATGACCGGCTGATCCAGACGCTGGAGCACATGCGCAATCTCGGCAATACGCTGATTGTCGTCGAGCATGACGAAGACACGATGATGGCCGCCGACTATATTATCGATATCGGGCCCGGTGCCGGAATTCACGGCGGGCGGTGGTGGCGCAGGGGACACCGAAGGAGATCATGGAGGATAAGAACTCCCTGACCGGTCAGTACCTCAGCGGGCGGAAGTTCATCCCTGTTGCCGCCGAACGTCGCAAGCCGAACGGCAAGTGGATTGAGATTCGCGGAGCGAAGGAGAACAATCTTCGCGGCGTCAACGTGAAGTTCCCGCTTGGGGTGTTCGCCTGCGTGACCGGGGTCTCCGGCTCCGGCAAAAGTACGCTCATTAACGAGATTCTGTACAAGAATCTCGCCAGGGAGCTCAACGGGGCGAAGGTACGCCCGGGTGATCACAAGGAGTTCCGCGGTTTGGAGCATCTCGACAAGGTCATTGACATCGACCAATCGCCGATCGGCCGGACACCGCGGTCCAACCCGGCAACCTATACGGGCGTCTTCGACGACATTCGTGACGTCTACTCCACCACCACGGAGGCGAAGGTGCGCGGCTACAAGAAAGGCCGGTTCTCCTTCAACGTGAAGGGCGGCCGCTGCGAAGCCTGCCGGGGCGACGGGATCATCAAGATCGAGATGCACTTCCTTCCGGACGTCTACGTGCCATGCGAAGTCTGCAAGGGCAAGCGATACAACCGGGAGACACTTGAGATTAAGTACAAGGGCAAGAGCATTGCCGAAGTGCTGGAGATGACGATTGAGGATGCCTGCGAGTTCTTCAAGAACATCCCGCGGATCCACCGCAAGCTGCAGACGCTCCTCGACGTGGGCTTGGGTTATATGAACCTGGGCCAGCCGGCTACCACGCTCTCCGGCGGGGAAGCCCAGCGGGTGAAGCTGGCTGCGGAGCTGTACCGGCGCAGCACGGGCAAGACGATCTACATTCTCGATGAACCGACGACCGGTCTGCACATTGACGATATCGATCGTCTGCTGAAGGTGCTGCACCGCCTGGTCGAGAATGGAGAAACGGTGCTGGTCATCGAGCATAACCTCGATGTGATCAAGACCGCGGATTACATTATCGACCTCGGGCCGGAAGGCGGCAGCCGGGGCGGAACGATCGTGGCGACGGGTACGCCGGAGGATGTCGTGAAGGTCGAAGGTTCGTACACCGGCCGATACCTCAAGCCGATCCTGGAACGCGACCGGGCCCGTTCGGAGGATTACCGCCAGCGGCTGAAGGAGATGGAGGATGCCGTGGTTTCGTAGAACCTGTGCATCGGCTTCTCCCTTCAAAAAGAAAGCTCTGTGAGTCTTAACCGACTCCAGAGTTTTTTTTGTGTGTTATAAGCTGAAGCGGGGAGGCGGGTAAGCAGGAGCAGGAAGCATAACTTTCGAGGGGAGATTAACGGGGATTGAGGAGGAATTTTCTAACCGCCCAAGGGTTGGAGTAAGGTGGTCTGGAACGGAGGTCAGGCACGGATACCGTTCCAGAAGATGCTCCAAGCCAGGCGCAGCCGGTGTTCGGCTTCGTGCGGAGGATAATAGAAGCGCTGGACGAAGCAGCCGTCAACCAGGCAGTAGTACGAAGCGAGGAGCTCGTCCGCAGGGATGGGACGTATCGCTCCCAGGTCAGCCGCTTCACGGAAGATGCGGCAGAGGGGTTCGGAGAGCAGGCGCTCCGATGCGAGGAAGCGAGCCTTAATTTCCTGCTCCAGGGCTGGAGGAGGGAACAGGGTCAGGCGTTTGAGGAAGAGCAGCTTCTCTTCACTAACGTCTTCCCCGTGGCAGAAGAGAACGAGAATCCGGAAGAGCATCTCATCAGGCGTGGATGCTTCGAGCTGACGGATAAGCCGGCAGACGGTTTCCACGCGTTCTTGAAGCACATCATCAAAGAGGTGGAGGAGCAGGCTTTCTTTGCTGCGGAAGTGGGCGTAGAACGAGGGCGTCTTGATCCCCACTTCTTTGGCTATATCGGACAATGGTGTGCCCTCATAGCCTTTATAGGCAAACTCGTGCAGGGCGGCAGCCCGGATCCGGTTGCGCGTCAAAGGTGACACCCGCTTTCGGGTAGAGTAGATGGTCATTAGGCCAAGCTGCGGGACAGAGGCCGCTGCCTGCGAAGCTGCCGCCGCAGCTGGGTCATCAGGCGGGAGAGACGGGGCAGACGATACGAGCGTGTCCGCAAGGAAGTTTGGGCAGCGGTGCGGTCGTTGGACAAGACAAAGCAGGGGGCCGACGATACCGGATACATGAAGCTTGCACCTCCTAAGATTCAACTTTCTTCAAGTATATGTTATATATAATGACATGTAAACTGCGTATTTTAATAGCAACCGCTTTCTTACACAGTTTTTTATCATTTGCGTAATTATAACTTACATTGATGAGTGGCAGAATCAAGTTCACAAAATCATACTCCGGCTTTTCGGGGCATAATCTGTCCCGTTGTGGGAGGGATGACGGATGTCTACAGCTGACCGGGATCGGTGAAGAGAAGACGCAGCGATAACTCATGAGATTCAGCTGCTTGGCACTCTTGCAAACTATGACATGTGTTGACGGGGTTACCGGCTATGATAAAGGGGAGAAAAGGAAGAGAAAGGATGGATACTCCCATGCTGCCATTACAAGGCAAAGTAGCTGTTGTTGCAGGAGCCACAAGAGGAGCCGGAAGGGCGATCGCCGTATCCTTAGGGGAAGCAGGTGCCATCGTCTATTGTACCGGGCGAAGTGTCAGGGGCCGCCTCTCGCCCATCGGACGGCAGGAGACGATCGATGAGACGGCAGAGCTGGTCACGGCCCGGGGAGGGCGGGGAATCCCTGTAAGGGTCGATCATACCGTAGAAGATGAGGTCCGGGGATTGTTCGCGCGGGTTCAGGAGGAGCAGGACGGTCGGCTCGATATCCAGGTCAACGATATTTGGGGCGGTGAGCACCTGACCGCCTGGGGCAAGCCGTTCTGGGAATCCTCATTGGAGGATGGGCTGCTGATGCAGAGACAGGCCGTACATTCCCATATGATCACTTCTTATTATGGAGCGCCGCTCATGACCGCGCGGGGGCAGGGACTCATTATCGAGGTGACGGACGGATTCGATTACCGGTACCGCGGGAATCTGTACTATTCCCTTGCCAAAATTTCGGCTATCCACCTTGCGGAAGCGATGGCCGCCGAGCTGAAGTCCACCGGCGTTACCGCGTTATCCGTAACGCCGGGCTTCCTGCGGTCCGAGCAGATGCTCGACCACTTCGGGGTGAGCGAAGAGAATTGGCGGGATGCGATCGCGCAGGAGCCGCACTATGCCGAATCGGAAACCCCTTACCTGCTCGGACGGGGCATCGCAGCACTGGCTGCCGATCCGAAGGTGGCGGACAAAGCGGGCCGCATTCTTACCTCCTGGGACCTGTCGGAGGAATACGGATATTCGGATATCGACGGCCGACGGCCGCACTGGGGCCGGTATGCGGCGAAGCACAGGCTGTACGATAATCCTCTCACTCCTTAAGAATAATTGAGCGCCAAAAAAGCCGGCTGGCGGGTGATCCCGTACGGCCGGCTTGTGCTTTGCAGATGAAGAAATACGTCCTTGGAAGGATAGTAAGATCCGAGACCTGCTTCCCTGTTCCTCTGTGCTGTCCGCGGTTATAAATACTCGAAGAAATGGATAATTTATAGGAGCGGCAAAGTGTAGAAAACAGGGGTAAATCTATTCTTATCGTAACACTTTTGCGAAAATCCGACAATCCTTTTGGCTTCTCTAGGCTGAAAACAAGGCTTATCCTGGTCAAAAGTTGACAAAGTTGTTACACTTGGGACATGCGGCTTGCACTCCCGTTCGTCTCAGGATAAGATAAGAGTTAAGCATTTTTGTATACTGAAGGAGGTCTCTCCATGTTTATGGCTGCTGAAGCAGGAGCGGCAACGGCCAGCTCGTTTACCGGGTTCGACCCGTTCGTGATCCTGTTCACGTTGGTTATTGCCATCGGCGTGATTCGCTTAATCGGCGCGAAGAAGAAGAATCCGTTTGCCATCGGCTTTGGGCTTGTGAGTTTGGCCGTATTCGGATTAATGACCGTAGTAATGGTAATGGGCTGGATGGGCCAGCTGTAACCGTTACCGGTGAATAGCATGTACTAATCCCGACAAAAACCTCGGACCCCGGCCAAGCCCGGTCTGGGGTTTTTTTAGTTTCAACAGAAAGGGCGGATGGACTTCTAACGGTATCGAAGTCGGTTGGCGATGGGCTGCAACAACCCGAATCCCTTCTTCGTCAGTAGCGGTATATGGGGGGGGGGAATGGGATGATCAGGAGATTTGGGCTTGGACTTTTTGCCGGACTGACGGCTGCCGTCCTGCTGCTTCCTTCGGCGGCGGACGCGGGAGTGGTGCCGGCCACCGTGTTCACGATCATCGGGGAGACGGAAGTGTATACGAAGGAAGGGGGAGGCGGGAGGCCGATGGGCCGGATCGCCCCTTACCAGAGTGTGACGCTGGCACCGGACGGTCCGTTCGACTGGTATGATGAGCGTCCGCAGGACCCCTGGCTCAAGGTCTCTACCTGGCTGGGCAGTCAATGGATCCGGGATGATGACCGCGTGCTGTACGGTGAGTTCAAAGAGCAGACACAGACGCTGACGCTAATAGGGACGACACGGCTGTTCTCACGTCCGGACTACGGCGCGGCGACTGGAGAATCGCTGGCTCCCCAGCAGGTGGTATCGACTGCTTCGATCGGCTACGCACCCAAGTATATCACCAACACTCTAAGTGCAATGGCGCAAAGCGGAACTTGGTACCGGATTGAAACCTCCTGGCGGGGGCCGGTGTGGATTGCGAATCCTGCGCTGATGGAAGAGGTGAAGGCGGAGGTCGTAGACTATGATGTGCTGCTGACCGGACAGGAATCCGCGTACCCCCTTCCTTATGCCGAAGGGGAAGGAGATAAATTGGAGGCGGGGATCGTCCGGGCATCTGCTCGTTGGGAGGACCGGGCGATCCCATTCGCCGCCAAACTCTGGTACAAGGTCAAGCTGCCGCAGGGAGAGCGCTGGATTCAGCCGGAGCATGAATCACTGGAGAACTATCGCGGAGAACAAAAACCTATAGAACTGAAGACGAAGACCAGGTATTTTGAAGAGCCCAACCTGACCTACGACCGGACCCGCTGGCTCGAGCCGGGCACCTATCCTGTCGTGGAGTCGTTTGGAGATTGGATGCGGATCGAAACACCGGATGGGGCCAAATGGATTTATCCCAAGCGGGTCCTGATGGAACGTCCGGAAGGCATCCTTCCGGTGCAGGAGACCATCCGTATAAGCGGCCGTACCCAGACGTATTATTTTCCTCACAATGCGGAGCCCTGCCATACGGAGGGGTTCTTTGCACCCCAAGAGGTTCAGGCGTTCGAGAAATGGACCTCTCCCGAAGGTGTGGTATGGTACCATATCACCACGTTCAGCGGCGAGGAATGGGTCCCGGAAGAGCCTCTGGGCCAAACCGGATAGAAAGAAGTTCTACGACAAAAAGGAGTGCCTTCCACAGCGGAAAGCACTCCTTCTTTTGAAATATCAGAAAGGAATCAGCGTATTACACCCACCACATTTCGCCGAGCGGCTCCTTGATCAGCACCTGCTGCAGGTTCTGAACGGCCTTCGTGAAGCCTTCCTCGACGGACATCAGGCCGTCTTCGTGCTCGATGGACACGACGTAGTCATAGCCGACCAGGCGCAGGGCGGAGATGATGTCGGCCCATACCTTGATGTCATGGCCGTAGCCTACGGTGCGGAACTGCCATGCGCGGTCCAGCATGTTGCTGTACGACTGCATGTCCGTCAGGCCATAGCGGTTGACGTTGATCGGGTCAATCGAAGTGTCCTTGGCGTGGAAGTGATGGATGGCGCCGGCGCGGCCGAGAATCTGGATCGCCTGCACCGGATCGATGCCCTGCCACCACATGTGGCTTGGGTCGAGGTTCGCGCCGATAACGTCACCGGCAGCCTCACGCAGACGCAGAAGCGTAGCCGGCGTATGCACGGAGAAACCGCCGTGGAGCTCCAGACCGAACTTCACGCTGCGGTCGGAAGCATATTTGCCGGTTTCGGTCCAGTAAGGGATGACCTTGTTCGCCCACTGCCAATCCAGGATCTCCTGGAAGTCCGGCGGCCATGGGGCAACCGGCCAGTTTGGGTACTTCGCATCGTCGGAATCGCCCGGGCAGCCGGAGAACGTATTGACGACAGGCACTTCGAGCTTCTGGGCCAGGTCCACCGTCTTGATGATCGTATCATGCGCTTCCTGCGCGATGGCCTTCTGCGGGTGCAGCGGATTGGCGTGGCAGCTCAGGGCGGAGATGGTCAGGCCGCGGGACTCCACGGCGTGCTTGAATGCTTTCAGCTTGCTCTCATCAGCGAGCAGTACGTCCGGGTTGCAATGGGCATTGCCCGGGTATGCGCCGGTGCCGATCTCGACAGCCTGCAGGCCCTGCGCCGCGATATAATCGAGCGCTTCCTCCAGGGGCTTCTGCTGGAACAATACCGTAAATACGCCTAATTTCATAAGGACACCTCCGAAGGTATGTATAAAATGAACGCGTGTACACTAAACAGCTCAATCAAAATTATACCATTCTCCGTGCCAGTTCTCAAAGTGTGATTTTCCGACAAATCCCGTCAGCCCTTCTGTCCATATTCCGCCAAGAATAGGGGGAACTTTCGCTTTATCCTCGACACCATTCACGATACTTTGCAAGCAAGTTACCTTATGATAGTTGTGTCTTTCCCAGGCTTTCCAAATTATTTAGAGAGGGCGGATCGAATACATGAGAAAAGACACTCAAATCGTTGAAACAGCTGTTGGCACCTGGCTGCGGTTTCCCGGCAGCTTTAAGAAGCACCAATGTCTCGTTGAGCTGTCCGATCAGCTTTCGCTCGACATCAATTTGAAGTCAGGTCTTGTGCATGTGCATCAGAAGGATGGCAACGACGTGTTTCAGCATGTAGGCGACCTGTGCCTGGCTCCTGTGGGAGGCCAGCTGCAGCTCTCCTTCGTATCCACTCAGCCTCAGGATCCCCGTAAGGAGCTGCCTCTGGCACAGCCGGATGCAAGCTGATACACAGCGTAGCGCACTAGCACGGCAGGGAGGACGGCCGCAGCAGACAGCAAGGGAATACCAGCAGGCGGATCATGGCTTTAAGGGTTTGGAAAGCGGGGTTATGTTGCGGAACGGCTGGCAGCGGTGATGCCTAGCTGTCCCGGCGGTCCTGGTAAGGCGAGCTTCGGATGGGGCCGCCGGATCGCAAAAAAAGCAGCGTCCGTCTGACGGATCGCTGCTTCTTTTTCGTGTGCCTATGCCTAGGCAGGGGTCGAGGTTACCAAGGGAGGTTGAGCAGGCCGCGGTAGATGCGCAGCACCGCCTCTTCGTTCGGGCTGTAAACGATGATCGCCAGCGTGACGATCAGCTGGGTCAGCGCACAGCGGGCATAGAAGTGGGTCTTCGACACCTTCCGCTTGTTGACCGTCGTGCGGCCCAGAAGATTCTCCAGAGCGATGAAGAGGCCGTGATAAATCCCCCACAGCAGATACAGCCAGGAGAAACCGTGCCAGAGTCCAATGAGCACCATGATCAGCACGGACAAGCCGGCGGCGGTCCACTTGGTAGGTGTCTGCCTCGAGAAGAAGATGAAGATATGGTCGCGGAACCAGTCGCCGAGCGTGGCGTGCCAGTTGCGCCAATACTGCGTCAAGGTCGGTGAGGAGAACGGCTTCTTGAAGTTCTCCGGCACGTTGTAGCCCATCAGGCGTCCGAATCCGACGGCGATGTCCGAATAGCCGGAGAAATCGAAGTAGATCCAGGCATAGAAGACGATCATCAGGAAGAGAGACTCATGCGTCTGCAGTTCTCCCTCCGATACATAGTCGAACAGGGTGCTGGCCCAGGTGACGAGTACGACCCTTTTGAACAGGCCGAGAATGATGCGCTTGATATTCACTTCGGCCTGGGCCGCATCGACCTGATAGGGCTGCTTGGCATCCGCCATGAAGTCACGGAACTTCAGGATCGGTCCGGACGTGAAGGTCGGCAGGAACAGAATATAGTTGAAATAGTCGAGCACGTGCGCTTTGGCGTCCTGCTTGAAGAAGTAGGCGAAATACAGGGCGTCGATCACCTTGAGCACATTATAGATGAGACCGATGACCAGGGCGGCGTCATACCAGGTGCCGGTGAAGATCTTCATGTCGAAGAGCCTCAAGGAGGACACCAGGCCGATATTCAGGGCGATCAGCCCGATGAACCAGGCCAGGCGAGCCCGGGTGACGACGCTCAGGAAGCGGAAGGCGAGGTAATTCAGCGCCGTATAGCCGAGATAGAAGAAGAACAGCTTGGAGCTGAATACGACCAGAAAGCTGAGGTTGAACGCGAGCAGCAGCAGGCGTTTGTTCCCCCGCCACTTCCGCGTCAGCGCCAGGACGATCACCATGCCCAGCATCGCCAGCACGGCGTTCATATTGAGATAAAACATCGGGATTCCTCCAGGACATCCAGCGGGCATACCATCATGCCGGGCACGGCTTCACCGCCGTACCCCTAGCGGGAACTCCGGCCGGGCCGGGCTCCTAGAAGTCTTCGTAGATAAAGACCCCTTCGCCGGTAAAATAAACGATAACCAGAATCAGCATAGCCAGATACACGATCACTTCGAGGATTTTGCGAGCGATGCCAGCCATGCATCCACCTCCTTCGTGAATACGGGCGCCCCTTCCTGGCGGCTCAGGTGTACGAGGTCATGGAACAGCCGGGGGTCATACCCCTGAAGCTTGTCGAGGACCGGAACACCGGCCGCCTGCAGCCGGGCGTTCACCGCCTGTTGAAGCCCCGGCATATAGCGCGGGAGCTCATAGCCGCGGTTCCACGGCATCCACACGACGCGCAGGGGCAGCGAACGCTCCTTCGCATAGGCGAGAAGCCAGTCAAGCGCCGCCAGGTTCTCACGGTAATCGGGCTCCCCCATCCAGCCGAAGCGCTTGTCGTAGTCGGCCCACTTTTTGCGGAGCTCCTCCTCGGTCTTGTGCCCGAAGTACAGTTCCTTGTCGATCCAGCGGGGCTGGTAAGCGAGCAGCTTGGTCGGGTCGAGCTCCACTGCTCCCATGTACAGCTGGCGGACGAACTCGGTGCCGGAATCCCGGAAATAATCGCGGTAAGCATACAGGTAAGGCTGATAAGGCTTCTTGAACCACTGGTAGGTCGGGTCGGTCTCCAGGCTGTCGATCATGGTGTGGACATCGATTCCGATGACAAGCTGCTCTTCTACCTGAAACCGCTCCTGTTCGAGAATCGCCTTCAGATCCGTCAGCTTGCCGTAGGACAGCCCCATCTCGATCAGAGGAGACTTCTTCGCGTCGGGTTCGATATAAGCGCCGGTGACCGCCGAGTTGCCGTAGAAGACCGGACCGTGCGCGGTCCAATCATGGTGATAGAGCGTCTTGGTAAAGTCGTTCTTATAGAAGCGCCGCGAGGTGACCATCGGGTCCCACAAGCTGACGGCCACATCCGTAAGGACGAAGGCAGCCAGCAGCAGCAGCACAAAACTGTTCTTTCGAAGAATAGCCATCATCGCTTTGGAACCACACTTTATCAAAAAGTTGCCGGCCGAGGGGGGCCGGTAAAGCCGTTTGTCTCCAATAGAAATGGCGGAACCCGGTGCCTGATACGCTTGGGGTTCCGCCGGCTTTGGATCACAGCAGGGCAGGCGCAGGGGCGCTGTGACTTCGCTGCCCTTCGTTTACGGGATTCGGTTTATCGCGTCGACGAGGCGTCACGAGCTACAGGGCTTTGGCCTGCCAAGCGTGGTACTGCTCGCGGAAGGCGGCAGGCCACTGGGCCTCATCCAGGCCGTATTGGGCAAGGAAGGCGAATGCCCAGCGCTCGATGCCGAAGCCGACGCAGCCGGTCACAGCCGGACGCTTGCCGACCTTGATGTTGAACGCATTGCCGAACGTGTTGCTGTGGAAGTTGACGGACGAGCAGGCGATCGACTTGCCTACGCTTGGGATCGTCAGCCGCAGCTCGTATTTCATCTCCTGATTGCGCTGGAAGGAGGCTTTCACCTGGAAGTCATTGGTGAAGAACGGATCGTTCGCGATCTCGAGCAGGCTGTCGACGTTCCATTCCACGGCGAGCTCCTTCAGGTATTCGATGGCCTGCAGCCGGTGTTCCTTCACGAATTCCGGCTTGCCGACGAAGATGATCTCGCGCATCGAGAAGTCGAGCAGGCGGCCGAAGTCCGTGTGGTTGCGCGACTCGAAGCGGTGGCACTTCGAGATGGCCGTCACGATCAGCCCGTCGCTCTCCAGCGTCTCGTTCTGCAGCCCTTCATAGCAGTGATAGCAGGTCGAAGGGTTCATCGTGAACTTAGGCAGCGGCATGTTGGCGTTCAGATCCAGCTCCATGTCTTCCTTCCAGCCGCCTGCCTCACGGATGGACTGGGAGAAGGCCTCGATAATGTCGAGATCCTCGCGCAGGTGCGTCAGGAAGTGGATATGCTCCGGGAAGGAGGTGAAGTGGTTCGTTTTGTTCAGCGTCGTGCTGTGGATGACGGCCGGATACTGCTCCTCCGTCACACCGGTGAAACGGCCGGCAATCTTCGAGACGAAGCTGTAATCGAAGAAGCGCATGAGGCTGGAGAACGGTTCCCGGAAAATGAACAGGCCCGGCTCCAGCACCTTGATGATCTTGCGCTCGGTCAGCTCGGCGATGATGTCGCCTTCGTACGGAGTGGCGACTTGATGCTCGAAGAGAATATTCTCCTTGAAGCCGAAGTCGCCTTGGGAGAACCGGTCGATGAGCTTGCGCACCCGTTCTTCGATCCCCTCGTTGCCCTTGGGGGAGTTGTGGACGATATGAATGCTGCCGCCCTCGAGGCGAATGTCCGAGATCGTCTCGTCGATGAAGGCGGAGGCGTATTTGAGCTGTCCGTGCTGGCTGGAGGCAAGGCCTTCCAGGGATACGACGCATTCCATGATGATGTTAAGCCCCCTTCTTGGTGTGGATGAACGTCGCAATCTCGCGGACGGTGTTCATCGGGTACAGCATCAGATCCTGGTTCGTCACCGCGATGCCGTAGGTCTTCTCGATGTGGGCGATCAGGGCAGTCGCTCCGATGGAGTCAATGTAGCCGTAGTCGAAGAGATGCACGTCAACCGTGAAGTCGTCATCGTCCTCTTCGATTTCGTAACGGGTACGGATATGGGATTCGAGTTCTTGAAGCAGGTCCTGCATGGGAAAGCCTCCTTGAAGTGGATATGTACCTATAAAATGGAGCGGGACGGAGCAGGGGAAAAGCTCAAGAGCCTTCCGCTTGCGTGCCGTCCGCCCCGGGATCTTCCGTTTACTTGGGGGAGCGGATCGTGACGGTCCCGGCCTCCCCGAAGTGAGTGATGGTGTAGATGCCGCGCGCCTCGTCGCCCTCGATCCGCAGATCGGTGCCTTCGAACACCGGCTTCACCGGACTGTACAGCTGCACCTGCTGCATACCGTCCGCACCGAAGCGCAGGATCCGGGATTCATCCCGGGTCTCCAGCGTATAAGGCACGTTCACGCGGAGCAGGTGGAAGGCGGCGGTATCCTCCGCTGCGGTTGTCCCCGGCGGGGCGAAGCGGATCTCCGCCTGGTCGGGGACGCCGAGGTACAGCTTACCGCCGCGCGTATCGCGCACTTCGGCATCCGTGACGGCGTCCCGTGCGGCATAGGCCTGTCCGCGCTCCACGGCAAGCCCGAGCGTACCGCGGTATTCGGCGGCCTGCTGCGGGACGGCGGAAGCGTCGGCGCGGACCCGGAAGCGGGGCTCGGTTTCCTGCCCGAGCAGCCGTCTGGCCCGGTCCAGCAGCACTTCGCGCCAAGGCCGGTAGAGCTCGACCTCGGTGGTCATCGCATTCAGGAACGAGCGCGCCATCTGCGTTTCGGTCATGAAGTTATAACCGTATAGATTGCGCAGTCCGTCCAGGTACGTGACGAACTCGGTTAATTCGCCGACGCGAAGCGGGAAATGATATTCGATATGTTCGAAATAATCGACCGGCAGGTCTAGCGCCGCATAGGCGTCGAACAGGTCGGTCGTCGCGTAAGCTCCTTTGCGGAGGACCGGCGCCGGGGTATACAGCATCATCGGCTTCGTAAGCAGCGGCTCTCCGGACGGGTCGCTCATCAGGAACGGCAGCCCCCAGCTGTACTCGGGCCCAAGCCTCGGGTCATGCTCGGCATAAGACGGCTTGAAGCCGAAGTTGAACCAGATGCCGGCATCCCGCTCGTTATCGAGCGTCTGGACCCGGTCCGGGTTGTTTATGCGCCAGGTATGCTGGTTCGTGCCGGTGTGCTCCCATGGAATGCCGAGCTTCGCGAACGCCTGACGGTGAAGCTCGATCTCCTGGCGCTCCTGCTCGTCGCTGGTATAGTTATGCACGTATATGTGCGGGTACAGCTCGAGGGCGTTCGCGCGGCTGTAGTCGATGAATTCCTTGAGCTGCCCGGCATACGGGAAGCCCGGATCGTCGATCGGCTTCGGCATCCCGAACTCGAGCTGCCCGGCAATGAGGTCGTCGAGCCCGTCGCCGTTCAGGTCGGCCCAGAGCGGCACCGCGTTATGCCCGCCGACGAGCTCCCGGCCGCCGACCTGATTCAGGGTCGCCGCCTCGATGGCGCCGTTCTCCGCCCAGGCGGGGTCGGCATTGGAGGAGCCGGTCTGCAGATACACGCGCAGGTCGCCTTCCAGGCCGCCGACCACCAGATCGAGCCGGCCATCCCCGTTCATGTCGTGCAGCGACGGGGCGGCGAACGGCTGGCCGGTGCGGACCGCCGGCTCGCCGCGGCCAAAGCTTAGCGCGCCTGTGCCCGCCGGCTGCCGCTCGCCGCGGTACAGCGTCACGGCGCCGGCGCCATCCCCGACCAGCAGGTCGGGGACGGCGTCGCCGGTGACGTCGCCCACCGCGGCCGCCAGCGGGGCGGCGCCGCGCAGCACCGCTCCGCCCGCCGTAAGCGCGGCGGGCGCGGTGAACGTGCCGCCGGCTTCGCCGTAGGCGGCCGCGAGCGTGCCGTCCGGCCGGCCGATCACAAGATCCGCCCGACCGTCGGCGTTCAGATCGTACGCCGCAGCGCTGGCGTACTCGCCCACCGCGAGCGGCTCTCCGCCGGCGAGTCGCAGAGGCATGCGCGCCCCGAACCGCGGGGGCGCTGCGAGCCCTGCCGGCAGCTGCTGCCCGGCATAGGCCGCGTCGTCCGCGCCCAGGTTCGGGTACGCGCTCAGCGTGCCGTCGGCCGAGCCGACGATGAGGTCGGCCCGGCCGTCGCCGGTCACATCCGCCAGCGCGGGCGCCGCGCGGTACGGCAGGGTGATCGGATCCCCGAGCGACGGGGATCCCGGGTAGTAGGCGCCGCGGACGGCGCCGTCCGCGCCGATAAGGCGGGTGCCGCTCGAATAGAACGAGTTCGGCGTTTCGCCGGCGAAGGCGGGCTTGTCGTTCGTGCCCGTGTTCAGGTGCACGACCACGCTCTCCTGCCAACGCTGCCAGGTGAACGCGGAGCGGACAAGCGAGAAGGACGGAATCTGGTTGTACTTCTTGAGCAGCTCCGTCCACTGGATGCCTTCCCCGTCACGGATCGCTTCCAGCGCCTCGAAGTGGTTCTGGTGGGCCATGGCGGGCCGGCCGTACGGGCCGTACGTCTTCTCGACGCTGTACCCGAGCTTCTCCTTCGAGACGAAGGCGGCGTACTCGCTGCGCAGCAGCGCGCTGCCCGCCGCGAAGGAGAAGTTGAACGAGGGCTCCGTCTTCAGCGCCAGCCGGTTGAAGTACTTGGCTCCCGTCACCGGCTGCAGCGAGGCGTTGCGCTCCGCTGCGAGGCGGTCGAAGCCGAGCGTGCCGTCCATCCCGCTGACGAGATCGTAGCCGGTCGGATAATACCGGCTGGGCAGCAGGGCCCCGCAGAAGAAGACGGTGCCTTCCCCGTAGCGGTTCAGTGTGAAGAGGGCGGTGCCATCCAGCGTCACCAGCGGCTGAGCCGTGCCCGGGACGATCCCCTGGCCCCAGGAGAAGCCGCTGAGCGTGCCGGCGGTGTCATGGCGCAGATACGTCTCGGTGAAGAGGCGCAGCAGCTGCTGGATGCCCTGCTCGTTCAGGCCGACGGCGGGATAAGCGAGAAGCCCCGTATCCTTGTCCGGCGGGGACAGCGCGGCGGCCTGCAGCTTTTCTTTGGGAGGCGCTTTGACGGGCGTCAGGGCCGCGGCGCCGAGCACCTCCAGCGGAAAGTCATCCGCGAATGCATTTTCAAGGAACAAATGCCCTCCCCCGGCGGCATAGTCCGCAAGCAGCTTCCGCTGCTCCCCGGTCAGGTGCCCGTCGAGGTTCGGGTCGAGAACAATCGTGTCGTAGGACCGCAGCTGCCGGGCGCCGAGCCCTTCCAGGCTGCGTCGTTCCAGCTTCAGGCCCGCTGCCGGCGATTGGCGCAGCTGGCTGTAGGCGGCGGTGTCGTAACGGTCGCCTTGCGTGGCGTACAGCATCCGGACCGTGAGTTCCTTCTCGGCGGTCCAGAGCAGAGCCGTCAGACCCGCGGCCACCAGAAGCAGAACGGCTGCCAGTGCTTTGCGGTGTCGTAGTAGGCTCAATTCTAATCCCCCATACCAGGCTGGGCTTAATTCCTCTGACATTATAGCACGGATGGGCCTTTTTGGTGAAATGATACAGGGGGAAACCGCCGCCTCGTTAGGGACATCCCCAGGTGGGTCAAACCGGCCGTTCCCTGTCCCTCCTCTTCGGTCCCCGGGTCGCTGGAACAGGGGTCCATGGTTTATAGTAGGCATTTCTGGTACACTATGAGAAAAGGGTTCTAAACTTTCCGGAGGTAATGATTACATCATGCGTGACATTCGCAAAAGCGATATCGAGCTGCTGGCTCCTGCAGGGGATTGGGATTGTTTGCGGGCGGCCGTGGCGAACGGGGCGGACGCGGTCTTTTTCGGCGTGGAGAAGTTCAACGCCAGGGCGCGCGCCCATAATTTTCATACGGACGAGCTGCCGGATATCATATCGTTCCTGCACCGCTATGGGGTGAAGGGGTTTTTGACGTTTAACATATTGGTCTTTGAAGAAGAACTGGAGAGCGCCAAAGAGCTCATCGAAGCCTGTATTGACGCCGGCGTGGATGCAGTCATCGTGCAGGACCTCGGTCTGGTCAAGATGATCCGCGAGCTCTCGCCGGATTTCCCGATTCACGGCTCGACCCAGATGACGATCACCTCGCCGGAGGCCGTCGAGTTCACGAAGCCGTTCGATATCGAGCGGGTCGTGCTTGGCCGCGAGAACAATCTGAAGCAGATCAAGACGATCGGCGACCAGGCGAAGCTTCCGATGGAGGTGTTCGTGCACGGCGCGCTCTGCGTGTCCTATTCCGGACA
Organism: Paenibacillus mucilaginosus 3016; assembly: GCF_000250655.1. Lineage (NCBI taxonomy): Bacteria > Bacillati > Bacillota > Bacilli > Caryophanales > Paenibacillaceae > Paenibacillus > Paenibacillus mucilaginosus. The sequence goes on from NC_016935.1 coordinate 160,073, forward strand.
GTGCCTGACCTCCGAGATGTGGGGAGGCCGTTCGGCGAACCGCGGGGAGTGCGCACAGGCATGCCGTCTGCCGTATGACCTCATGGTCGACGGCGAGCACAAGCCGATGGGCGACATCGCCTATCTCCTGTCGCCGAAGGACCTGGCGGCGCTTGAGCTCGTTCCGGAGCTGATCGAAGCGGGCGTGACCTCGTTCAAGATCGAAGGGCGTCTGAAGAGCCCCGAGTATGTGGCGAACGTGGTAAGCAAGTACCGCAAGGCGATCGACCGGTATTTCGACGGGGAGAACCCGAGGCCGACGAAGGAAGAGCTGCGCGAGCTCGAGCAGAGCTTCTCGCGCGGATTTACGCACGGCTTCCTCGAGGGCACGAACAACAAGCAGCTCGTGGAGGGCACCTATCCGAAGAGCCGCGGCGTGTATCTCGGCCGCGTGAAGCAGATCCTGCGCGACGGCGTCGTCTGCGAGCTGGAAGCGCCGCTGAAGCGGGGCGACGGCATCGTGTTCGACGCGGGCGACCCGACGAAGAAGGAAGAGGGCGGCCGCGTGTACGACCTGCGCCGCAAGGGCGTCAAGTTCGAAGGCGAAGCGCCGGGCGGGGAGATCGAGATCATCCCGGGCCGCAATGACGTGGCGCTCGCGCGCCTGCACGTCGGCGACCGGATCTGGAAGACGAACGATCCGCATCTCGACAAGCGCCTGCGCCAGACGTTCGAGACGGACAAGCCTTACCGTACGTTCCCTGTGCATGTACGCGTGACGGGAGCGGCCGGCCAGCCGCTGAAGAGCGTCTGGACGGATACGATTCTCGGGAACACGGTCACCGTAGAGTCCGAGCTGCCGCTGGCTGTGGCCGAGAAGCGCCCGATGACCGCGGAGCTGTTCGAGGAGCAGTTCGGCCGGCTCGGCGGCACGGTGTTCGAGCTCGCCGGCGTCGATGTCCAGCTGGCCGGCGATCTGATCGTGCCGATGCGCGAGCTGAACTCGATGCGCCGGGAAGCGGCGGAGCGGCTGCTGGAGCTGCGCGAGAAGCCGCCGGCGTACATCAAGCGCTCCGTCGGTGCCTACGATGACGCACCGCTGACACCTCCTGTGTCCGCTCTGCCGTCAGGAGGGAAAGCGCAGGCCCGTTTGACCGTGCTCTGCCGGTCGCTCGAGCAGGTGGTCGAAGCCTGCCGGTCGGACATCGACATGGTGTATGCGGACTTTGAATTCATCAAGCAGTTCCCGGCCGCGGTGGAAGCCGCCCATGCCGCAGGCAAGCGCATCGCGCTGGCCACGCCGCGGATTCATATGCCGGGGGAGACGGGCTACTTCAAGAACATCCTGAATCTGGGCCCGGATGCGGTGCTCGTGCGCAATACGGGAGCGGTCTACTGGTTCCTGCGCTACTTCGCCGAGCATCCGTCCGAGAAGCGTCCGATGCTCATCGGCGACTTCTCGCTGAACGTGGCCAACCACAAGGCCGTATCCTTGTTCCGGGAAGCCGGACTCGACCGGGTCACGCCGTCCTACGATCTCAACGTCCAGCAGATGGTGGACCTGCTCCGGCGGAGCGACACTTCGACATTAGAAGTGGTCATTCATCAGCATCTGCCAATGTTCCACACGGAACATTGCGTGTACTGCACGTTCATGAGCCCGGGCACGAACTATACGAACTGCGGGCGTCCGTGCGAAGAGCAGCGGGCCTCGCTGAGAGACCGTGTCGGCTTCTCCCACCCGGTACGGGTGGACGAAGGCTGCCGCAACACGGTGTACAATGCCATCGACCAGTCGGGGGCGGAGTATCTCAAGGACTTCATGGAGCTCGGGGTGTCCACCTTCCGCGTGGAATTCCTGGAGGAGTCCGCAGAGAAAGTGCGTGAGGTCCTGGGTCTGTACGGGCGGGCGCTGCGCGGCGAGATCAGCGGCACCCAGGTGTGGAAGACGCTGAAGTCCACGAACCAGCTCGGCGTCACCCGCGGGCAGCTTGTAAAATAAGGTAAGCGCCGTTTTCGGAAAGCAGGAGCTTTCGGAAGGCGGCGTTTTTTTTCGTCTGCCCTCTTTCCCGATCCTCCCCTAAAGAAAATATTAGGTAGAAGAGGGCTCCCGGCAGCCGCAATCCCGTATCCAAAACCAATGGTTCCCTGTAAGATATAGGCAGGGGTTATTTTCCAAAATCGTACGGAAAGGGCAGCGTTGGGCAAGAGCTTGCAGCCGGGAGCTGGAGAGGACGGGACATAAGATGAAGAGAGCATCAAGAAGCATGTTGGTCTTCGGCGTATATCTGCTTGTACTGGGTCTGCTGCTGTTTCTGCTGCCCGGTCCGCTGAGGGAACTGCTGGGGATTGAAGAGGTGCCCAAGGTATGGCTTCGTTTTATCGGCGAACTGCTGGCCTTCCTCGGAGGCTATTATGTGCTCGCAGCGCGCAAAGGATGGTATGAGTTCTTCCGGCTTTCGGTTTGGCTGCGGGCGCTGGTCTTCATCTCCGTAACCGGTTTTGTGCTGGGGAAGGCGATGCCCGTCGTGTTTGTCCCTTTGGGTCTCATCGATCTGGCCGGAGCCGCTTGGACGGGATGGGCCATGAAACGGGAGCCCCGGGAACAGAAGCATTGAGCGGATGAAGCGATTCCCTGAAGTGAATAGATAACAGGAAGGACACCGGTTCCCCTCGGGAATGCGGTGTTTTTGGCATGCCCTTTGCTGACCTCGACACACTTTTGTCACAATTTAGACACAAATTTTTAATCTCTTTTTCAGGTGAAGTTAAGGTTGCCTTAGGATTGCACTTGTATAGTGGCTTTGGTTAAGGCGGGCCTAAGTTGGATATGGCTTGATAGTGAAGGAATTTGTGGGACGAATGGAGGTTTTGACCGTGCTTGAGGTCAAAGGAGTCAGCAAATTATACGAGAACCAGAGAGGGGTCCGGAACATCGATTTTTCGATGAACCGCGGGGAGATTGTCGGGTTTCTCGGTCCGAACGGGGCTGGCAAAACAACGACGATGCGGATGATCACCGGCTATTTGAACCCGACGCACGGCAGCATCACGATCGACGGCCTGTCGATGGCCGAGCATTCGAAGAAGGCCCGGCAGAAGATCGGCTATCTGCCGGAGACACCACCGCTCTATCCCGAGATGACGGTGTCCGCCTATCTCCAGTTTATTGCGGACCTGAGGGACATTCCTGCCAGAGACCAGAAGCGGCGGATCGGGGAAGTGATCGAGCGGCTCGGGCTGCAGGGACGGGAGCGGCAGATCATCCGGAGCCTCTCCAAGGGCTATAAGCAGCGGATCGGCCTGGCGCAGGCGATTCTGCACAATCCGGACCTGCTCGTGCTCGACGAGCCGACGTCCGGTCTCGATCCGAAACAGATCATCGAGATCCGCCAGCTGATCCGTGAGCTGGGGGAGAACCATACCGTGCTGCTCTCCACGCACATCCTGCCGGAGATCAATACGCTGTGCAACCGCGTGCTGATCATTAACGGCGGGCAGATCGTGCTGGACGGCCAGCCGGATCAGCTCGCCAATTCCATGGGCGAGACGTTTGAGGTGTCGCTGGAGGTCCGCGGTCCGCGCGAAGCCGTGCTGGCCGAGCTCGCTTCGGTGCCGGGGGTGGGCAGCGTGCGGGAGCTGGGCGCCGAGGGAGCGCAGACGGCGTCCGCAGCACTGCCTGAGGTCGAAGCGGCGGAGCTCCCGGCTGCAGACCTGGCAGGTCAGCCTGCGGACGCTGCCGCCGCCCCAGCCAGCGTGAAGGTGATCGTCACCTCCAGCGACCGTGAGGATATCCGGGAAGCGCTGTTCTACCGGCTGGCGGAGAAGCGCTATCCGATCCTTACCATGAAGCGGGAGAGCCTCAGTCTCGAGGAGATCTTCCTGAAGCTGACGACAAGCGAATCGCTGGAGAGCGCGGCTGCGGCCGAGACGAACGAGGGGGAGGTGAAGGAGCATGCGTAGAATGATGGCCATGACGAAGAAGGAGCTTCAGCATTATTTCTACTCGCCGATCGCTTATGCGGCGTTCGCGTTCTTTTTCCTCATTGCGGGCTACTTCTTCAGTGCGAACTTCCTGTATCCGCCTTATTATGTGGACGTGCGCCCGATCTTCGGCTCGACGACGTTCGTATTCCTCTTCATCATCCCGCTGTTGACGATGCGGCTGGTTTCCGACGAGCTGCGCCAGGGCACCGATGAGCTTCTGCTGACTTCACCCGTATCGCTGACGGAGATTGTGCTCGGCAAGTACCTCGCCGCCGTCGTCGTGCAGCTGCTGCTCGTCGTGGGCAGCCTCATCTATCCGCTGATTCTCAGCGCCTTCGGGGAGCTGGACCAGCCGGTGCTGTGGATGTCGTACCTCGCGATGTTCCTGATGGGAGCGGCGATGATGGCCGTCGGCCTGTTCGCTTCCTCGCTGTCGGCGCACCAGATGGTATCGGGCATTATCGGGTTTGCGATTCTGCTCGTGTTCTGGACGATTGAGTGGCTTGGCGATACTGTGGGCGGCAGGATCAAGGACTATCTGGGCCTGTTCTCGATTGTGGGGCGCACGAGCGACCTGCAGAAGGGCGTGCTCGACTTCGCGGACGTCCTGTTCTATGTGACGCTGATCGCGGTGTTCCTGCTGCTGAGCATCCAGGTGCTCGAACGCAAACGCTGGAGATAAAGGGGGAAGAGGCAAGTGAACAAGTGGATCCGCGGAACGAACGCGACCGTGCTGTCGCTGGCGGTGATCGGCATCTTCATCGTGCTGACGATTTTTCTGAACTCGGTGAAGAACCTCCAGGTCGACTTTACGAAGGATAACAAATTTACGCTGGCCGATCAGACGCTCCAGACGCTGAAGGCGCTGGACCAGGACGTGCGCATTATTGCGTTCACGAGCGACCAGACCGAGCCGATCATCTCGCGGCAGGTATCGGATCTCGTGCAGGAATACAAGCGGCAGAACGGCAAAATCACCTTCGACGAGTACGATCTCGTCAAGAATCCGGCTGTCGCGAAGAATTACGAGGTGGACCCGGCCGGCACGCTGGTCGTGGAGAGCGGCACCCAGAAGAAAACGCTCTACTATTACGACATGTTCATTCCGGGGCAGCAGCAGGGCGAGGTGTACAAGTTCAGCGGGGAAGAGAAGCTGACGCAGGCCCTGGCGAACCTGAACTCCAAGGAGAAGCGTAAGGTATACTTCCTCTCAGGCCACAATGAGATGCCTCTCAGCCAAATGAATCTGTGGCGCAGCGGGCTCGAGGGCGAGAACTATGAAGTGAACGAGCTTAACCTGCTGCGGGAAGGCAAAATCCCGGATGATGCCGAAGTGCTCTTCATCATCGGTCCGGAGAACGATCTCTCCGACAAGGAAGCGGAGCTTGTGAAGACCTACCTGAGCGGCAAGGGCAAGCTGTATCTGGCGCTCGGCTTCAATAAGGACATGGCGTCCGGCTGGAAAAGCCTCGACTCGATCATGGCCCAATACGGGATCAAGGATCAGCATGCGGTGGCCATCGAGCCGAAGCAGAGCATGCTGTACGATCCGCTGACGATCATTCCGGAATACGGCAGCCATGAGATTACGAGCAAGCTTCAGCAGTACAATCTGCTGACGATGATGACGCTGGCGGTCAGCCTGGGCTCCGATCAGCCGGTGGCCGACTTCCCGGCCACGCCGATCCTGAAGACGACGGACAAGGCGTACGGCGAGACGGATCTGCAGACCTTGGCGAACTCCAGCCGCAGCGCCAATGACGCCAATGACGTGAAGGGGCCGCTGAACCTGGGCTATGTCGTCGAGGACAAGGACAAGAAGCCGAAGGCGGTGGTGCTCGGCGGATCGACATTCTTCCAGGACAGCATTATCCAGCAGCAGGGCAACCGGGACTTCGCCCTGAACAGCGTCGGCTGGCTGCAGGAGCAGAAGGATCAGGTGACGATCCGGCCGCGGGAAGGCGACGCGCCGCAGACGGCCGCACTGACCCAGAGCCAGGGCAGCACGATTTTCTATGGCACGGTGCTTCTGTACCCGCTGTTCTTCCTCATCATCGGCGGATTGATCTGGTGGAGGAGGAGACTGGGATGAAGCGGCTGATACCGACCCTCGTTCTTGTCCTTCTCTGCATCGGCGGATTCTGGTACGCCTCCAGCAAGGATTTCTTCAAGGAAAAGCCGCCGGAGACCCCGGCGCTCGTGACGGTGAGCAAGCAGGATGTGACGGGATATACGATCAAGAACGGCGACACGGTCGTCGAGATGGCACAGAAGGACGGCAAGTGGACGATGACGAAGCCGTCTGCACTGCCTCTGAATGACTACGAGCCGGGGGCTTGGGTGGACAGCTTCACGAATGCGAAGAAGGAGAAAACGGTGGATGCCAATCCGTCGGATCTGGCGCAGTTCGGGCTGGCCCAGCCGAACCAGGAGTTCACGGTGACGCTGAAGGACGGCACGAAGCATACGCTGTCCGTAGGCGATCCGGTGGCCGTGCAGGGCTTCTACTACGCCAAGTTCGGCTCATCGCCGGAGGTATTCCAGCTTGCGGAGATGCATGTCACGTCGCTGGCCAAGCAGCCGCTCGACTTCATGGAGAAGAGTCCGGTGAAGCTGAACTATGAAGCGGTCCGTTCCATCGCGGTAGACTATAAGGGCGGGAAGTGGACCCTGACCAAGGCCGAGACGGACAAAAAGTCGTACGAAGCGAATTGGAAGCTCGGCGATCAGGAAGTGAAGGGGGCCGACGCCTCGGCTTACCTGGACAAGGTGTCCTTCCTGACGACCGACCAGCCGGCCAAGGCTTCCGCCGAGGTGAAAGGGCTGGACCAGCCGGATCTGCGGCTGGAGGTCAAGGAAGCCGATGCCGAAGGCAAGGAAACGGCTGCCCTTTATACCGGCAAGCTGGACGGTGCGAATGTATGGATCGCGAAGCAGGGCGACGCGTGGGCCTTCTCCGTGCCGGCCGCAAGCGTCCAGGAGCTGGCCGACCTGCCGAAGACGAAGGCGGCCGAAGGAGCGGCGGCGGGAGACGCTGCCGCCCCGGCCCCTGCGGCACCGCAAGACGCGGCCAAGGAGCAGAAGTAGCGCCTAAGGCCAAGAGCTTTCATAAAGGCTTGCCTGAAGGGAGGAATCCCGGAAGGCGGCCTCTTTTTTTGGCAGATAAGGATATCCTAAGGGCCGCATGGTCTTGGGGCTGCCCCGGGCCGTCTTCTTAAGAAGGCGCGGCCGGTCCCATGGCCGGATGAAGACTGTGTTCCCCGATGGGCCCGCTGGGCTGGGTCCGCAAGGGCCTCTCAAGGTCTCTCCAGGGATTCACCTGTCAGGACGGCGTCGTTAAATATACCGCCTGTTGGGGTATAATGGCTGTAGAAGGAAAGGAGAGGTACCTACCATGAAGGAGGCCGTGATTGGATTCGTATTGGCCCACCCGGATGACGAAACCTTCGGCAGCGCCGTCTTGGCGCGGGAACTGGCCGATGCGGGCCACCGGGTGGTTCTGCTGTCGGCTACCAAAGGGGATGCGGGACAGAGCGGGCCGCTCGGCCCCATGAGCCGTGGAGAGCTCGCCGAGGTGCGGGTGAAGGAGCTTGCGGAAGCGGCGGAGATTCTCGGGATCCGGGAAGTGGAGCATCTGGGTTACCCGGACGGGAAGCTGGGGGACGTGCCTGCAGAGGAGCTGTCCGCCAGGATCACGGATTTTCTGAACCGGCACGGGGTGGAGATCGTCGTAACGTTCCCCGAGGACGGCGGCAACCGGCACCCGGATCATATCGCGATCTCCCGAGGAGCGCGCGATGCGGTGTTCGGCGGGGGCAGCACGTCCGTGCGCAAGCTGTATTACTTCCTCTTCGGTCCGGCGGCTGAGGGGCGGCGCATTACGTTCCGGCTCGACTCCAGGGCCGGGTGGGACGTGAAGCGGAGGGCGCTGCTTGCCCACCGGTCGCAGCGGACCGTCATCGAGAAATATTTCGGTGATCTGGAGACGACATTCCCCGAAGAGTTGAAATACGAGTCCTTTGCCCTGGCATGGACGAAGGAAGGGGATCCGGCGCGGGAGGAAGCGTCCCTGGCCGATTTCCTTGCAGGGGGATAACCAGCAGAAGTGTGCCAAAAGAGCTCTTGCATCCGGGCGGATCCGAACCGGGCAGGGGCTTTTTTTGTACTTTGTATGTAAAACAGGAAGAAAAAGGGTTGACCCTTCCTGCCCGCCGGGAGATGATGGAGACAGGACATTCGAGGGAAAGGGATGGCGGGACAGATATGAAGAAAACCGTGATATTCGATTTTGACGGGACCCTGGTGGCCTCACGCGACCTGGCGGTCCGCCTGTTCAACGAGCTGTCGGGCACCTACGGCTACCGCAGGATTCAGGAAGAGGAGATCCCCGCCTTGGCGGCTCTGTCGGTTCCCGACCGGCTTCGTGCCATCGGATGCCCGATGTACAAGCTGCCTTCCCTGCTCTTCGAGATCAAGCGGCGTTACAAGCAGGCCGTGACGGAGCTGGAGCCGGTGGACGGCATGCCCGAAGTGATGAGGGAGCTCCGCAGCCGGGGCATCCGCACCGGCATCCTCTCCTCGAACCGGCCGGACAATATCCGTGCGTTTCTGGGCCGGGGCGGGTGGGACGAGCCGGATTTCCTCTTCACGGCTACGAACCTCTTCGGCAAAGACCGGGCGATTCGCAGCCTGCTGCGGGCGGAGCGGCTGCAGCCGGAGGAGGCGCTCTATGTCGGCGATGAGCTTCGGGACATCGAAGCCTGCCGCCGGGTGAGCCTCCCCGTTGCAGCGGTTACCTGGGGCTACGACGCCGAAGATCTGCTTCGCGGGGCAGCGCCCGACCATGTGCTGGGCCGGCCGCGGGAGCTGTTGGAGCTGGTCTGAGAGGCTCGGTGCCCCGCCGGAAGGGCGCTTAGCAGGGCGCCGGGGGAGGGGCGGCTTACGGCAGTTCCTCGTATGCCCGGATGGCGTGCGTGCTGTGGGCGAGGGCCGCTCCCGCCTTCACTGCTCCGGCTACCACGGCCGCTTCCATCACTTCCTCCACGGTACCGCCAAGCGCCTTGAACTTGCTTACATGCACATCGATGCAGTAAGGGCAGCCGGTGATATGGGCGGCGGCTATCGCGATCAATTCTTTGGTGCGCGAGGGGACAGCCCCTTCGGCGAAAGCCTCCTTCTCGAACCGGAAGTAGGCGCCGGCCGCGGCGGGAACAAGTTTCTGAACGTCGGGAATCCGCTTCAGATTGGAACGGCGGTACATTACGTCATCTGTCATGTGGCGCTAGCCTCCTTGAATTTAGTTAGATATCTAATAGTTAGATATCTAATAGTTAGATAACTAACTAAATCATAGGCCGCCGGGGTGCGTTTGTCAATATGTCCCAGACATACAGCCGGAAGGACACCTGCCTGATCCCTGGCGTTTGCTGGAAAGGGGATGGGTTCAGAGCTTTTGCAGGCATTTTGAAACTGGCCCGCTCCTTCGGACATGGGGGAGGAGCGGTGCCCTCCATTGTAAACATGGATGTCCGCAGGACAGGTCAACTATTTCAGGTTGTCGCTCATCTGCTTCATCTGTCCGAGAAGCTGCTCTTTCTCGGCGGCGGTCAGATGCTCCGTCAGCCGGCGTTCGCCTTCAGCTGTAATGCGCAGGCAGGCTTCCTGCAGCTCTCTGGAAGCATCGGTCGGATAGACGCGGTTGACCCGGGTGTCCCGCTCATCGGCCTGACGCCGGATCAGCCCTTTGGCTTCCAGGCCTTTCATGAGATGGGACAGGGAGGCGGCCCGGATTCCCAATCCCTCCTGGAGGTCTTTTTGGGTCAGTCCCTCTTTCTCCCACAGCAGGAGCAGTACCCCGAGCTGGGCATTGGTGATGCCGAAGGGAGCGAGCTGTTCATCGAGATAATTGCAGATGTGGCGGTACGTGATCTTCAGCCAATACCCGAGCAGGTTGTTCATCGAAGGCTCCATGGGGACAGCTCCTTTCCTCTATCACTATACCAGATCCCATGGGGGACGGCACGGGAGGAGAGCTTGCTCGGCCGGGCTCTGCACCTTTTGCTTGGCGTCAGCGATCCATTCCGAATTCATTGTGAAAAAAAGTTTTCCATCACCCACATAATTTTCCATATCCGTGGGCAATCTACCCTTGTCGATCAGGAAAGGAGGACCTTCCATGTATAACCAACAACAGCAGCAGCAGACGCTAAGCGGCAATACGGTCACGGCCAAGGAACTCGCCTACATCTCCGACTCGCTCTCGAACGAAGAACTTCTCGCCAAGCTGGCCGTTCAGGGTGTGATGGAGAGCCAGACGCCGCAGCTGAAGCAAAAACTGGCGCAGATTGCCCAGGAGCGCCTGCAGAATACGGATCTGCTGCTCCGCACCCTGCAGCAGCATACACAGATGACCCATTAAGCATACATAGGAGGTGCCCAGGCCATGTACCAAACGAATTATAACGCCCCGCAGGGACAGCAGGCTTCCGAGCAGCGCCACCTACATCTCGACGAGCAGGACGTGGCGAAGCTGGTCCTGTCCGAGCTCAAGCGCACGGCCCGCGAATATACGACGGCGGCCCTCGAAGCCACGCATCCGGCGATCCGCCAGACGTTCATGTCGCTGACGCAGAAGACGCTTCAGGATCAGGCGGAGCTGTTTACCGTGCTGTCTCAGATTAACGGATACGGTAATATCCGCATGGCGTCCCAGCAGGATGTGCAGCAGGAGCTTCAGAACCAGTTCCGCAGAGCCGAACAGCTGCAGAGCACGGTTCAGGGAGCCGTTCAGAATGCATACTCGAGCAGTGCGGGCCTGTATCAACAGCAGAGCCAGCAGCAGGCCCAGATGCAGTCGTACCAGCAGCAGAATCAGGCGTTCCAACAACAGCAGCAGCCGTCCCCGCAGGCATACCAGACAAGTTATAATGTGGGCGGCGCCAATATTATAGCTCCTTCGTCCCAAGGCGGACAGAGCTCGTATGGAACGGGCTCGCAGGGTTCGTCCTACAGCCAGCCGTCCTCTCCGGCCCAGAGTCCGAGTCCGGGACAAGGCTACAGCTCCTCGTACAACCAGCCGCTGCTTCAGGGACAGAGCTATGCTTCGAGCTACAGCCCAAGCTTCGGCTCGGCTCAGCAGGAGAACGAATACAGCCTGAAATCCTCTGTAGCCGGCACGGACGCCGGAGAATATTACACCGCCAAGCATGCCGTGCAGGAGTACAACAGCGGCCGGTATGGCAGCAGTGCTTCCGAATCCTACGGCAGCAGCTCCCAAGCCGGGGAAACGGGCTCCAGCCAAGGGTATACGTCTTCGGGTCAGGGCTCTTCGGCTTCCCGCCAGATCGGCGGATACAGCATGAGCGGCGCTTCCGCTTCCGAATCATCCGGCAGCGCCGGAAAGATGGGTTCCTCCTCGGCAGCGGCGTCCAGACATCAGCAGAGCGGCGGCCAAGGCTCGCATCAAGGCACCAAGTACATGATGTGATGTAACAGGCCCTGGAGGTGCACCTGCTTTTCGACAAAGCGGGATGCACCTGCATGTCCTCGGGACTGCACCGGCAAGCAGGCGCACACGGATCGTCTGCGGCTGCTTGCCGTACCAGGAGACCGCTTTTTACCCCGGACGGCAGCTTCTGCGTTCCGGGGTTTTGCTTTTGATTATCTGCCTTACCGGACTACAGGATCACCGTTTACCCCTCACATGCTGGGATTTCCGCACGCGGGGGAGGGCGGTAGGGGGCTGTTTGCGGATCCACCGGAGGAATCCGGCCACGGTCTCGTTTGCGCGCAGAGACTCCAGCGTATTCAGGCCGGCGGCCAGCTCTTCATTGGTGAAGAGGGCGTGAATCTGTTTGTGGCAGGGGATGCAGAGGTCGGCCGTACCGAGAAACGTGCCTCCCCTTTCCTTGGGGGTGAGATGGTGCTCCGTTGTTTCGACGTCTTCCCGGAGGCAGAGCTCGCAGCGGCCAAGCGTCGGTTTCGGGTTCTTCTTTTTACTCATGGAATTCCCTCCTGATCGCAGGTCAGCCGGCAATCGAATCTATAAGTAATTTACCTCAGCGGGACGATCTCTATCGGGAGGCAGCGGTTTTCTTCCGAAGAAGCGGGGGAGGCGCCGCTGAGCCTAAGGAATAGTTTTTCGGATTCTACCCATAATACGAGAAAACCGCCAAACGCAGGAGGGGTACTCCGATGAAACGATTGCTGATGCTGGGCATGCTGGCCGCCCTGGTGGCCGGCTGCCAGACGACCGGAGACGGCAGCAACGACGCCAATATGAAGACCTTGCAGAAGACCGTAGGCCGGGAGCGCCTGCTTCAGACCTTCTCTCAGGTGACGCCGCCGCCTACGGGCAAGGAGGTCCTGTCGGGAACGGACGAGCAGGTCATTACATGGATCCGCCAGGTGGATGATTGGACGCACAAAGTACTGTCCTCGCCGGTCACCGGGGAGATGGACGAATATGCGATGCGGGAGATGCGCAAGCATTTGACCCAGGTTTACACGCCGCAGATGTCGCAGCAGCTCATCGATTATTTTTACCGGCACGACCCGACGGTAGGCACGTACCAGGCCAACAGCACCAAAGCCATGCTGGAACTGCGCAGCGAATGGGACCGGTATGAGCTGCGCAAGGAGCAGCCGGCAAAGAACCAGTACAAGCTCACCTTAACCGGCAGACGGCGCGGAGACGGAGCGGAATCGGTGATGAACCACTCGTCCGCCTACCAAATTCAGGGCGATCGTCTGGTCATCACCGACTTCCGGACGGAGTCCGGCAGCCCCCGTTGAACGCGGACGGCCGAAGACGGTTCATCATAGAGGCAGTGAGGGCAGGAAAGACGCGCCCCGCTGCCTTTTTTGATATGACGTGCATCCTTCAAAATCGACGAACATACATTCTTCCTTTATGATATAATAGGCGGGGGGCGGCAGGGTACTCCGGGGAAAGTTGTCTTTCATTGACACACCCCTTCCCGTAGACTAGACTAGTCCCTAGAACGATGTTTTTTTACAGCTGATGATCTCTACCATGACACTTATACGGATTTCCTGGTCCCGGCCCCATGGCACACCCGCATACTTTGATCGGTTCGCGGCGAGAGGGACTTTTTTGGCTTGAAGGAAGGCGGAAGGCCTCTCCTTCGGGTGGACAGACAGGAGGATTTTCTTTGCATCTCGATCTCAAAACATGGAAGCATGTGTTCAAATTGGACCCGGACCGGGAGCTCGGTGATGAAGAGCTGGAACGGGTATGCCTGTCAGGCACCGATGCCATTCTGGTCGGCGGGTCGACGGGCGTGACGTTCGACAATACGGTCGATCTGCTGGCCCGCGTCCGCCGATATGAGGTTCCCTGCGTGCTGGAGGTCTCTGAACAGGAGGCGATCGTGCCGGGGTTTGACCTCTACTTTATACCGGTGGTGCTCAACAGCCGCGATCCCCAGTGGATTACGGGGAGGCAGCACGCGGCGCTCAAGGAATACGGCGCGATCATGGACTGGTCCCAGATCGTCACTGAGGGATATATCATGCTCAACGGGGAGTCTTCCGCAGCCCGGATCACCTCTTCCGAGACGGAGCTCTCAGGCAGGGATGTGGAGGCTTATGCACGCCTCGCCGAGCGGCTGTTCCGCTGCCCGGTCGTCTACATGGAATACAGCGGGATCTTCGGCGATATGGCCCTGGTGAAGAAGGTATCGGGCCTGCTCGGGGAATCCCGGCTCTTCTACGGCGGCGGCATCGACGGGCCCGACAAGGCACGGCAGGCGGCGGAAGCGGCGCATACCGTTGTCGTCGGCAACAGCATTTATTACGATCTGGAGAGCGCGCTTCAGACGGTGCAGGCCGTCCGTGAAGCAGGCGGCGCAGCCGGAAGGTAACCCCGCCGCTCTCCGGTGGACAGAAAGGAACCGATTATGATTAACCAACCTATCGATATATTTCAGGCGGTCAATAAGCTCAATCCCCAGCAGAAGCAGGCGGTGGAGACGGTCGAAGGACCTCTGCTGATCATGGCCGGCGCAGGGAGCGGCAAGACGCGCGTGCTGACGCACCGCATCGCTTATCTGATTGCAACGCGCAAGGCCGCGCCTTGGAGCATCCTCGCCATCACCTTTACGAACAAGGCCGCAAGGGAGATGCAGGAGCGTGTGAGCTCCCTGGTCGGCCCGCAGGGCGGCGACATCTGGGTATCCACCTTCCACTCCATGTGCGTCCGGATTCTGCGACGCGATATTTCGCGCATCGGGTTCACCTCGAATTTCTCGATCCTGGATTCCGGCGACCAGCTCTCCGTGATCCGCAACATCATGAAGGAACAGAACATCGACTCGAAGAAATTCGAGCCGAAGGCGGTGCAGGCCGCGATCTCCAACGCGAAGAACGAGCTGCAGACCCCGGAGATGTTCGAGCGGAAGATCGGGGATTATTTTGACGGCATCGTGGCCAAGGTCTACTCTTCCTACCAGCGCAAGCTACGGGCGAACAACTCGCTGGACTTCGACGATCTCATTATGACGACGATCGAGCTGTTCAAGCAGGTCCCGGAAGTATTGGACTTCTACCAGAACAAATTCCAATACATTCACGTGGACGAGTACCAGGATACGAACCGGGCGCAGTACATGCTCTGCCGGATGCTGGCCGACAAGCACAAGCGGATCTGTGTCGTGGGCGACAGCGATCAGTCGATCTACAAGTGGCGCGGCGCGGATATTTCCAATATTCTCGACTTCGAGAAGGACTATCCGAATGCGACGACGATCCTGCTCGAGCAGAACTACCGTTCGACCTCCAACATCCTGAACGCGGCGAACAAGGTCATTGCCAACAATACGGGGCGCAAGGTCAAGAATCTGTGGACCGACAAGGCGGAAGGGGACAAAATCAAGGTCTACCAGGCCGATTCCGAGCATGAGGAAGGCTACTTCATCACGGGCGAGATCCGCCGCAACCTGGATAACGGCCGCCGCTACAAGGATCATGCGATCCTGTACCGTACGAACGCCCAGTCCCGTGTCATAGAGGAAATTCTCATCAAGTCGGATATCCCTTACCAGATCGTCGGCGGCGTGAAGTTCTACGACCGCAAAGAGATCAAGGACATTCTCGCTTACCTGAGGCTGATTTCGAATCCGGACGACGATATTTCCTTTGCCCGTGTCGTCAATGTGCCGAAGCGGGGCATCGGCGATACGTCGCTGGACCGCCTGGCGGGCGCCGCGGCGCAGTTCGGCGTCTCGCTTTTCGCTATGCTGGAGAACGTGGATTCCATCGAGATGGCGGCGAAGGCGAAGAATGCGCTCGCGGATTTCCGCGATATGATCGAGAATCTGCACCGGATGGTGGAATACCTGTCGGTCACCGAACTCACGGAGAAAATGCTGGAGCTCTCCGGCTACCGCGACGAGCTGCGGCGCGAGAACACGATCGAGTCCCAGGCCCGCCTCGAGAACATTGACGAGTTCCTGTCCGTAACGATGGACTTTGAGAAGCGCAATGAAGACAAATCGCTGGTATCCTTCCTGACGGACCTGGCGCTGATTGCGGATATCGACTCGATGAACGCCGATCCGGAAGAAGGCAAGCAGGGCGTCGTGCTCATGACGATGCACAGCGCCAAGGGCCTCGAATTCCCCGTTGTCTTTATTATGGGCCTTGAGGAAGGCGTATTTCCGCATTCCCGTGCGGTCGCCGACAACGAGGAGCTCGAAGAGGAACGCCGCCTCGCGTACGTGGGCATCACCCGTGCCGAAGAGCAGCTCTTCCTCACGTGCGCGCGGATGCGCACGCTGTTCGGCCGGACGGCGCAGAATGCGCCGTCGCGGTTCCTGCGCGAGCTTCCGCCGGAGCTGCTTGAGCCCGCCCGTCCGGGCGGCTTCGGGCGCGGCGGCGGCGCGGGGTTCGGCTCCGCCGGCGGCGAGCGCCGCTTCGGCAGTGCCGGAGGCTTCGGCGGCTCGCCGGCCGCGGCAGCGGCCCGTACGCCGGTGAGCTTCCGAGGCGGCGGGGCGGCCCCGGCCACCAGCGCAACCACAGGCGGCGCGTCCGCGGCCTCCGCGCCGAAGAGCCTCGACTTTGCCATGGGTGACAAAGTCTCGCACGGCAAATGGGGAACGGGGACCGTTGTCGCACTAAAGGGCTCGGGGGATGACACCGAGCTGCAGATCGCTTTCCCCGCCCCGGTGGGCGTGAAGCGGCTGCTCGCGAAGTTCGCGCCGATTACCAAGGTGTAATCCGCCGCATACTAGTTTTATATCCGATACGCTGCCATGAGAGGATGAAGTGATCCATGCCCTCGGCTTTGGAGACGATGCAGGCCCTGATCGATGAGATCAATAAACATAATTACTTGTATTACACGCTCGACCAGCCTTCCATTTCGGATGCGGAATGGGACGCGCTGTACAAGCGGCTGCAGGAGCTGGAGGCACAGACCGGCACGATTTTGCCGGACTCCCCAACTCTGAGAGTCGGCGGGGAGCTGCTGAAAGGCTTCGAATCCCACCGGCACATGGCCCGGCTCTGGAGTCTCGATAAGGCGCAGACCCATGACGACTTGATGGCTTGGCATGCGCGTGTCCAGAAGCTTGTGAATGACTATAACAGCAAGCACGAGGACGACCCGCTGCCTACGCCGTCCTTTGTGGTGGAGCTGAAGTTCGACGGCCTGACGCTGAACCTGACGTACGACAAGGGGGAGCTCGTCCAGGCGGCCACTCGCGGCAGCGGTGTGGTGGGAGAGGGTATCCTGGCGAATGTGAAGACGATCCGCTCCATTCCTCTGCGCATTCCGTACACGGAGGGCAAGATCGAAGTGCAGGGTGAGGGCATCATGAACCTGTCGGTGCTTGAGGCGTACAACCAGACGGCCGCGGAGCCGCTGAAGAACGCCCGCAATGCGGCGGCAGGCGCCCTCCGCAACCTCAATCCCAAAGTCACCGCGGAGCGCAAGCTCAATGCTTATTTTTACAATATCGGCTACTCGGAGTCCCTGCAGTTTACCGATCATCAGGAGATGGTCGAGTTCCTGCGGGAGAACCGTTTCAAGGTCAGTCCCCACGTCAAATTCTTCGATTCGATCGAAGCGGTGGAGGCCGAGCTGCAGCATCTCGTATCGATCCGCCATACGTTCGACTTCCTGATTGACGGACTCGTGGTCAAAGTGAACGATATGCGCACACGCGAAGTGCTGGGCTATACCGACAAATTCCCGAGATGGGCCGTCGCCTACAAGTTCGAAGCCGAAGAAGCCGTCACGACGCTGCTCGGCGTGACGTGGAACGTGGGCCGGACAGGCAAGGTTACGCCTTTGGCCCGGGTGGAGCCCGTCGATCTCGCCGGGGTAACCGTGCAGAACTGCACGCTCAATAACATGGACGATATCGAGCGGAAGAACCTGAAGCATGCGCTTGGCTCGCTGATCTATATCCGTCGTTCGAACGACGTCATTCCGGAGATT
>NC_016935.1:182500-255000 GCF_000250655.1 Paenibacillus mucilaginosus 3016
AGTCAAACTCTGAATGCCGCAAACGTGATGCCCGGGAGTCAGACAGTGAGTGCTAAGATCCATTGTCAAGAGGGAAACAGCCCAGATCATCAGCTAAGGTCCCCAAGTGTGTGTTAAGTGGGAAAGGATGTGGAGTTGCACAGACAACCAGGATGTTGGCTTAGAAGCAGCCACCATTGAAAGAGTGCGTAATAGCTCACTGGTCGAGTGACTCTGCGCCGAAAATGTAACGGGGCTAAACACACCACCGAAGCTATGAGTCCAAGGTGCAAACTTGTTTGCACCCGGGCAGTAGGGGAGCGTTGTATGCGGGTTGAAGGTTGATCGTGAGGACAGCTGGACTGCATACAAGTGAGAATGCCGGTATGAGTAACGAAAAGATCAGTGAGAATCTGATCCGCCGAAAGCCTAAGGGTTCCTGAGGAAGGCTCGTCCGCTCAGGGTAAGTCGGGACCTAAGGCGAGGCCGAAAGGCGTAGTCGAAGGACAACAGGTTGAAATTCCTGTACCACCGTGAACCGTTATGAGCAATGGGGTGACGCAGAAGGATAGTGACGCGAGCTGATGGATGCTCGTCCAAGCAGTAAGGCTGATGTGTAGGCAAATCCGCACATCGTAAGGCTAAGCTGTGATGGGGAGGGAAATTTAAGTACCGAAGGTCATGAGTTCAGGCTGCCAAGAAAAGCCTCTAGCCAGGGAGAAGGTGCCCGTACCGCAAACCGACACAGGTAGGCGAGCAGAGCATGCTAAGGCGCGCGGAAGAACTCTCGTTAAGGAACTCGGCAAAATGACCCCGTAACTTCGGGAGAAGGGGTGCCTCGGTAGGGTGAATAGCCCGAGGGGGCCGCAGTGAAAAGGCCCAAGCGACTGTTTAGCAAAAACACAGGTCTGTGCGAAGCCGCAAGGCGAAGTATACGGGCTGACGCCTGCCCGGTGCTGGAAGGTTAAGGGGAGCGGTTAGGAGCAATCCGAAGCTGTGAACCGAAGCCCCAGTAAACGGCGGCCGTAACTATAACGGTCCTAAGGTAGCGAAATTCCTTGTCAGGTAAATTCTGACCCGCACGAATGGCGTAACGACTTGGGCGCTGTCTCGACGAGAGATCCGGTGAAATTTTAATACCTGTGAAGATGCAGGTTACCCGCGACAAGACGGAAAGACCCCATGGAGCTTTACTGCAGCTTGATATTGGACTTTGGTACGATCTGTACAGGATAGGTGGGAGCCTGAGAAGCCTGAGCGCCAGCTTGGGTGGAGGCGCCGTTGGGATACCACCCTGATCGTATCGGAGTTCTAACCTGGTACCGTGATCCGGTACGGGGACAGTGTCAGGTGGGCAGTTTGACTGGGGCGGTCGCCTCCTAAAGCGTAACGGAGGCGCCCCAAGGTTCCCTCAGAATGGTTGGAAATCATTCGAAGAGTGCAAAGGCATAAGGGAGCTTGACTGCGAGACAAACAGGTCGAGCAGGGACGAAAGTCGGGCTTAGTGATCCGGTGGTACCGAATGGAAGGGCCATCGCTCAACGGATAAAAGCTACCCTGGGGATAACAGGCTTATCTCCCCCAAGAGTCCACATCGACGGGGAGGTTTGGCACCTCGATGTCGGCTCATCGCATCCTGGGGCTGAAGTAGGTCCCAAGGGTTGGGCTGTTCGCCCATTAAAGCGGTACGCGAGCTGGGTTCAGAACGTCGTGAGACAGTTCGGTCCCTATCTGTCGCGGGCGCAGGAAATTTGAGAGGAGCTGTCCTTAGTACGAGAGGACCGGGATGGACGTACCGCTGGTGTACCAGTTGTTCCGCCAGGAGCACGGCTGGATAGCCAAGTACGGACGGGATAAGCGCTGAAAGCATCTAAGCGTGAAGCCCCCCTCAAGATGAGATTTCCCAGTATGTAAGACCCCTTGTAGACGACGAGGTTGATAGGTTCGGGGTGGAAGCGCGGCAACGCGTGGAGCTGACGAATACTAATCGGTCGAGGGCTTATCCACAAGCTTCCTGAGGGAAGCGGCGGCAGCAGTATAGATGTTAGGTCTTTAGCTAGTAAGCGAGGAGATATCTTTTTGAAAGCGACCTTTATGCGAAGTATAACGGAGCGCAAAAAGATATGCCCGAGCGCTGTTTCGTTTCCAGTTTTCAAGGTACAAGCCTTGAACAACCGTTTGGTGATGATGGCGGAAGGGAACCACGCGTACCCATCCCGAACACGAACGTTAAGCCTTCCAGCGTCGATGGTACTTGGACCGCAGGGTCCTGGGAGAGTAGAACGTCGCCAAGCAGTTCATTGATGCATGGAGAGATACCCAAGTGGCTCAAGGGGACCCTCTGCTAAGGGGTTAGACTGCGCAAGTGGTGCGAGGGTTCGAATCCCTCTCTCTCCGTAGATTCTATCTGCATCGATTATCATTATGGCGGCATAGCTCAGCTGGCTAGAGCGTACGGTTCATACCCGTAAGGTCGGGGGTTCGATCCCCTCTGCCGCTACCATATTTCCGAACTTATTGATTCATATGGTTTGGTTACCCAGGAGGCTTAGCTCAGCTGGGAGAGCATCTGCCTTACAAGCAGAGGGTCGGCGGTTCGATCCCGTCAGCCTCCACCATAATGTTTATACTGACGCGGGGTGGAGCAGCCCGGTAGCTCGTCGGGCTCATAACCCGAAGGCCGCAGGTTCAAATCCTGCCCCCGCAACCAATTTTCTTTAGTGTGGAGCCGTGGTGTAGAGGCCTAACATGCCTGCCTGTCACGCAGGAGACCGCGGGTTCGAATCCCGTCGGCTCCGCCATTTATTGTTCAAATCGAGGAATAAAGATTTGATAAATGTATATACTAAGGCTCGGTAGCTCAGTTGGTAGAGCAGAGGACTGAAAATCCTCGTGTCGGCGGTTCGATTCCGTCCCGAGCCACCATGTATGCCGCTGTAGCTCAATTGGTAGAGCAACTGACTTGTAATCAGTAGGTTGGGGGTTCAAGTCCTCTCGGCGGCACCATTGTTTTTTGGAGGCTTAGTGAAGTGGCTAAACACGGCAGACTGTAAATCTGCTCTCATCGAGTTCGGTGGTTCGAATCCATCAGCCTCCACCACTTTCTTTTCATCTAGAGCCATTAGCTCAGTCGGTAGAGCACCTGACTTTTAATCAGGGTGTCGTAGGTTCGAGTCCTACATGGCTCACCATTTCGATGCCAAGTACCTCAATTGGGGTCTTTTTTTGTTTTATAGGCCATAAACAATAACCGCCCTGAGGGAGAAATCCTTGGGCGGTTTTTTTGAAGCCGAAAGTAATAAGTTTTCAGCGAAGGGACCCCGACCAGGGGTTTTTCTTATTTTAGACTGACGAGGACTGCGACTGCCTTCCAATCAAGGAGGGGCTGGAAACGTCAGAGACCCAAACGGAATGATTGCCAGACTGACGTTCCGCTGCTGGGTAACACTTAGAATCCATTCGCTTGGGTCATGGACAGGGGAGAAGCCGAGCAGGTCAACCCAATGCGGAGCCAAGGAAGAGTAGAGGTGGACTTCCACCCGCTTGAGCACCTCTTCAACGTGAAGCAGTTTGTGGGCACCGAGTACAAAGTGTTGCTTCAAGGCCGCCGTACTGCGTTGAAGGTCGGTCATCGTCTCGAGCCAATCCTGCAGGACGCCGCTCCCGAGCATTTCGCGGCATTCGGCCACCAGCAGTACTTTTCCCCCCGGCCGGGTAAAGGCAGCCGCATTGCGAAGGGGCTTGAGTGCCTGATAAAGCTGCAGATCTCTGGGAGCTCCCCCGGCAGACACCACGATACTATCATAAAGGGGATGTGCCGGCAGAAGAAAATACTGAGCGGCGAGCTGAGCCCCCCGATGGTGTGTCTCTAAAAGATCCCCTGCCAAGGCTTCGAGTACCTCATTGTCATGATTCAGAAGCACATTCAGAACAAAGTGGAGAGGTGTGAACGATTGTGCCTCCACCATATCGGCATATAAGGGAGTGTCCGCTTCCCCGGCTTGTCCCGGATACTTCAGTGATAACCCATGATTATGTTCGATCGTGCGCCAAGAAGCCACACCGGGAACAAGAGCCTTGGCTCCTCCGGATACCCCCGCCAGCGCATGAGGCTGAATGCTTCCTGTGGCGATCCTGAGCGTGGCGTCTGCAACGAGACGGTTAATTTCCACGGGAGTCCCGAGCTTGGTCGTTCCTACATACCTGCAGTCTTCGGAGTCCGACGAGTGATTGTGAATCCGCACCCTCGCCGCAATCTCTTCCCCTGCCAGCTCGACAAGCTCCTTGGGGGTATGCCGGCGGTGAGCCCCTAAGGCCACTACGATGTCTACCTGCTCGTCGGTGATGCCGGCATCATTCAGCTCTTGAAGCAGAAGGGGCAGCATCAGCCGGTTCGGACAAGGACGCGTCCCGTCGCTGATCAGAATGATCGCACGCTCATGGCCTTGAGCGATATCACGGAGTACGGGGGAACCTAGGGGAGAAGCCAGTGCCTGCCGGATGCGTTCCAAGGAAAGCCTGGGCGATGCCTCCATCAGGGAAGCAGGGTAGGACAGAGAATCCCAGGACAGAGAGGGCGGGATATCCAGAGTTACAGTCCCACGGCCGTATCGCAGATTGGGCATAGTCATCCTCTCCTTCAGGTGGTTATGGCTAAGCACTTCTTCTTTCCATTATTTCCGCTGAAGGTACCCGGTATCCGAGAGAGCGGGGGCAGCCTGTTTCCGGCGTCAAGTTACCAGGCCGCTGATGAGTTATGATACAATATGGAGAGAAGCAAACTAGACGATTCAATACCTTATAGATGAAGGTTGGGAGCCGGATGGACTGGGGAACGGTGAGAGAACAGCTGGAAGGTATTTTGAGCATCAGCGTGGACACGGTCAGATGGCCGGTGTCTGACTGGGACCATGCATCGGAGGCCTCAGGAGAGCCTGTGAGCAGCGTGATCAAGAATGGACGGGTCTATTGGCTGGTACAGAAGCAGGAGTCGGAAGCGCTTTTATTTGCCGTAGATGAGCAGGTTGTAAGTGACGTGGAGCGGCGCCTTGTAGACTTGGTGCTCTCTACGAAGAAGGAGCCGGAGCCCAAGCCGGCCCGCATGCCGACCGAGGAGGAACGTAAAGCGGGGCTGGTGCGCGATTGGCTCCATCAGCAGCAGGAGCGCGGCTTCACCCAAGCGGAAATGCCGGACCAGCTCGTTTCGCTGCTGTCGCTCTATTCTACGAAGGTGCCCATTCTGCTCTATGGAGACTATACCACCTCGCGCCGCGTGCACTATGCGGAGCTGAAGAAGCTGCTCGATTCCTTCTTCGATGCGGAGATTACGCTGATTCCTTTGACGGAAAAAGAATGGCTTATCCTCGGTTCGGAGAAAATCCTGACAATGGACGGCGGAGATGACAGGATCTCGGATGAAGAAACGCTGGAGGACAAGCTGGCCGCTATGGGGTACGGTCTGCATGAGATGCTGGAGAATGAATGGGTAGGCGAAGCCCACTTGGCCGTGCATTACCCTATGACCCCCGCCAAATCACTCTACAGCGTGGTGCTGCAGCTGCGTGAGACGATCATGCTGGGGCGCACCTACCATGTGGGGAGCAGTATGCATCTGCCCTGGGAGCTTCAGCTCGAGAAGCTCGTTCATCTCGTGCCGGAAGCGGAGAAGGCCAGTTTCCTCGAAAGGGTGCTGAAGCGGCTCGATGTCGCCTTCGACCCGGAGACGATGACGACGCTGGAGCAGTTTTTTCAGCTGGACTGCAATGTCAGCGAGACGGCGAAAAAACTCTATATTCACCGAAATACGCTGCTGTACCGCCTCGACAAGTTCAAACAGGAGACCGGATTGGACGTTCGGACGTTCAATAACGCGGTTCTTGTGAAGATTGCCATGTTATTGTACAAAGTAACGAAAAGAAAGTGATTTTTTTGTAGGGATTGTGCATAGTCATCACGAGGGCCGTAGGGTATGATTAACTCATATCAAGATACTATCTCGTAGGGGGAATTGATCATGGCAGGCGTTCGTTTGAACCACATTGTGAAAAGATATCCTGGCGCGGCAGAAGCAACGGTAAAAGACTTCCACTTGGATATCAAGGATAAGGAGTTCCTCGTTCTTGTAGGCGCTTCCGGCTGTGGTAAATCCACGACGCTTCGTATGATTGCCGGTCTGGAAGAAATCACGGAAGGCGAACTGTACATCGGCGACCGCCTCGTGAACGATGTGGCACCAAAGGACCGCGACATCGCGATGGTATTCCAATCCTACGCGCTGTATCCGCACATGAACGTGTACCAGAACATGGCGTTTGGTCTCAAACTCCGTAAGTTCAAGAAAGCCGATATCGACGCACGCGTTCGTGAAGCTGCGAAGATTCTCGATATCGAGCACCTGCTCGACCGCAAGCCAAAAGCACTCTCCGGCGGTCAGCGCCAGCGTGTTGCCCTTGGCCGTGCGATTGTCCGTGAGCCGCAAGTGTTCCTGATGGACGAACCGCTCTCCAACTTGGACGCGAAGCTTCGTGTACAGATGCGTGCCGAAATCGGCAAGCTGCACAAGCGTCTTGAAACAACAATCATCTACGTAACGCACGACCAGACGGAAGCCATGACGATGGGCGACCGGATCGTCGTAATGGATAAAGGCATCATCCAACAGGCCGCAACGCCTGAAGAAATCTACAACTATCCGAAGAACATGTTCGTAGCGGGCTTCATCGGTTCCCCGTCCATGAACTTCGTGTCCGGTACATTCGCTGAGCAGAACGGCGGCGTGTACTTCAAAGCGCAAGGTCTGAATGTTGAAGTACCTGAAGGCAAAGCGAAAGTGCTGCGCGAGAAGGGTTACATCGGCAAAGAAGTGGTTATGGGTATCCGTCCTGAAGATTTCCACGAAGAAGCGATCTTCATGGAAGCTTCCCCGAACACGATCGTGAACGTCAACATCGAACTGTCCGAGAACCTCGGTCACGAAATGTACCTGTACCTGAACGGCATCGGTACACAAACGGTTATCGCCCGTGTAGACGGCCGCGCTTCCTTCAAAGAAGGCACAACGGTGAAGCTTGCGCTCGACATGAACAAAGCGCACTTCTTCGACAAAGAAACGACGCAATCCATCCTGGTGAATGCTTAATTCATCGGTTCGATCAAGAGGGTCAGCCCACGGGCTGGCTCTCTTTTTACTATAAGGCCTTGTTGATTTATAAGAACGATTCCATTAGGATGAGAATATTGGAATACAAAGGAGACCGATCGCGATGGCCAAAAAAGTGAAAGTGTCGGATTTGGTGAGAGAGTTCCATTTGGAGGTCATCTGCGGAGAAGAAGGACTGAAGCGTCCGATCGCTACCGCGGATTTGTATCGGCCGGGCCTGGAGCTGGCCGGTTATTATGAGTTTCATCCGCATGACCGTGTGCAGATTCTGGGGAAGACCGAGCTGACGTTCTTCGACGGCTTGACTTCGGAAGAGCGGACGGATCGCATGGAGCGGATCTGCTCGCCCAAGGATATCCCCTGCGTCATTCTGTCGCGCAGCCTGGAAGCGCCGATCGAGCTGCTTGCTTCGGCGAACGAGCATAAGATTCCCGTACTCCGTACGGCGATGGCCACTACGATTCTGGCCAGCCGGCTGACCAACTTCCTCGAGAATCGGCTCGCTCCGACAACGACCATCCATGGCGTTCTCGTTGACGTCTACGGGATCGGGATGCTGATCTCGGGCTCCAGCGGTATCGGTAAAAGCGAGACCGCCCTGGAGCTGGTCAAGCGCGGCCACCGGCTCATCGCGGATGATGCGGTGGAGATCCGCCAGACGGCGGACCATCAGCTCATCGGTAACGCACCGGAGCTGATCCGGCATTTGCTTGAGATCCGCGGAATCGGGATTATCAATGTCATGACGCTGTTCGGGGCAGGTGCGGTACGCACAGAGAAGAAGATTGCCGTCGTCTGCAAGCTCGAGACCTGGCAGCAGGATAAGCAGTATGACCGGCTCGGGCTCGATGAAGAGACGACTCGAATCATCGATACGGATGTCCCGCTGGTCACGATTCCTGTACGTCCGGGCCGTAACCTTGCCGTCATTATCGAGGTGGCTGCAATGAATTATCGCTTAAAGCGGATGGGCTACAACGCGGCGCTTCAGTTTACGAACAAATTGACGGAATCCCTTGCGGAAGATATGGATGATCTGGACTAGCGGAACCGCAGCATAACAAGATGAACCATCAGGTGCAGCCCAATCCGGGTAAGGGTGGGCTGTTGGGAAGGAGCACCACTCATGTTATTTGCAATGAGTACCGTCGCATTCTCGATCGGCCCGATCAGTGTGCACTGGTACGGCATTATACTAGGCTTGGCCGCGCTCACGGGGCTTATGCTCGCGGTTCAGGAAGGCAAGCGGTTCGGCATTCCTTCCGACTTTTTCATGGACATGCTCCTGATTGGTGTGCCGTCGGCCATTATCGGGGCACGAATCTATTACGTAGCCTTCCAGTGGGATGATTACAAAGACAATCCGATTACGGCACTCTACATATGGCAGGGTGGCATCGCCATCTACGGGGCTCTGATCGGTGCGATCATCGGAGCGGGCATTTATTTCAAGCGCAAAGGCTATTCGTTCTGGAGGATCGCCGACATCTGTGCGCCCGGACTGATTGTCGGGCAGGCGATCGGCCGGTGGGGCAACTTTATCAATAAAGAAGCACATGGCGGACCGGTGGATGCGGCGTTCCTGTCGAACAATCTCCATCTCCCATCCTGGATCGTGAGCCAAATGCAGATCGACGGCACGTACTATCACCCGACTTTTCTGTATGAGTCGCTCTGGAATTTGGTGGGCCTGCTGCTTCTCTTCGTTCTTCGCAGGCAGCGTTTCCTTCGGGCGGGCGAGCTATTCCTGAGTTATTTTATATGGTACGGCATCGGGCGTTTCTTCATCGAAGGTCTTCGGACCGACAGCCTTGGGTTTACAGGGCCGGACTGGCTGGCGGCTCTCATGAACGGCCTCTGGTCTCCGATGACGCTGCTCGGGTTCACACCGGGTGACATGAGCATGAACGGAGGCAATGTGCGGGTATCCCAAATGCTGGCGCTCCTGTTCATCATCGGTGCTGTTGCGCTTATGATCATTCGTCGGGCTACCGGGGCTTCCTCGGAGAAATATTCGGATCCGATCTATCGCAGAGGAGAGGCTCCGTCGCAGGATGCCGGAGCAGCCGGTAATGCTGCAGGAACCCCTGCCGGCACTGCGGGGAACGGTAAGCAGACAGCCGGAACAGAACACCATTCAAAGGAGCCGGACCATGATCCAAACCGTACTGTTTGACCTCGATGGAACGATTCTGGATACGAACGAATTGATCATCCAATCGTTCCTGCATACGTTTGAAGGCGTGACCGCCGAGCCGCTGACGCGGCATCATATCATACCGAACATGGGCCGGCCGCTTGTGGAGCAGATGGTCTTCTTCTCGGGCCGTGAAGAGGTAGAGGACCTCGTGGCGAAGTACCGCCATTTTAACCTGACCCGTCATGACGAGCTTGTCAAAGAGTTCCCTAAGGTGCGGGAAACCCTTGCCAGACTGCATGCCGCCGGGATCCGCATGGGCGTGGTCACCAGCAAGATCCGCAAAACGACGGAGATGGGTCTCAAGCTGACCGGCATCTACGACTACTTCGGCTCCATCGTAACGGTCGAAGATGTGGAGAAGGCCAAGCCGGACCCGGAAGGGATCCGAAAGGCCCTTCAGGAGCTTGGCGCGGATCCGGCCACAGCCGTGATGGTAGGGGACAGCCACTATGATATCGAAGCCGCACACAATGCGGGGCTTCCTTCCGTAGCGGTAGCCTGGTCCCTCAAAGGTATGGAATATCTTCAAGGGTATTCGCCTACCCACATTATCCATGATATTGAGCAACTGCTCGGCATTATCGGGCTGGAGGAGAAGCAGGTGTGAGACAGACGGACCGCTATCCGGTAGACGGGCCGAATTCGCTCTGGCAGGTGTACCGCACCATTCCGAGGTGGAAGGCGGTCCGCAACTTCATCTTCATCCAGATCTCGCGCTACGCTCCTTCGCTTCCGCTGAAGCTGTGGATCTACCGCAGGATTCTCGGGATGAAGGTGGGACGGCATACATCCTTCGCGCTCATGGTGATGGTCGACGTGTTCTTTCCGGAGAGAATCGAAGTTGGGGAGAATACGATTATCGGGTACAATTCCACGATTCTGACGCATGAATACCTCATTAAGGAATACCGGCTCGGGCATGTGCGAATCGGGTCGAACGTGATGATCGGGGCGAATACGACCGTTCTGCCCGGGGTGACCATAGGCGATGGAGCGATCGTGGGAGCGGGATCGGTCGTACACAAGGATGTGGCTCCGTACAGCTTCGTGGCCGGGAATCCGCTGCAGGTGATCCGGACCGATGTTCGGGAAGATGACCGAGCCTGACGAAGAGCATACTGAAGACCTGCGGAAGGTTTGCAGGGGATCTGCAGCAACATGTCGGCGTGGTCGGATTTTACCGTAAAATGAAACAGTCTGCTCAGCTTAGTCACAACATCAGAGGCAGGACCTGAGGGTCCGTCTCTTTTTTGTATCCCGGGTTGCAGGAGCAGGGCATGCAATTGACGAAGCTGGGCTTCCGTGGTAAACTAACGATTACATTCTTCATCTTGGTAGTATGGTAACATATTAGCGGACTAAAGCGTTCTGAAATATTCATGACTAAACGAAGATAGATAGGGTGAACTCCATTGTCCAAACCGAAGGTGTTTGAGAAGCCTACAGGCGTGAAGGACTATCTCCCTGAGGCAGCTGCCAAACTGCGCAGCATTGAGCTGAACGTGATGCAGTGCATGGAACGTTGGGGGTATCGTGAGATTATCACGCCAACGCTGGAATATTACGATACGGTGGGAGTGGCCAGTTCTACGGAAGACAAGAAGCTGTTCAAGCTGCTCGACCGCAACGGAACGACACTGGTGCTGCGTTCCGACATGACGGCACCGATCGCAAGGGTCGTTTCGTCTCTTCTGCAGAATGAGGCCTTCCCTCTGCGACTCTCCTATCAGGCGAATGTGTTCCGGGCCTTCGAGGCGGAAGCCGGCCGGGATGCGGAATTCTTCCAAACCGGCGTGGAGCTTGTCGGTGACGCTTCGTCCGAATCGGATGCCGAAGTGATTGCGCTCGCCATTGCGTGTCTGCAGGCGGCAGGCGTTAAGCAGTTCAAGATTGCCGTGGGTCACGTCGGCTTCCTGAACGGGCTGCTGCAGGAAACGCTGAAGCATGACGCGGAGGCACAGACGCTGCTGAAGGGATGCCTGCTGAACCGCGATTATGTAGGCTATCGGGAGGCGCTTCAAGAGCTGCAGCTGACCGAGAGGGTACGGGGCGAGCTGGAGGGGATTCTGCGGCTGCGCGGCGGCCAGGAAATCTGCCGGCAGGCGCGCGAGCTGACCGAGGACCCGGTAGCCCAGCATGCGATCGCCCACCTTTGCGAGGTATGGGATGTGCTGCAGGCTTATGGTGTCAGCGATCATGTGCTCATCGACCTGACGATGATCGGAGACTTTTCTTATTATACGGGGATGACGTTCGAAGGTTATGCCGCCGATCTCGGCTTCCCGGTATGCAGCGGCGGACGTTACGATAACCTGCTGAAGCAGTTCGGCCGTCCAGCTCCGGCAACCGGATTCGCTCTGAAGACCAACCGGATTCTTGAAGTCGTCGGACGGGAGACGCTGGGACGCCGGCTCCGGAAGACCCTTGTGCTTTATACGGCGGGACGGCGGGCAGATGCACTGGCCCGTGCAGCGGAGCTGAGAACGGAAGAAGGACGTACGGTGGAGACCCGGCTGATTCCGGAAGGATTTTTCGTGGCGGTCCAGGGGCTGCCGTATGACGATGTGCTTGAATTCGTAGGCGAAGGATAGGAGGTACCCAGGCGATGCAGGAGCTATTGAAAGTAGCGATGCCCAAAGGGCGGATCTATAAGCAGGCGTCGAAGCTGTTCCGCGAAGCGGGCCTTGCGATACCGGACGATGCGGACGATTCCCGGAAGCTGATCATTCAGGTGCCGGAAGCGAATATGGAATTCATTATGGCGAAGCCGGTGGATGTGCCGACCTATGTGGAGTACGGTGTGGCGGATATCGGCGTAGTCGGCAAGGACGTATTGATGGAAGAAAACCGCGATGTATATGAGCTGCTGGATCTTGGCATTGCACGCTGCCGGATGTCCGTGATTGCCCTGCCGGATTGGCAGCCGGTAATCAATCCGCGGGTAGCGACGAAGTATCCGAACGTGGCATCCCAGTACTTCCGGGAGCAGGGACAGCAGGTAGAGGTCATCAAGCTCAACGGTTCGATCGAACTGGCGCCGATGATCGGCCTGGCCGACCGTATCGTCGATATGGTCGAGACCGGCAGCACGATCCGCGAGAATGGGCTCAAGGAATATGAGCAGATCTTCTCGATCACGTCCCGACTGATCGCCAACCGGGTGAGCTACCGGATGAAGAACAACGCGATTCAGGCCCTGTGCGACCGGCTTCAGCCGGCAATTGCGGCGGCTACCGCAGGTGCGGGCAAGTAAGCGGTCCTACTCGGTTGATGGTATGGGCACAGATTAAGCCGGCGGATAAGCGCTTAACATGCAGTCTAACAGTGAGCGAGCATAAGCGATTAACATCCACTTGGCAGGATGAGAGATTGAACCAAGGAAGCTATCGGGAGGAGGCGGCGACATGAAGGTGATGCCGGCATCGGAGTTTAGTCTGAAGCGGGAGGTCGAGTACGGCTCTCCCGAGCAAAATGAGGCGGTTCAGCGCATTATTGAAGAGGTGCGGCAGGATGGGGATGCGGCTCTCCGCCGGTTCGCACAGCAGTTCGACGGAGTGAACGTAGGTGATCTGCGCGTGAGTTCCGCTGAGATTGAAGCCGCGTATCAACAGGTGGATGAAGATTTCCTCACAGCCATTC
This sequence comes from Paenibacillus mucilaginosus 3016, assembly GCF_000250655.1. Taxonomy (NCBI): domain Bacteria; kingdom Bacillati; phylum Bacillota; class Bacilli; order Caryophanales; family Paenibacillaceae; genus Paenibacillus; species Paenibacillus mucilaginosus. The sequence continues at coordinate 195,478 of NC_016935.1, forward strand.
GGGAAGCGTCGGTGAATATACGCCGGTTCCACGAGAAGCAGATGCGCACCTCCTGGATGGATCTGCAGGGCGACGGCAGCATCCTCGGCCAGGTGATCCGGCCGCTGCGCCGCGTTGGTTTGTATGTTCCGGGCGGTAAGGCGGCATACCCGTCCTCGGTGCTCATGAACGCCATTCCCGCCCAGGTGGCCGGTGTGCCGGAGATCGTCATGGTCACCCCGCCGGCTACGGCAGGGGTGGAAGGCATCGATCCGCATATCCTCGTGGCGGCTGCGGAAGCCGGCGTGAAGGAGATCTACCGCGTCGGCGGCGCCCAGGCGGTGGCGGCGCTGGCTTATGGCACGGAGTCGATCCCTGCGGCTGACAAAATCGTCGGACCGGGGAATATCTACGTAGCCCTGGCTAAGCGGTATGTGTTCGGCGCCGTGGACATCGATTCCATCGCGGGACCGAGTGAGATCGTGGTGCTGGCGGACGGCAGTGCCGATCCGGCTTATGTGGCCGCCGATCTGCTGTCCCAGGCGGAGCACGACGAAATGGCTTCAGCGATTCTGATTACGCCGTCGGAGGATCTCGCGAACGCCGTGCGGACCGAGGTGGAGCTGCAGCTGCAGGCGCTGCCGCGGCGCGAGATCGCTGCACAGTCGATCCGCGATTACGGCGCAATCCTTACGGTCTCCTCGCTCGAAGAGGGCGTCGATGCGGTGAACCGGCTGGCGCCGGAGCATCTCGAGATTCTGGTGGCCGACCCGTTCCAATACCTCAGCCGCATTGAGAATGCGGGAGCGGTTTTCCTCGGCCCGTACAGCTCGGAGCCGGTAGGCGACTATTTTGCGGGACCGAACCATGTGCTGCCGACCAACGGTACGGCACGGTTCTCTTCGCCGCTGAACGTCGATGATTTTCTGAAGAAATCCAGTGTGATCTATTACAGTAAGGAAGCTCTGCTGCGTGACGGGGAGAAGATCATGACGCTGGCCCGCCACGAAGGGCTCGAAGCTCACGCGCGTGCAATTGAAATCCGGTTGGAGAAGGAAGGGAACCGCAATGGCCAATGAACAAGATCAGCAAGCAGTCCGCCGCTCCGAAGTGGCGCGCAAAACCAATGAGACCGATATCCGTCTGGCCTTCGCGGTAGACGGAAGCGGCGTATCGGAGATCGAGACGGATGTGCCTTTCCTCAATCATATGCTGGACCTGTTCACGAAGCACGGCCAGTTCGATCTGCGTGTGGATGCCAAGGGCGACGTGGAGATTGACGATCACCACACCGTGGAAGATATCGGGATTTGCCTCGGGCAGACGCTCCGTGAAGCGCTCGGCGACAAGCGGGGCATCAAGCGCTATGCGAGTGTGTTCGTCCCTATGGACGAGGCGCTGGCGCAGGTGGTCATCGACGTGAGCAACCGGCCGCACTTCGAATACCGGGCGCAGTATCCGTCCCAGACGGTGGGCAGCTTCCAGGTGGAGCTCGTGCACGAATTCCTGTGGAAGCTGGCACTGGAGGCTCGTATTACGCTTCACGTTATCGTCCACTACGGACTGAACACACACCACATGATCGAAGCGGTCTTCAAAGCGCTGGGCCGGGCCCTCGATGAGGCGACAAGCATCGATCCGCGCGTACAGGGCGTGCCTTCGACGAAAGGGGTCCTGTAAGCCATGATCGCGATCATCGACTACGGCGTAGGCAATCTGCACAGCGTCCGTTCCGCGGTGGAGCGCCTCGGGTATGAGGCGCTTGTCACTTCGGACGAAGCGGAGATTCTCGGCGCTGCCGGCGCGATCCTGCCCGGTGTCGGCGCGTTCGGCGACGCGATGGCGCATCTGCGCGAAGCGAAGCTGGCGGATACCGTGAGGAAGGCCGCGGACAGCGGCAAGCCGCTGCTCGGCATCTGCCTCGGCATGCAGCTGCTGTTCTCGCGGAGCGAGGAGCATGGCGAGCATGAAGGCCTCGGCCTGCTGCCGGGCGAGGTGATACGCTTCCGCGGCGATTACAAGGTGCCGCATATGGGCTGGAACAAGCTCTCCTACAAGCAGGAGAGCCCGCTGTTCCGTGAACTGCCGGAAGGACACGTGTATTTCGTCCACTCGTACCATGTGCTGCCGGAGCAGGCCTCGGATCTCCTGGCCACTACGGATTATTACCAGGAAGTGACCGCGATTGTCGGACGCGGCAATGTATTCGGCATGCAGTTTCACCCCGAGAAGAGCGGCAGCGTAGGCATGAAGCTGCTCGGCAACTTCCTTGCGCTGTGTGAAGGACGCGCAGCGGCAGGGCAGCTGTAGAAATGGGAGTGGACTAAGGCAACACGGAAAGGGGAACAAGTATGCTGGCCAAACGGATTATTCCCTGCCTTGACGTGAAGGACGGACGGGTCGTCAAGGGAGTCAATTTCGTCAACCTGCGGGATGCCGGGGATCCGGTTGAGCTTGCAGCGATCTACGATAAGGAAGGGGCCGATGAGCTCGTATTCCTTGATATCTCGGCATCTCACGAAGGGCGGGCCACCATGGTGGAAGTGGTGCAGCAGACCGCAGAGCAGGTGACGATTCCTTTCACCGTGGGCGGCGGCATTGGCTCCGTCGACGACATGAAACGGATGCTGCGTGCCGGCGCGGACAAGATCGGGATCAACACGGCGGCTCTTCGTAACCCGCAGCTGATCTCCGACGGAGCCCGGCGGTTCGGGTCGCAGTGCATCGTCGTGGCGGTGGACGCGCGCTTTAACTCCGAGTGGGGCGAGTGGGAAGTGTTCACCCACGGCGGCCGCAATGCGACAGGCATCCGTGCTCTGGAGTGGGTGAAGCGGGCGGAGACGCTCGGCGCAGGGGAACTCCTGCTGACCAGTATGGACGCCGACGGCACGAAGGACGGCTTCGACATCAAGCTGACCCGTGCAGTATCGGAGCTCGTCAGCATCCCCGTCATCGCCTCCGGCGGAGCGGGACGCAAGGAGCATTTTGCCGAAGTGTTCGAGCAGGGCAAGGCGGATGCGGGACTGGCCGCCACGATTTTTCATTACAAAGAAATGACGATTGAAGAGGTCAAAGACGACCTCCGCAGCAAAGGAGTCGAAGTCCGATGAGTGGAGCGCAGGGAGCAGTAGAGAGCATAGAGGCGCTGCAGGCGGCTGTCAAGTGGGATGCCCACGGCCTCGTGCCCGCCATCGTCCAGGATGCACTGAGCAAAGAAGTGCTGATGATGGCCTATATGAATGAGGAGTCGCTGAAGCTGACTCTGGAATCGGGCGAGACCTGGTTCTGGAGCCGTTCGCGTCAGGAACTGTGGCATAAAGGCGCTACGTCCGGACATACCCAGAAGGTCACATCGCTGCGGTACGACTGTGACGGAGACACGCTGCTCGTGCTTGTCGAGCAGAAGGGGCCTGCCTGCCATACCGGCAGCTACAGCTGTTTCTTCAATGATGTGAAGCTGGGTGCGCTTGCGGGAGCGGAGGCAGCCGCTGCAAATGAATCGGACCGCTTCGCCATGCTGGCGAAAGTGGAGGCCGTGATTGCCCAGCGTGACGCAGAGCGGCCGGAAGGCGCGTACACGACGTACCTCTTCGAGAAGGGGATCGACAAGATCCTGAAGAAGATCGGTGAGGAAGCGGGCGAAGTGATCATCGCAGCCAAAAATCAGGATAACGACGAGCTTCGCTACGAAGCGACGGACCTGCTCTTCCACCTGATGGTGCTGCTGCGCGAGCGCAAGGTGCCGCTCGACGACCTGATGTTCGAGCTGGGGCGCCGGTACAACAAACCGAAATCCGAATATTCGCTGGAATAGGAGAGAAGCTAAGTGCGCATCGATTACCACACGCACCATGTGCGCTGCGGGCATGCGTCGGGCGATCTCGAGGAATATGTGGTGAAGGGCATCGAGATCGGACTGACCCAGCTGGGCTTATCTGATCACATGCCCTTGCTTCATGTAGATCCGGAGACCTATCTGCCCGGCATGGCCATGCCGATGGACGAACTGCCGCGGTACGTCGAGGAGGCGTTCCGCCTGCAGCAGAAATATAAAGATCAGATCGATATCCGTGTCGGCCTGGAGGGCGATTACATCGAAGGCTGGGAGAAACAGATCGAAGAAATCATCCGGGCCTATCCGTGGGATTACGTCATCGGCTCCGTTCATTTTCTCGGGGAATGGGACATCACGGACTACCGCCAAACAGACGGCTGGAAAGAACGCGATGCTTATGCCGTATACGAGCAGTATTACGATGCGGTCGTGAAGGCCTGCCGGACGGGGTTCTACGATTATATCGGCCATATCGATGTGATCAAGCGCTTCGGCTTCAAGCCCGACCGGAATGTCGAGCATCTGGAGAACATGGCGCTCGAGGCCGTGAAGGCCGCCAATATGGCCATCGAGCTCAACGCTTCGGGCCTGCGTATGCCGGTTCAGGAGATGTTCCCGAGCCGGCGGATGTTGGAATACGCGTTAAAGCTTGGCATTCCCGTAACGCTGGGGTCCGACGCGCACCAGCCCGAACGGCTTGCCCAGTATTTGGATGAGGCTTCAGCCCTGCTGCAGGACGTGGGTTTTACCGATTTAGCCACATTTAAAGTCAGGAACCGACAAAACGTGCCTATTGGATTCGAGTGATTTCATGTATAATGGGTAAGAAACAAATTCATTCCTGATCCCAGGGTAAACCGATACAGGCGTCTAATGCGCCACACGTCAAATGTTCCACGGAACACAAGCAGAATGCGGAGGTAACCATGTACAGCGACAAAATGAAGATTTTCTCGGGTTCGTCCAACCCGAAATTGGCAGAGCAAATCTGTAGAGAGCTGGAGGTACCGCTCGGCCAGATTAAACTTTCCCGTTTCAAGAGCGGGGAAATTTACTGTCTCTACGAAGAGAGCATCCGGAACTGTGATGTGTTCCTGGTGCAGACGTTCTCCCATTCCATCAACGAGAATTTCATGGAGCTTCTCGTCATGATGGACGCGGCCAAACGGGCTTCGGCGAGAACGATCAACCTTGTCGTTCCATACTATGGTTATTCCCGCCAAGAGCGCAAAGCCGCGCCCCGGGAACCGATCTCGGCGAAGCTGGTGGCAGACCTGCTGACGGCAGCAGGGGCGGACCGTGTTATTACGATCGATCTGCACGCACCCGCGATTCAAGGCTTTTTCGACATCCCTGTGGATCATTTGACCGCGCTGGATCTCATCAGCGACTATATGAAGAAACTCAATGTGCCTAATCCGATCATCGTTTCCCCGGATGCCGGACGGGCTACAACGGCCGAGAAGATGGCGAACATCCTCGATGCACCGTTTGCCATGATGATCAAGAAGCGCCCGGCACATAACGAAGCCGTCATCACGCACGTGATCGGGGACGTGGCCGGCATGACGCCGATCATCATCGAAGACCTGATCGACACGGGAACGACAATCGTCAACGTTGTCGAGGGGCTGAAGGAACGCGGCGCACACGACGCTTACATCTGTGCCACGCACCCGGTATTCTCCGGTCCTGCCCTGCAGCGTCTGGATCACCCGAACATCAAAGAGGTGGTCATTACGGACTCCATCGCGATTCCGGAAGACCATTCCGCCCGTTTCCGGGTGCTCTCGGTTTCCCACCTGCTGGCCGACGCGATCAATATCATCATGTCCGGCGGCTCGCTCAGCTCCCTGTTCAAATACGGCGGAGTGTAACCTTCATAAGATTTCCCACACCACTCCGGCCTTCAGAACCTTATGGTTTTGGGCCGGTTTGTGTTATGATGGGAAGAACTACGAATACCGGACATGTAGAGACTCACCCATCAGCGTAGGCTGCCGATGACTTCTCGATCATACCGGACGGACACGGAGGTGCCTTACTCATGGAGAAGAAAAAACGTGCCCTACCCCAGACCCACACCAATGTCGTGCCAATGAAAATGGATGCCACGTTCTTTTTCGAAAAAGCCGTTCAGTCAATGGACCGTTATCATTATGATAAGGCATTGAAATATTTTCGTCGTGCCGCCGAGTACGAACCGGAGAACGCGGTAAACCACTGCAACCTGGCGGGGCTGTTATCCGAGATGGGTAACTATGAGGAATCGAACCGCATTTTGCAGCATGTGCTCGACCAGATTGACCCGGCGATGACGGAATGCTACTTCTATATGGCGAACAACTTCGCGAATATGGAGAATTACGAATCGGCCGAGAAGGCGATCGTCCATTATCTCGAGAATGACCCGACAGGCCAGTTCCTGGAGGAATCCGAGGAGATGATGGAGCTCCTGAGCTTCGAGCTGGAGCGGCCGGCGAAGCTGTCGACGATCAAAAGCCGCGAAGGGCTGTTTGAGCATGATCGCGCCCGTGCGCTGCTCGAGGAAGGCAAGTTCTCGGAAGCGGTGCGTATTCTTGAGAACATCGTCAAGAAGCATTCGGATTTCATGGCGGCGCGCAACAATCTGGCGCTGGCCTATTACTATATGGGACATTTCGACAAATCGGTCGACATGATCAAGCAGGTGCTTGAACTGGAGCCCGGCAATCTGCATGCCCTTTGCAACCTGGCGATTTTCTACCAGCACTTCGGTGACAAGGTAGCGCTTGGCGAACTCCTCGAAGTGCTGCGCAAGACGTATCCGTTCCACCAGGATCACGTCTTCAAGCTGGCCACGACGATGGGGATCCTGAGCGAGCACGACAAGGCCTACCGTCTCTTCAAGCGGCTGCTGAAGACCGGGGAAGCGGGGCTGGATCCCTGCCTGTTCCACTATACGGCGGTAGCGGCTTACAATACGGGCCGGTATGCGGAAGCGGAGCGCCAGTGGCGCCAAGCCGAGAAGTTCGATCCGACTTCGGAGATTCCGAAGTTCTACCTGAATCTGCTGAACAAGTATAAGCAGGATAAAATCAAGCCGAATGTCAGCTATCATTACCACCTGCCGTTCGAGGAGCAGTTCCGCGGTATTGAACGCGGCGAGAACGGTCTGCCGGAGCATTTGAAGCGCGATCCGCTCGTACGTTCGTCCTTCTTCTGGGCGCTGCGTCACGGGGACGGGGATACGAAGCTGCAGGTGATTCAGGCGTTCGCACTCATTGGAGATGATGAGGTGAAGGACTCGCTGACCCAGTTTATTCTGGAGCCCGGGGAAGATGACTATCTGAAGAAGGTCGCCATCTTCGTACTGCGCAGTATCGGTGTAAGGGAGCCGCTTCAGGCGGTATTGGAAGGGAAGGAGACTACGGTAGCCCCCTCCCCCTTCGCTCCGAACCTTCCTGTTTGGGACCGCAAATGGCAGGGTATTATGGAGATGGCGATGCGTCATATGGCCCGCCGTTATGATATGGTGCAGCAGTACGATTTGCAGACTCTCTGGGTAGAATACCTTACGAGGGTGTTCCCGAATGTGCCGAAAATGGCGAAGCCTGAGGGCTGGGCCGCGGCACTGGAGTACCTGACGGCCAAAATGCACCGCCGTCCCATTACGTACGGGGATGCAGCCGCCAGATATGGGGTATCCATTGCGACCGTCAGCAAGAATGCCAAAACCATCGATGAAGCCTGCGGGCTTCGGGAGAAGATGGCCGCTATCTTCAGCAAGTTTGCCGAATTGGATTCCAGCCATGAATCATAAATAGCAAGCAAACCAAAGCGAATGCAAAGACGGGAGGAACCTATATGTACAAATCCATCGTAATCGGTACCGGCCCTGCAGGCCTGACGGCGGCGATCTATCTCGCACGCGCCAACCTGAATCCTCTGGTGATCGAGGGTCCGGAGCCAGGCGGCCAGCTTACTACGACGACTGAGGTTGAGAATTTCCCCGGGTTCCCGGAGGGCATCATGGGTCCCGAGCTTATGGCCAACATGCGCAAGCAGGCGGAGCGCTTCGGTGCGGAATTCAAAACCGGCTGGGTCAACAACGTGGATCTGTCGAAGCGTCCCTTCAAGCTGAACGTCGAAGGCCTTGGCGACATTGAAGCCGAGTCGCTCATCATCTCTACCGGCGCGTCTGCCAAGCTGCTCGGGATCGCGAACGAAAAGGAAAGCATCGGCCGCGGGGTATCCACCTGTGCCACATGCGACGGGTTCTTCTTCCGCGGGAAGAAGATCATTGTGGTGGGCGGCGGCGATTCCGCGATGGAGGAGGCGAACTTCCTGACCCGCTTTGCTACGGAAGTTCGTCTGGTACACCGCCGTGAGGAGCTGCGCGCCTCGAAGATCATGCAGGACCGCGCACGTGAGAACAGCAAGATTACGTGGAGCCTGAACCGGACTCCGCTTGAAGTGATCTCGGGTGAGAAGGGCGTAACGGGACTTAAGGTGAAGAATAACGAGACGGGCGAGGAAGAAATTCTCGAGACCGACGGGATCTTCGTTGCGATCGGCCATAAGCCGAATACCGACTTCCTTAAAGGGCAGATCGTAACCGATGAAGTCGGCTACATTCAGGTCAAACCGGGCTCATCGCTGACGAATATCGAAGGCGTGTTCGCCTGCGGCGACGTACAGGACAGCAAGTACCGTCAGGCGATTACCGCGGCAGGCAGCGGCTGCATGGCGGCACTGGACTGCGAGAAGTTCCTCGAAGGGCACATGGTGCACGACTGGAGCCAGTCGCTGAATAAGTAAGAGCGTGGTAGGAGAAGCGTGAATCCGCACCGGGAGGTGAAGGGTTCACGCTTTTTTGTTGTTACCAGTGATTTGTAAGTAAAGCGGATATTAAGTTTCGTTTAGAGGGATTCCCAAAATGTAGAAGTTATGGTAGCATGAGCGAAACGATACATAATGTATCGAATCCTGTGGATTTTAGGGAAGGAGAAGTCGGATTCTTTGAAGAAGTTGTCGAAACGAATCATCCCTGCGGTTCTGTCTTCCGTCCTGCTGATCGGCGGCAGTCTCCCTGTAGGTGCGGCACCGGATGCAGGCCAAGGCTTGGCAGTCGACCCGGCGAACATGCTGCTTGTACCTTCACTGCAGCTCCAGGGGCTGGCCGCTTCCCCAGTGCAGCTGCTGCAGCAGAAGGGCCTTACCGTTACGGAGAACAAAGATACGGGGGCGCCGCGCTTCCTGATGGGAGCTTTGTCTGCCCGTTTGAACACGGATGAAGCCGTTCTTCAATATGTAAGCTTAAACCAACAGGTCTTCGGCCTGCAGAATGCCGCAGCGGAGCTCGGTCTGGTCAGGAAGAATACGGACGATATTGGACAGTCTCATTATTTGTACCAGCAGAAGTACCGGGGCGTTCCTGTGTATGGGAAGTACATCAACCTGCATCTGGATTCATCCAAGAAGGCATATGCGATCCAAAACCAGCTTATGGGTTCTGTCGGTGGATTATCCGTAGATGTTACTCCTGCACTGAGCGGTCAAGAGGCAGTGGCGAAGCTGCAGGCTGAACTGGAATCGACCATCGGACAATCCATTACCCTTGGGGGTAAGATCGGTGAGAAGGTGGAGGTCCCGCTGCCGGAAGCGAAGCTGGTGGTGTATCCATTCGAAGGTGAGACCCATCTGGCGTATGAGATCAAGTTTACGTATATCCAGCCGGAGATCGGCAGCTGGGTCGGTTTTGTCGATGCGCATACGGGAGCCATCATACATAAGTACAGCAATCTGCACCACGCGGATGGGGACGGGGCGGTCGTCTCGGAGAATGTCGGCCATAAGGGCGACAAGAAGCAGTTGAATGTGCTGAAGGACGGTAATACCTATTACCTGGCGGACATAACGAAGCGTATGTTCATGGAGCATCCGGGGCACGAAGATTCGGGAGAGGTCCTGACTCTTGAATATGCAGGGGAGACCCCACAGGGATTTCTAGGCAAACTCCAGTCCAGCAATTCGCCAGTGTTTAACAGTCAAAAAGGAACCTCAGCGGCACATGGAGTGGACGCCCATTATTATGCAGGTCATGTATATGACTTTTTCCTGAAAGAGTTCGGACGCAACAGTCTTGACGGTAAAGGAATGGACATCGTGTCCATGGTCCATGTGCCTCAAGCGATGGATAATGCATATTGGCTCGGTGGTGCCAATGCGATAATATACGGCGACGGAGATCGCTATGACTGTCTCGCCTGCGCTGGAGACATTGTGGCGCACGAGCTATCCCATGGGGTAACGCAGTTCTCTGCCGGTCTGGTTTATGAGAACCAACCGGGGGCCTTGAATGAATCTTTCTCTGATATCATAGCGTCTGTGTTTGACAGTGAGGATTGGCTTCTCGGAGAAGATACAGGCAATATACTCCGCAGTCTTGAAAATCCTGAGCAGCATGGGCAGCCCAAGCATATGGACCATTTCCAGGAGCTGTATGACGATATCGTCATTGGTGACAACGGTGGAGTGCATATCAACAGCGGAATCCCGAATCATGCCGCGTATCTCATTGCGCAGAAAGTCGACGCACTGAAGATTGCAGGATGGAATGGCCGCAAAGTATTGGGGCAGCTGGCATACGGTACGCTCACGAAATACCTGACCCCGGTCTCCGAGTTCGAGGACGCGCGTGACGGCTTCGTTGCCTCGGTATCCGACTGGCAGAAAGCCAACGGTATTCCGGTTGAGCAGGCGCAAAAAGTGAAGGAATCTGTGATCGCTGCCTGGACCGAGGTGGGCCTGGCATACACGAGCGGTTCAGAGGCGCATCAGAGCAGCAATATCACATCCTTTACGATTCCTTCGGTAGCTAACGAGCAGCAGACCCAAATCGATCTGGCGAATGCCACGGTAACGTATTACGCGCCGAAAGGCACGAATATCAGCAATCTGGCACCGCAGTTCACCGTGTCTTCTGGAGCTGCTGTAAGTCCTGCTGCTGGAACACCTCAGGATTTCAGTAAAGGTGGAGTCAAGTATACCGTCACTTCGCAGAGCGGCGCTTCTAAAGTCTGGACGGTGTTCGTTGTTGAAGCGGGTAAAGATACGGATGCTCCGAAGTATCAAAGGTCCTCATTCAGTTACGATAACAAAACGCTGACCGTGGAGTTTAACGAACATGTTCTCGACTTCCGCTATTACGCGGGAGCGAGAGAGCGGACTCTGAAAGATAAGATTTGGGTTGTTGATGCTGATGGAAAGAACAAGCCTCTAGGTGCGGAGGATACCGCACAGGTTAAGGATGGTAAGCTACAGATTTCATTTGGCCATCCGGTAACGTATGCTTCCGTCCGAAGTATCGTCATTGAGCCGGCAGCAGTTGTAGATTTAACGGGGAATTACACTGTGAAGGAGGAAGATACAGTATTTATTCCTGTAATTCCAGCTCCAGTGCCGGTTCCGCTCGGAACAACGATTATAGCAGGCGGGGCTAACGGTGCACTGGTCGAGCTTTATAACGCTGAGAATGATAAACTGGTCTCTTCGATACAACTGGGGCAGCAAGAGAACCGGGCGCACTTCTTCTATATACCAGACGGGAAATATATACTGCGACAAGTGATTGCCAGCGACAGCAATCCGGCAAGCTTAGCGTCGGCGCCGATTACCATCGCTCGCCTACAGGCCCCTGCTAACCTGCACGCGACAGAGGTAACGCCGCAATCCGTGCGGCTCCAATGGGAGCCGGTTTCAAACGGGACCCCTGTCACCTATGAGGTCTATGGGTACAACAGCAGTAACGGGAGCGTTGTTGCAGCCGCGTCAGGAGTGACTGATGCCGTCTACAACGTGACTGGCCTTACGCCGGGAGGCTATATGTTCTCGGTCAAAGCGGTGGATGCAGCTGGAGGCCGGGTTTCCACACCGGCAGTAACCACTGTGGATCATGCGGTGACCGTCTCGGCCGATACTTACGCTCCTTTTTGGTCCACCTATGCGGCGCTGGGGGACTCCCTGGCGGCAGGTGTAACCCATGAAGGCAGACTTGGGTTGGGTTATCCGGATTACATCTGGAACGAACTGAAGAATCAGGGTCAACCTGTATATTTTGACAAACGCTATGCATCTCCTGGATATACCTCCGGGGATGTGCTGTCGGACCTGAAGCGCAGTGTGACCCGTTCCGTTTACGGCCAACCGGGTGAGGGCAGCATCGCCGATACAGTGCGTTCGGCCAACCTCATTACACTGAATGCCGGAGCCAATGACCTGCTGGCAGCCGACAAGATCGCTGGAGGTACACTTAGCGAGACGCAGGCTCAACAATTATTGGCATCGATCGGCAGCAATATCGGCAGCATACTGGATCTCATCAAAGAAATTAATCCGAATGCCTCCGTGTTCGTGATGGGATATTACAATCCGTTTCCACATGGAACGGAGCAGGAAAAGCAGCGTGCTCAACTGCTGATTGAGGAGCTTAACAAGGTAATTAAGGATGTGGCAGAGAAGCGGGGAGCAACGTTTGTGGCTACCATGAATGCGATCGCCGCAGACACTGCAAATAATCTCCCGAACCCAGCGAACATTCATCCGAGCGATAAGGGCTATAAATTGATTGCCGCGGAATTCCTGAAAGTCATTCCGGCGGGAGCCGCGAAGAGCAAGCTTACGGTCAGCGACGTGACCCGTACCGGAGCGAAGCTCACTTGGGAATCTGCTGTAGACTCCAAGGGAGTTACCCAGTACCGAGTGTATCGCGATGATACCGTGGTTGGTACAGTGTACGGCGGCGAAACCTCTTATGCTATTTCGGGGCTCAGCCCAAGCAAGACCTACCAGTTCCGAATCGAAGCTGGCGATGCGGCCGGCAACTGGTCTACGGGCGGTCCTACGGCCTCCGCAACGACCACTAAAGGCTCCAACTCACCAGGTGGAGGCGGAGGAGCCGGTGCACTTCCTGCGGATGCCTTTACGGTTTCCGATACAGGCGTAACCCTCAAGTCTGGCGCATATACCTCCGTGCAGAAAACGGAGAACGGGCAGTTCGTTACCGAAATCACGCTCGACGGCGCCCGGCTGGCCGAAGTGTTCCAGAAGCTGAAGACGCTCGGCAGCGCCTCCCGCACGATTACGCTCGAAGTCGACACGAAGCAGGGGGTCACCGTGGTGGCTCCGGGACAAGCGCTGCTCGAAGGGCTGAAGGCGGTGCCTGATGCCTCGCTTCAGATCAAAACGAATACGGCCGGTTACCACGTTCCTCTGAATGTGGTTCCGGGAGATATCACGGAACAGCTGAAGGCAGCCAAGCCGGGTGACGTCATGGTGCGCTTCGGGATCCGGGTCCATCCAGGTTCGTCGGTCACGGCCGCGAAGCTTCAGGGAGACCTCTATGGCTTTGACGTCACCGCTGCAGCGGGCACTGCGTCCCGCAAGCTGGTCATCCCTGCGAACAAAGCCGGTGTCATTACCCTGACGCTGGACGGCGAGATTGACGAGGCTCAGGCTTCCCTCGTCGGCTATGATCCGGACAAAGGTGCTATCCGCTTTGCCCCGGCGCTCTTCCAGGAGAAAGAAGGAAAGACAACCGTCACCGTGGCCCGGAATGTATCCCCGGCATATGGCGTTGTAATTACCGTTCCGGCCTTCACCGACCTCGACGGCCACTGGTCGTCGAAGGATGTGGAGCTTCTCGCCGGCAAGCGTGTGATTGAAGGCACGACAGACACCACCTTCGAACCGGAAAGCCCGATGACGCGGGCACAGTTTGCCACGCTGCTGGTCCGCGCCCTCGGCGTCGATCCGGCTGTAGAAAGCGCAAGCCGGTTCACCGATGTCACACCGGGGGCCTGGTACGGGTCCAGCGTATCGTCCGCCGTCTACGCCGGGCTGATTGAAGGCTTCGAGGACGGCTCGTTCCAGCCGGATGCGTCCATCACCAGGGCGCAAATGGCGACGATGCTGTCGAGAGCTTTGAAGTTTGCGGACCGCAAGCCAAGTGTCTCCGCTGCGCTCCTGGACTCTTTTACGGATAAAGGGGACATCGGCGAATGGGCGGAAGCGGCGGTAGCTGAGGCTGTACACGCGGGGATTATTCAAGGCATGACGGACACCACGTTCGCTCCTGCGGAGAATGCAACCCGTGCCCAGGCGGCCGTGATGCTGAAGCGTATGCTGCTGTACATTGAATACCTAAACTAGGACGCTGTTGTAAGCATGCGGCACCCTCGTTCCCTTAGGGATGAGGGTGCTGTTTTTTAACGATACACCCGGAAATGTGGACTTTGTGCGGAATCATGTTCAAGCGGCCCGGGATGAGGTATAATAGGGAGGATCGGGCGTCTCTGCAAGGGATTCCCAAGAAGGGCTGCGGCGGCAAAAGCCTTCTGGACGGTGTGGAAGCAGCCATAGGAAAGCGGAGTTTGGGAGCCTGGGAAGCCTTGATGCCTGAGGGGAAAGGGCCCTTGGTTAACCCTTGACCTGCAAGTAGGGTTGCCTTATAGTTGGAACAGGAGTTATACGTTAAACATGTCGTATGAGGTGAAAAGCAGGTATGGGAGATCAAGTGTACGTAGGAGTCGATTTGGGAGGAACCGCGATTAAAGTGGGATTGTGCGACGAGCAGGGCAAGCTTCTGCAGACGTACGAAGGCCCGACCGGTACCGAACACGGCGCGGATGTCGTGCTGGAGAATATCGCACAATATGTGCGCAAGCTGGTGGCGGAATCCCCTTATGAGTGGGAGCAGGTTGCCGGAGTCGGTGCGGGGATCGCCGGGTTTATGGATATTCCGGAAGGCTTCATGAAGCTGTCTCCCAACCTGGGCTGGCGCAACGTTCCGGTGAAGAAGATTCTCGAGGAGAAGCTCGGCGTGCCTGTCAAAATCGACAACGACGCCAATGTAGCGGCACTCGGCGAAGCATGGAGCGGAGCGGGTGCAGGCATTCCGAACGTCGTCTGCTATACGCTTGGAACAGGCGTTGGTGGAGGCATTATCATCCACAGCCGGATTTATCAGGGCTCCAACGGTATGGCAGGAGAGCTTGGTCATATGGTGGTTGTACCGGACCTGGAAGCGATCGAGTGCGGATGCGGTAAGAAGGGCTGCCTCGAGACCGTATCTTCGGGAACGGGCATTATTCGCATGGCCAAAGAAGCCGTGGCGCGTGGAGAGCATACTTCCCTGGCCCTGGTGGAGAACATCATGGCGAAGGACGTATTCGATGCGGCGAAGACCGGCGACGAAACCGCACTGCGGATCATTAACCGGGCAGCGCTGTACCTGGGCAAATCGATGGCGGCGGTATCCGTCGTGCTGAACCCGAAGCGGTTCATCGTGGGCGGCGGGGTGTCCAAAGCCGGTGATATTCTGTTCGATGCCATTCGTAAGTATTACCAGGAATTCACACAGGAGACTGCGCAGGAAGGCGTGGATATTGTTCCGGCCGTGCTCGGCAACGATGCCGGCGTAGTGGGCGCAGCAGGACTGAATCTGCACAGCATCTAACAGGATAACCGGTGTACGGCGTCATGTGCACCTGCCGATATACAATGGTAAGAAAGCGAGGACCCGGCCGGTTCTCGGGGACAATGGGCGTGCCTGAACCAGTAGTGCAGCCATGTCCTTACACCGGTCCGGCTGAAGTCCAAGCAAAAGGAGTTGGGCCTTATGGAAGAAAACCATTCCCTCGGAAAGCTGGTCATCATTACAGGCATGTCCGGAGCAGGCAAGACGATCGCGGTGCAGAGCCTCGAGGACTTGGGCTTCTTCTGCGTGGATAACCTTCCGCCGGTTCTGATTCCGAAGTTTGCGGAGCTCATCGAGCAGTCGAAGGGACGCATCGGCAAGGTCGCGCTCGTGATCGACCTTCGCGGACGCGAGTTTTTCACCTCCCTGTCGGAGTCGCTCCGTTACCTGAACGAGAATTACACGCTGACCTACGAGATTCTGTTCCTCGACGCTACGGATTCCGTTCTGGTCCAGCGGTACAAGGAGAGCCGGCGGAAGCATCCGCTGGCGCCGACGGGCGCTCCGCTCGAAGGCATTCAGGCAGAGCGCAAGCTGCTTGAGGAGCTCAAGGGACTGGCTACACAGGTGATCGATACCTCGAATCTCAAACCGGTGGCGCTGAAGGAGAAGATCGCTTCCCGGTTCACCAATGTGGAAGGAAGCAGTATCTCGGTCAACGTGATCTCGTTTGGATTCAAGTACGGCGTTCCGATTGATGCCGACTTGATTTTTGATGTGCGCTTTCTGCCGAACCCGCATTATATCGACCACCTGCGTCCGAATACGGGTCAGGACCCTGAAGTCTACGAGTATGTCATGAAGTGGAACGAGACGCAGGAATTCCTGGCGAAGCTGCTGGATATGCTCCAGTTTCTTGTGCCGCAGTACAAGAAGGAAGGCAAGAGCCAGGTTGTGGTCGGGATTGGATGCACGGGCGGGAAGCACCGTTCGGTCGCGATTGCGGAATATTTGGGCAAAATGATGGGAAGCAGCGAGACCGAAACCGTTCGGGTAAGCCATCGTGATTCGGAGCGCGACCGGGTTGAGGTGAAACGATGACCGATGCCCTGGAGAGGGAGAACTATATCCCCCGGATCGTCGTGATCGGAGGAGGAACGGGGCTCTCGGTCATGCTCCGCGGCTTGAAGCACAAGCCGATGGACATCACCGCCGTAGTCACGGTCGCCGACGACGGGGGCAGCTCAGGGATCCTGCGCTCCGAGCTCGAGATCATTCCTCCGGGTGATATCCGCAACGTGCTCACGGCCCTGGCGGATGTGGAGCCCCTGCTGGGCAAGCTGCTCGAATACCGTTTTGACAAAGGAAACGGATTGGCAGGCCACAGTTTGGGTAACCTAATGCTCGCGGCCATGCGGGATATTACCGGCGACTTCGTTACGGGCGTCCGGGAGCTCAGCCGTGTCCTGGCGGTCCGGGGGCGCGTGCTGCCGGCTGCGGATGAAGCCATCGTGCTCCGGGCGGAGATGATGGACGGCCAAGTCGTTGAAGGCGAGTCGAAGATTCCGAAGGCCGGCGGTGTCATCCGCCGGGTCATGATCGAGCCGCGGGACGTGAAGGCGCTGCCTGAAGCGGTGGAAGCGCTCAAGACGGCCGATGCGATCCTGGTCGGTCCGGGGAGCCTGTATACGAGCATCATGCCGAACCTGCTCGTTCCGGAGATTGCCGAGACGATCGTGAAGTCCAAGGCGCTTAAGATGTTCATCTGCAACGTCATGACGCAGCCGGGAGAGACAGACGATTACAAGGTCAGCGATCACTTGAAAGCGATTCGTGATCATGTCGGCCACGCGCTGTTTGACTACGTTATCGTCAATAACGGAGTGATTCCGGACCCGGTCAAGCGCAAGTATGCCGATAAAGGGGCCGAAGTTGTGCCCCTGGACTTGGATGCCGTAACGCAGGAGGGCTACAAGGTCATCGCCGACAAGCTGGTACTGTTCCAGACTTACCTGCGCCACGATGCCGAGAAGCTGAGTCAACACATATATCAACTGGTGGAGAGCTGGATGTTCAAGAAGAGGTGATGTACCATGTCCTTCGCCGCCCAAACGAAGAAAGAGCTGACCCTGATGGAGGCGGACCCCTGCTGTGAGAAAGCGGAGCTGTCCGCGCTGATCCGGATGAATGGAGCGGTGTCGCTGACGAGCCAGAAGATCATTCTGGACATCTCGACGGAGAACGCCGCTATTGCCAGACGCATCTATTCCCTGCTCAAGAAATCGTATACGGTTCATATCGAACTGCTCGTTCGAAAGAAAATGCGGCTTAAGAAAAACAATGTTTATATCGTCCGGGTGCCATCCCAGGTGCAGAGCATTCTGTCCGATCTGCAGATCGTCTCGGAAGGCTTCCTGTTCGCTTCGGAGATTGAGCCTTCCCTGATTGCGAAGGACTGCTGCAAGCGGGCTTACCTGCGCGGGGCGTTCCTGGCCGGGGGATCGGTCAATAATCCCGAAGGCACCTCGTACCATCTGGAGATTTACTCGATGTACGAGGAGCACTGTCAGGCCCTGTGCAAGCTGGCCTGCGAGTTCGGCTTGAATGCCAGGTGTATTGAACGGAAGAAAGGGTTCGTGCTGTATATCAAAGAGGGCGAGAAGATCATCGACTTCCT
Source organism: Paenibacillus mucilaginosus 3016 (assembly GCF_000250655.1). Lineage (NCBI taxonomy): Bacteria > Bacillati > Bacillota > Bacilli > Caryophanales > Paenibacillaceae > Paenibacillus > Paenibacillus mucilaginosus. The sequence continues at coordinate 213,427 of NC_016935.1, forward strand.
GTCCCTGATCGGGGCCCATCAGGCGCTGCTGCGCTTTGAGGATGTACGGATCATGAAGGATATGCGCAACTCCGTCAACCGTCTTGTGAACTGCGAGACGGCCAATCTCAACAAGACCATCGGTGCGGCCGTACGGCAGATCGACAACATCAAGCTGCTCCAAAAAGAGCTCGGACTCGATAACCTGCCGGAGAAGCTTCGGGAGGTTGCGGAGATCCGGCTTCAGCATCCCGATATGAATCTGAAAGAAGTCGGGGATCTGCTGAAGGGCAAGGTGAGCAAGTCCGGGGTTAACCACCGGCTGCGGAAGATTGATGAAATGGCGGAAAAGCTTCGTAAATCGCAGGTGCTCTGACGCAAATATAGAACTTTTGTGTAAATTTGCAAATATTCTAGTGCAGAGTGCCGAAAAATGATATAATAGCTGAAAAATTGCTTTTTTAATTTTAGAAATCTGAAGGAAGGCAGCCCGGAATCAGGCTGTACTCTTCCTTAATGCTTTCGCATGACTCCAGATTTAACGTTAGGATGATGTACAGAATTCTTACATCCTAACGTTTCTGGGTTTGACGAAGGACCAGGGTTTCGCCCAATGGGCTGCAGTCATTTTTTCCATGCACTAGACCCGGCATGCCGGTGTTCTAGCGGCGGTAGGTGTGCCGCTGGTATGGACTACGTCAAGTTCGCCAAGGCCCAGGGCCGTTTGATACGCCCAGGCTGCTCAAGTTTGAAGAAGGCGGGAACGTCTTCGGGATTCGGAATTTATAGATTGTAGGGGGTATTGGTTGCATGTCGAGACGCCCAGTAGTCGTCAAGTTGAAAACAGGCCTTCATGCCAGACCGGCAGCGCTATTCGTTCAAGAAGCGAATAAGTTCTCTTCGGAGATCTTTGTGGAGAAGGACGAGAAGAAGGTTAACGCCAAGAGCATCATGGGCATCATGAGCCTTGCGATCAGCACCGGTACGGAAGTTCACATAAGTGCTGAAGGTTCGGACGCTGAACAGGCTGTAAACGCTTTAGTCACACTGGTCAGCAAAGAGGAATTGGAGAACCAATAACGACCGCCACGGGCTTCCGATAAGGAAGCTTTTTTCTATGCGGCGTGGCTTTCGAGCAGTATAGTGCCAAGAAGAAGAGCGCAACCTTTTTTCGTGCCGTGCGTCTATTATGACGTGCTCCAAACGGCCGGAGAAGGTTTTTGGGCCTGGGAAGAAGGAAGAAGACAGAATAGAGCTGCAGGAAGAGGAGTAGGAGAAAAGAACATGAAACGGATCAAGAAAGAACTGGCTCTCCTGTTGGTGGTCAGCCTGCTGATGTCTATCATGTGGGTGTCCCCGGGAACGGCGGCCGAGCAGGAGAAAAATCCGCTCGCATCCGCCAGCACGACGTATGTGCTGCTGTATATTGACAAGGCGGAAGCCTTCCTGAACGGCACACAGGTTACCCTCGACGCACCGGCCACGATCATCAAGGACAAAATGTACGTGCCGGCGAAGTTCCTTGGGGATGCGCTCGGCATGAAGGTCGAGTGGAATGATGCTACCCGCCAGATCGAGATGGAGACACCGGGCTACGAAATCATGCTCGACATTGACAACAAATCGGTATGGATTAACGGGTATTGGATGGCCTTTGACGACGTTGCCGCTATTGTGAACGGACGCCTGATGATCAAGCTGACCTGGCTTGCCGATTATATGGGAGCCAAATATACGTATAACAATGAACTGCGCCGCGTGGAAGTGCTTCACGTCAATGCGCCGCAGGGACTGTATGATCCGAATACAAGCAACTCCAAGCCGGTGGCCAAGTTCACCTTTGCCAAGCAGACTTACAAGATCGGCGAGCCGATCAAGTTTGTGGACCTGAGCTATGATCCGGATGCCGAAGGGATTGCCAAGTTCGAGTGGAAAGGGAAAGAAGACGCTTATTTCCAGGCGGGCACCTACCCGATCACCTTGACGGTTTGGGACAGCAACGGCAACAAGAGCGAGCCGTACACGCGCAATCTGGTCATCTCGAAAGAGACGTTCCTGAGTGCCGTGGAGTATCCGATCTACATGAAGCCGGTCGGCTCTTTCATCAAGACGAACTGGAGCACGCTGTGGAGCCACTTCTGGGAGCTGCCGGAACTGCCGAAGACGGCAACCGAGGTTCCGGGACGGACGCTACTGGTCTCCGACAGCCCGGAAGAGTTCTATGAGCAGGGCATCCTGTATCAGGACGAAGTCGAAGGCAAAGTGAGATTATATGCGGACCACATCAACGGTACGAAGGAAAAAGTAAGCTTCGCCATTCTGGCGAAGAACATGACCGACAAGCCGGTCACAATCAAGACGACGAATAAAGGGGAAGTGTGGCCTTCGGTCTACGCCAACCTGATCGGCAGTGAAGCCACCGTAGATTTCCTTCTCGGGGACCCGCTGAACGAAACCATGACAATCCCTGCGGGTCAGACGTTCACCTATAAGCAGATGCCGGACTTCTACCCGGCACAAGGTGTGAATTTGTTCTATGACCTCGAGACGGACGGGAAGGTGCAGTTCTCCTTCATCGCGGCCAAAGATGTCTCCCAGAAGGCGCTGGCGCTGCCTAAGCTCGCTTTCAGCGGACACGTCAGGGGGACTTTCCCGGTCTCGGAAGTGAAGTGGAATATCGACGCATCCTCGTTTACGACACCGTCCAGGCTGATCCTGGGCGACGGAATCAAGGATCCTTTCCTGCCGGGGTACGACCCGCAGCGGAAAGCGGAAGTGAAGAATGACGGCAACTACGGCGTAATCTATAAGATCCATGCCGACAAGCCCCGCAAGATGGCGATCATGATTCTGGCCAAAGGCGGCGTATTCAAGGGGCCGATCAAGATCAACGGGGACATCCGACTGATTCCGGAGTCGGGCGTCATCACGGCGTTCGACGGTATGCAGATTCTCGCGAAGACGACAGGCAAGGAAGAGTCGCTCGACATTGAGTTCAGCCCTCCGGCCGGTTCGGCCTTCCCGGTCGATCTGATCTTCTATCCGCTCGATGACCGGATGGATCAACAGCCATAAGCTTAATGCAATCCAGCCCTTTCCTTTGCAGTTTAAAGGAAAGGGTTTTTTCTTATGCTCGTGTCCGATGCCAACGAAGTTAGGGTGTCAGAGGTCCGTCAGGCAGTCGTCATCCATAATCCGGCAACTTGCTGTCTGCAGCACTCGTCTAGCATGTAAGAAGGGAGGAGGAGAGTATACATGAGCTCTTGGCGGACGGATCCGCAGCGGATATGGCGGTGGCTCGGATGGAGTTGTATCGTGATAGGCGTGTTCTATTTTCCTGCTTTCCCGTGGTATTTGCTTGGGGAGGTCAAGGAAGAGGAGATTGGCCATTGGGCTTTGTGCAGCATGGTTGGGGGAACCGTTATCTTGTTGGGCGCCCGGCTGTACCGTAAGGGGGGAGGACAAACCAAGCGTCTGCTGCTGTTGGTAAGTCTTGTGGGAATGGCTGTGCTGCTGCTGGGACAGGTGCCGGCTCTATATTCATGGATGATTTATCAGGGCAATTTAATCCGGCACTGGCCGGTATCGCCGAGTGTCGGCTTTTTCTTGGGTGTGGCGCTGCATGGGTGGCTGGTCTTATTGGCCCTCGCTGCCCTCACAGCAGCCTGCCTTTCTTTGGCTGGCCGGGGACATTCGGAGATCCGGCTTTCCCGACGGGAGGGCTTACGCTTTTTGCTGGGGCTTGGGAGTTTGCTGGCTCTCTGGTGGGGCTGGGATGCCTATCAGGCAAGGGGGTGGATTGCGAATACATACCCGGCCGATGGCATGGAACATGTGCCCGTGCGAACAGTGGTGACGGTGGCATGGAAGGGCAGCTATGAGACTATGGGCATGCGGGTGCGTTATGAAGATTCGCCGGAAGCTGCGGTGCCGGGAGCATCAGGGGCGACGCAGTACGGTATGACGTTTGAACCCGAAGGCGGATTTCAGCCCGGCCGCAGGGTACGGATCGAAGTGGAGGCTGGGCGGCGGACTCATGTGTTCCGCTTTACCACGGATACGAAATAGACTTAAGCTGGACTAATGGGATCACGGCAAAAAGCCTGCCGACCGGATGACCGGAAGGGCAGGCTTTTTGGTTACTGCGGTTTAGTGGGCATTACACTTTCTCGATAACCTTATCGATCAGTCCGTAGGCGCGGGCTTCTTCCGCCGACATGAAGTTGTCGCGGTCGGTGTCCTTCTCGATACGCTCGAAGGATTGGCCTGTACGCTCGGAGAGGATCGTGTTCAGCTTGTCGCGCATCTTCAGGATCCGCTTCGCACGGATCTCGATATCGCTGGCTTGGCCTTCGGCACCGCCGAGCGGCTGATGGATCATGACTTCGCTGTTCGGCAGCGCAAAACGCTTGCCAGGTGCTCCTGCGGCAAGCAGGAACGCACCCATCGAAGCGGCCATGCCGACGCAGATCGTCGAGACGTCCGGCTTGATGAACTGCATCGTGTCGTAGATCGCCATGCCCGAAGTGATCGAGCCTCCCGGGGAGTTGATATACAAGTGAATGTCTTTGTCGGGATCGCTTGCCGCCAGGAACAGCAGCTGCGCAATGATCGAGTTGGCTACAACGTCGTTAATGCCACTTCCAAGAAAAATGATGCGGTCCTTGAGCAAACGCGAGTAAATATCGTAGGCGCGTTCCCCTCTTGCATCCGGTTCGACTACCATTGGGATAAAACTCATGAGCTGCAGCCTCCTTTATAATTAAACTATAACCATCATAGCCCAAAAACAAACAAAGGTCAAGAAAGGTCAAATTAACCGACAAAAAAAGACCAGCTGTGTCAGCTGATCTGTTTGTTTGTAAGTAAGTGGCGCGCCCGTAAGGAATCGAACCTTAATCTCAGGCTCCGGAGGCCTACGTCATATCCATTGGACCACGGGCGCATGTATGAAGTTTGCTGCATGATCACCTGTGGGGGTGACAGCAAAATTGATTATATCTTATGACAAGCAGGAATGCAAGTCCCTGCCCAAAAGTTTTTTGGTTACAAGATATTTACAAAAGCTCTCTTGAAAATGGTTTGAAAGTCCGGTATATTAGAGATAACTAAGTGAGAGCTTAGTTCTTCTTTTGGAGAATGTGGGACTAAAAATGCATCACCGGGACGAAAAGTGTCCAGTAAGCAGGCAAGCGGGAGTGAATCCATGAGAGAGATTCTTGACATCCAAAAACAGCTGCTTCCCGACTTGATGGACACCATGAAGAAGCGCTATACCGTTCTTCATCATATCCTGGTTTCCGGGATGATCGGCCGGCGCACTTTGGCGGGAATGCTGAACACGACGGAGCGGGTGCTCCGCGCGGAAGTGGACTTTCTGAAGGAGCAGGGCCTGGTCGACGTGGATGCCTCCGGCATACGCATCAGTATGGCCGGCAGGGAACTGCTCGAGCGGATCGAACCGCTGGTGAAGGACCTGTTCGGGCTCACGGAACTGGAAGAACAGCTGCGCGTGCATTTTGGCCTGAAGCAGGTAGTCATCGTGCCGGGAGACTCCGACGCTTCACCTCAGGTGAAGAAGGAGCTTGGCCGAGCCGGTGCGTCCGTACTGCGCAAGCTGGTTACAGAGAACGACGTCGTTGCCGTCACCGGCGGATCGACGATGGCTGAAGTGGCCAACCATCTCACGGCGGCGCCGGCGATGAAGGGCATCTGGTTCGTTCCAGCCCGCGGAGGGCTCGGGGAGAGCCTGGAGATGCAGGCGAATACCATCGCTTCCACTATGGCCAAGAAGACAGGAGCGCGTTACCGGCTGCTCCACGTACCCGACCACCTCGGTGAGGAAGCTTACCAGTCGCTGATCCAGGACACCACCATCTCCGAGATCATCCAGTTCATCCGTCAGGCACGGATGGTCATTCATGGGATGGGAGATGCTATGGTAATGGCCAGACGGCGCAAAGTGGACCGGGAAACAACCGAAAGCCTGCAGAGGGAAGGGGCGCTTGCGGAAGCGTTCGGGTATTACTTTGACCGCAGCGGCCGCATGCTGCACCGCATGCCGACCATCGGACTCCGACTGGAGGACATCCATGGGATGGATACCGTCATCGGGGTTGCGGGAGGACGCAGCAAAGGCGAGGCGATCGCATCGGTGCTCAAGTACGGTCATGAAGACGTGCTCGTAACCGACGAAGCAGCAGCACAGGAGATTATCCGCACAATCAGTTCATCATGACAGGTTCTGCCTGTCTTGAACGTTGCGCCCAGCGGACCCGCAGCGCGGGATAAGCGGGTGTAACAATATACATTTTGGGAGGCTATCAATCATGGTAAAAGTGGGTATTAACGGATTTGGTCGTATCGGCCGTAACGTATTTCGTGCAGCACTGGGCAACCCTGAAGTAGAAATCGTTGCAATCAACGACCTGACAGACGTAAACACGCTGGCTCACCTGCTCAAATACGACACTACGCACGGCAAGCTGAATGCAACGGTTGAAGCAACTGAAGGCGCGCTGATCGTAAACGGCAAAACCGTAAAAGTATTTGCAGAGCGCAATCCGGAAAACCTGCCTTGGGGCGCTAACGGCGTTGAAATCGTCGTTGAATCCACAGGGATCTTTACTGCGAAAGAGAAAGCCGAGCTTCACCTGAAAGGCGGCGCGAAGAAGGTTATCATCTCCGCACCGGCTACCAACGAAGACATCACGATCGTTATGGGCGTTAACGAAGACAAGTACGACGCTTCCCAGCACACGATCATCTCCAACGCATCCTGCACAACGAACTGTCTTGCTCCTTTCGCTAAGGTTATCAACGACAAGTTCGGTATCGTAAAAGGCATGATGACGACGGTTCACTCCTACACGAATGACCAGTCCGTACTCGACCTGCCGCACAAGGACCTTCGCCGTGCACGTGCAGCTGCCGAGAACATCATCCCTTCGACTACGGGTGCTGCAAAAGCCGTTTCCCTCGTTCTGCCTGAGCTGAAAGGCAAGCTGAACGGTATGGCTATGCGCGTACCTACGCCTAACGTTTCCGTAACGGACCTGGTTGTTGAACTGAGCCAGAACGTAACGGTTGACGATGTGAACAACGCCCTGAAAGAAGCGGCTAACGGCCCTCTGAAAGGCATCCTGAACTACTCCGAAGAGCCGCTTGTATCCTCCGACTACAACGGCGACCCGGCTTCCTCCACGATCGACGCCCTCTCCACGATGGTTGTCGGCGACAACATGGTGAAAGTCGTTTCCTGGTACGACAACGAGTGGGGCTACTCCAACCGTGTCGTTGACCTGGCTAACTTCATCGCCAAAAAGGGTCTGTAAGAACAAAACTGTGGTAATGGTCTGCTAACCCCCTGAACACCAAAGGGCACTGGCGCGGTCCAATGAGTATCTATCTTCGGGATCTGTTGAACTTTCGTTTTTCTGAAATATTAGGAAGAGGTTATAACGAAAGTTCAAAGGATCCGCGCTATGCTCTGCGATAGATACTCATTGTGCTGGCGTGCGCCTTGGTGAGAAGGGCAAGCAAGGCCCATTCCCACATTTTTTGGTGCGGGTAAGGGTAGGGTAGAGAGAGAACATACAACCAAGAGAGAAACCGGTACATACCAGCTGATATGACATGTTCCGGATCACATATAGAGTACGAAACAGAGCACTAGAGCGTTGAGCAAGAGCATCAAGCACACATGAACCCACCGGGAGGGCGACAATGATGAACAAGAAGAGCGTTCGTGACGTGGAAGTAGGCGGCAAACGCGTATTTGTGCGCGTAGATTTCAACGTACCGCTGGAGAACGGCAAGATTACCGATGACACACGGATCCGTGAGACCGTACCGACCATCAAGTACCTGACGGAGCGCGGTGCGAAAGTCATCCTCGCGAGCCATATGGGCCGTCCGAACGGCGCGGTTGTGGAAGAGCTCCGTCTGACACCGGTAGCCGCACGCCTCTCCGAGCTGCTGGGCCAGCCGGTTACCAAGGCTGACGAAGCGGTAGGCGCAGCGGTTCAGGCGCAGGTAGCCGAGCTGAAAGACGGCGATGTGCTTCTTCTTGAGAACGTGCGCTTCTATGCGGGCGAAGAGAAGAACGATGCGGAGCTTGCGAAGCAGTTCGCAGAGCTGGCGGACCTGTACGTGAACGACGCGTTCGGCGCAGCACACCGTGCGCACGCTTCGACGGAAGGCATCGCGCATCACCTGCCGGCTGTCGGCGGTCTGCTGATGGAGAAGGAGCTCGACGTGCTCGGCCGTGCGCTGAACAACCCGGAGCGTCCTTTCACGGCGATCGTGGGCGGTGCGAAGGTGAAGGACAAGATCGCGGTCATCGAGAAGCTGATCGAAATCGCCGACAACATCATCATCGGAGGCGGCCTGTCCTACACGTTCTTCAAATCCAAAGGCCTTGAAATCGGCAAATCCCTGGTGGACAACGACCGTCTGGAACTCGTTCAAGAGTTCGAGCGCAAAGCCAAAGAGAAGGGCATCAACTTCCTTCTGCCGGTTGACGTTGTTGTAGGTGACAAGTTCGGTGCGGATGCCAACACGAAGATCGTGAACATCGATGAGATCCCGGCTGACTGGGAAGCATTCGACATCGGTCCGAAGACGCGTGAGATCTACGCGAAGACGATCGCCGAATCCAAGCTGGTTGTATGGAACGGGCCGATGGGCGTATTCGAGCTCGAGCCGTTCAAGAACGGTACTCAAGCCGTAGCAGAAGCTTGCGCGGCAACGGCAGGCTACACAGTGATCGGCGGCGGCGACTCCGCTGCGGCAGTCGAGAAGTTCCACCTTGGCGACAAGATGGACCACATCTCCACCGGCGGCGGCGCATCCCTCGAATTCATGGAAGGCAAAGCGCTCCCTGGCGTTGTTGCGCTTCAAGATAAATAAGGAGGCGTACCCTTCATGCGTAAACCGATTATTGCAGGCAACTGGAAAATGTTTAAAACCGTACAGGAAGCCGTTTCTTTCGTGAACGAAGTAAAAGGCAAAGCGGAAGTGGAAGGCGTGGAGAGCGTCATCTGCTCCCCGTTCACGAATCTTCCTGCCCTGGTGGAAGCGGTGAAAGGCACGACGCTCAAAGTCGGCGCCCAGAACCTCCACTTCGAAGACAACGGTGCTTACACGGGTGAGATCAGCGGCGTTATGCTGAAGGATCTCGGCGTAGAGTACGTCATCATCGGTCACTCCGAGCGCCGGGCTTACTTTGGCGAGACGGACGAGATCGTGAACAAGAAGGTCCAAGCGGCATTCAAACACGGTCTGACTCCGATCGTCTGCGTAGGCGAGAAGCTCGAAGAGCGCGAAGCGAACCAGACCAAGGACGTATGCAAAGTGCAGACCGAAGGCGCATTTGCAGGCCTGAGCGCAGAACAGGCGGCACAGGTGGTCATCGCCTATGAGCCGATCTGGGCTATCGGAACAGGCAAATCTTCTACAGCTGCAGACGCTCAAGACGTGATCGGCTACATCCGTGAAGTCGTGAGCGGCCTGTATGGCGCCGAGACGGCTGCAGCGGTACGCATCCAGTACGGCGGCAGCGTGAAGCCGAACAATATTGCGGAATACATGCAGCAGCCGGATATCGACGGCGCGCTTGTAGGCGGAGCTTCCCTGGAGCCGGCGTCCTACATCGCCCTGATCGAGGGGGCCAAGTAAGATGGCCAGACCGAAACCGGTAGCAGTCATTATCCTGGACGGCTTTGGCCTGCGCGGAGACGTGCAGGGCAATGCCGTAGCCCAGGCGAAGAAGCCGAACTACGAGCGTTATTGGAACGAGTTTCCCCACACCACGCTGATCGCCTGCGGCGAAGCCGTAGGTCTGCCGGAAGGCCAGATGGGGAACTCCGAGGTAGGTCACCTGAACATCGGCGCAGGCCGTATCGTGTACCAGGACCTGACCCGGATCTCCAAGTCGATCCGTGACGGTGAATTCTACGAGAACGAGACCATCCTCGGAGCAATCCGCCACGCGAAGGACAACGGCAAGAAGCTTCACCTGTACGGCCTGCTGTCCGACGGCGGCGTTCACAGCCACATCGAGCACCTGTTCGCGCTGCTTGATGTGTGCAAGAAGGAGAATTTCGAGGAAGTATACATCCATGCGTTCCTCGACGGCCGTGACGTAGCGCCGGACAGTGCAGCGGGATACATGGAGCGCCTCCTGAAGAAAATCGCAGACGTGGGCGTAGGCCGCATCGCTACGGTACAGGGACGTTACTACGCCATGGACCGCGACAAGCGCTGGGAGCGTACCGAGAAGTCGTACCGTGCCATGGTTTATGGCGACGGCCCGACCTTCGAAGATCCGATGAATGCGATTCAGGAGTCCTATATCCGTTCGGTGTACGACGAGTTCGTCATGCCGACAGTCATTGTGAAGCCGGACCATACACCGGTAGGTCTGGTGGAGAGCGGCGACTCCGTCGTGTTCTTCAACTTCCGTCCGGACCGTGCGATCCAGCTCTCCCAGGTGTTCACGAACAGCGACTTCCGCGGGTTCGACCGCGGGGACAAGGCGCCGACGGACCTGTACTATGTCTGCCTTACGCTGTTCAGCGAGACGGTCGGAGGCTACGTGGCCTACAAGCCGAAGAACCTCGACAACACGCTGGGCGAAGTGCTGGCACAGAACGACTTGAAGCAGCTGCGGATCGCCGAAACGGAGAAATACCCGCACGTCACGTTCTTCTTCAGCGGCGGGCGTGATGTCGAGCTGCCTGGCGAGACCCGTATTCTGATCCCTTCGCCGAAGGTAGCCACTTACGATCTCCAGCCGGAGATGAGCGCCTATGAAGTGGCGGCTGCAGCCGTGGCTGAGATCGAAGCGGAGCGCCAGGATGTGATCATCCTGAACTTCGCGAACCCGGATATGGTCGGCCACTCGGGTCTTCTCGAGCCGACAATCAAGGCTGTTGAAGCAACGGACGAGTGCCTTGGCAAAGTCGTGGATGCGATCATTGCCAAGGGCGGCGTCGCACTGATCACCGCCGACCACGGGAACGCCGATGTCGTCACGAATCCGGACGGCTCCCGCAATACGGCCCATACGACCAACCCGGTGCCTTTCATTGTGACGGACGGTCGTGTTACACTAAGAAACGATGGCATTCTGGCAGATATTGCCCCTACGGTATTGGACCTGCTCGGCGTGTCCAAGCCGGCGGAAATGACCGGCACAACGCTGGCTGCTTCCCGCAGCTAGCCTGATCAGCAAGCCTCATCCCAAACCTAATTTGAAGGAGTGTATCCCGTAATGACAGTAATCTCTAATGTGTACGCTCGTGAAGTGCTCGACTCCCGCGGTAACCCAACGGTAGAAGTGGAAGTTCATCTGGAATCCGGCGCACGCGGCCGCGCTATCGTACCATCCGGCGCATCCACAGGCGCATACGAAGCTGTTGAGCTTCGTGACGGCGACAAGTCCCGTTACCTCGGCAAAGGCGTTCTGAAAGCCGTTGAGAACGTGAACGACGTGATCGCTCCTGAGATCATCGGCATGAACGCGCTGGACCAAGTCGGCATCGACAAGCGCATGATCGAGCTCGACGGCACGCCGAACAAAGGCAAGCTGGGCGCGAACGCGATCCTCGCGGTATCCATGGCGGTTGCCCGTGCTGCTGCTGAAGCGCTCGACATCCCGCTGTACCTGTACCTCGGCGGCTTCAACGCGAAGCAGCTGCCTGTTCCGATGATGAACATCATCAACGGCGGCGCGCACGCGGACAACAACGTTGATGTGCAAGAGTTCATGGTTCTGCCGGTCGGCGCTCCTTCCTTCAAGGAAGCACTCCGCACAGGCGCAGAGATCTTCCACAGCCTGAGATCCGTTCTGAAGGAAAAAGGCCTGAACACGGCTGTAGGCGACGAAGGCGGCTTCGCACCGAACCTGGGCTCCAATGAAGAAGCGATCCAAACGATCATCACAGCAATCGAGCGCGCAGGCTACAAGCCGGGCGTTGACGTATTCCTGGGTATGGACGTTGCTTCCACGGAATTCTTCAAAGACGGCAAATATCACCTCGAAGGCGAAGGCAAGTCCTACACGTCCGCTGAGTGGGTTGACTTCCTGGCGGCTTGGGTTGACAAGTACCCTATCATCACGATCGAAGACGGCTGCTCCGAAGACGACTGGGAAGGCTGGAAGCTTCTCACCGAGAAGCTCGGCGGCAAAGTTCAGCTCGTGGGTGACGACCTGTTCGTAACGAACACCGAGCGTCTGTCCCGCGGTATCGAAGAGAACATCGGTAACTCGATCCTGGTTAAAGTGAACCAAATCGGTTCCCTGACCGAAACGTTCGACGCGATCGAAATGGCGAAGCGCGCAGGCTACACGGCTGTCATCTCCCACCGTTCCGGCGAGAGCGAAGACAGCACGATTGCCGACATCGCCGTGGCGACGAACGCCGGCCAAATCAAAACCGGTGCTCCTTCCCGTACGGACCGCGTAGCGAAGTACAACCAGCTGCTCCGCATCGAAGACCAGCTGACGGACGTTGCTCAATACGCAGGCAAGAGCGCATTCTACAACCTCAAAAACTTCAAGTAAGCATGACTTGAAGCTTCGTCAAAACCCGCAGGGCCCAGGCCTCTGCGGGTTTTTTCACTTTCTTTTCACCGGCGAACGGTATACTGGCCCTACAAGGTTCTGAATCCGGAACAGCCGGCTGATTGAAGGGCGGAATGCCAGGGTAAAATGGGAACAAAAGGATAACGATCCCAACCAACAACCGGGTCCGGACTGTCCCGTAAGATAAGGTAAGGTAAGGTCAGCCTGCTTACCTGCAGGAAAGCCGCATATACTGGCAGGAGATGCTAAGCTGCACCATCATCCCACTGAAGGAGAGGAGGGAAGCCCTATGAACCGGTGGCTCAAGACGATCGCGTTTTTGGTGCTGTCCGTTTTTTTATCCCATTTCATCCCGTTCAATGAGTTCTTCCGCAACCTGGATACCATGATTCACGAATTCGGTCATGCGGTGGTGACCCTGCTGCTGCAGGGCCAGGTCATGTACATTGAACTGTTCGCCAACCACAGCGGTGTGACGTATTCGCAGATCTCCAGTCCCTGGAGCCTGATTCCGATTGCCATGGCAGGCTACATGACGGCATCGCTGTTCGCCCTGTTCCTGTTCCGTGTAAGGGCACATGACCGGGAGAGGCTCGGTCTGCAGGTGATTACACTGATCGCGATCGCGGCTTTGATTCTGTTCGTTCGGGGAGAGTTCGGCGTCATGTGGCTGATCGGTTTTATCCTCCTAAACGTCGTCATGCTGGCGTTCATGCCGGCCTGGATCCGTGACCTGTATTATCTGCTGATTGCCTTCCTGACGCTGGAGGAATCCGTTATGGGCCCCTTCTCGCTGGTCCTCTATGCGCTGCGTGATCCTTCTCGGGCCGGCGATGCAACGAATCTGTCGCTGGTCACCCCGATTCCTGCGGTAGCCTGGGGGGCGTTCTTCACCCTGTTTGCCCTTTGGTGCGCGGTACGTGCCATCACGCTGTTCCTGCAGGGGAGAAAATCGGAATACCGGCGTACCCCGGCCCATTATACAAGGTACGAGGATTAAATCCGGGAAAGTTGGGTATCCTATAATAATGCGGCCGCCCCCTTCCCGGCAGGATTTGTCAGATGGACAAGAGTGTGCTATACTATGCATGCTGTCTGTTTTCTGGGTTTTCATCGACACATGGGCCTAAGGACATCGGGCAAGTTCTCTCGTACACTAGCAGGAGGTAGGATTATGGAAGTTGCACTGAAGATTATACTGGTTATCGCTTCGCTCGGTCTGATCGCGGTAGTACTGCTGCAGCCAGGCAAGAGCGCGGGGTTATCCGGCGCCATCTCCGGCGGTGCAGAGCACTTGTTCGGAAAGCAGAAGGCACGCGGCCTGGAGCTGTTCCTCAATCGCCTGACGATGGGCCTTGCGGTAGCGTTCTTTGTTCTGTCTTTGATCGTGGCTTACTTTGTAAAAGCGGTATAAACATAAAAGCGTGACAGCAGGGGAAAGATACTCCTGCTGTTTTTTTATTACTATGCAGCGGTCAGTACGGAGTTACGGCAGGGAGGCGAGGCAGTTGACGCGGCAGTATCGAACAACGGAGCCCTTTCACCTGAAGGGAACGGGAGAGCGGGCATCCACGGAACTCCTGCTTATCCACGGGTTCACCGGTTCGCCTTCGGAGTTCCGCCGCCTGGGCTACTACTTGAACGATCTGGGCTATACCGTAAGGGGGATCCTGCTGCCGGGCCACGGAACGACGCCCGAGGATATGATCCGTACGGGGCTGAACGACTGGTCCAGGCATGTGACGGAGAGCTTCGACACCATCCGGGCGCAGGGCGGTCCGGATCGGCGGATCGTAGCCGTAGGACATTCGATGGGCGGTCTCCTGGCCTTGAAGCTGGCGATGGAGCGTCCGCTGGCCGGGGTCGTCTCCCTCGCCGCACCGATCTTCCTGGCCTCGCGCAAGACCGTACTGGCCGTGCTGCTGCAGTATTTTGTGAAGTATGTGGAGCGGCGTCCGACCGTCCCCCCTCATATCATCGAGGAAGCCTGCTCCTACAGCCGTACGCCGATTCCTTGTGTCGTGGATTTGCGCAAGCTGCTTAAGCACGTCAAAACCAGTTTAAATGAAGTAAAAGCCCCGCTTTTTATCGGACAAGGGGGAAGGGACAAGCTTGTGCTGCCGCGCAGTGCGGAGTACATCTACCGCCATGTCTCCTCGGCCTTCCGGCAGATGGCCCATTACCCCTCCACCTCGCATGCCATCCTGCTGGATGAGGAGCGGGAGCGGGTATACGCGGATATTCACCGATTTCTGGTGACGCTTGAGCATATAGGGACATGGGAACAAACGGCGGCGGGGTATGCGCCATAAAGTATAGAAAGAAGAAGGCAGGTGACCGTCATGATCACTAAAGACATATTACTTGATTTTATGCAGGAAGAGGCTTATAAGCCGCTGACTTACCAGGAGCTTGAGCAGCATTTTCAACTCGACAGTGCCCAGGCGTTCAAGGATTTCCTGAAGCTCTTGAATGAGCTGGAGAACGAAGGGCTGATCGTGCGGACACGCAATGACCGGTACGGCGTGCCGGAGCGGATGAACCTCCTCCGGGGCCGTCTGCAGGCTCATGCCAAAGGGTTCGGCTTCCTGATTCCGGACGATAAGGAGCATCCGGACGTCTACATTCATGCGAACGATATGAGTACAGCCATGAACGGGGACATCATACTGGTCCGCATCACTTCCCGCAGTCCTTCAGGGGGACGGATGGAAGGGGAAGTCGTCCGGGTCGTGTCACGAGCCAACACCCGGATTGTCGGTCTGTTCCAGGCCCATGAGGAGTATGCGTTCGTCATACCGGACGACAAGCGGGTGGTACGCGATATCTTCATCCCGAAGGATTCCTTCGGCGGGGCTATGGACGGGCACAAGGTGGTCGTCAATATCGTCTCCTATCCGGAAGGACGGGCGGCGGCACAGGGAGAAGTCATCGAGATTCTTGGGCATAAAAATGACCCAGGCGTCGACATTCTCTCGATTATCCGCAAGCATGGTCTTCCGGAGGCCTTCCCGGATGAAGTGATGGAGGAGGCTTCGGAAGCTCCGGACGTCATTACGGAAGAGGAGATTGTGTCCCAAGGCCGCCGCGACCTCCGCAACAAGCGAATCGTTACCATCGACGGCGAAGACGCCAAGGACTTGGACGATGCCGTCAATGTGGAAGTGCTCGAGAACGGCAACTACGTCCTGGGCGTTCACATTGCGGACGTCAGCTATTATGTTCGCGAGAACTCGGCGCTGGACCAGGAGGCGTATAGCCGCGGCTGCTCCGTCTACTTGGTGGACCGGGTCATTCCCATGCTGCCCCACCGTCTCTCGAACGGGATCTGCTCCCTGAATCCGAGAGTGGACCGGCTGACGATGTCCTGCGAAATGGAGTTCGATGCACAGGCGAACGTGGTTCGGCACGATGTATTTACGAGTGTGATTCGGACCAGCGAGCGGATGACGTACAAGAATGTGCGCAATCTGCTCAAAGGGGAAGCCGAGCCTGAAGTGCAGGAAAAGTACGCGTACCTCATGGACGATTTCCGCCGGATGGAAGACCTGGCGATGCGGCTGCGGAACAAGCGGATGCGCCGCGGTGCGATCGATTTTGACTTCCAGGAATCCAAAATCCTCGTAGATGAGAGCGGCAAACCGACGGATATCGTGAAGCGGGAGCGTTCCATCGCCGAGATGATCATCGAAGAGTTCATGCTTGCGGCGAACGAAACGGTGGCGGAGCATTTCCACTGGCTCAAGGTTCCGTTCCTGTACCGGATCCATGAAGATCCGGACGCGGAGAAGCTGCAGCACTTCCTCGAGTTCATCACGAACTTCGGCTATGTGGTGCGCGGTAAGGGTAATACGATTCATCCGAAGGCACTGCAGAGTCTCCTGGAGGAGATCAAAGGAACGAAGGAAGAGACAGTCATCTCGACGGTCATGCTGCGTTCCATGAAACAGGCGAAGTACGATGCGAACTCGATGGGTCACTATGGTCTGGCGGCCGAGTTCTATTCCCACTTCACATCACCGATCCGCCGGTATCCGGATTTGGTCATCCACCGGGTCATGCGAGAGGTACTGGAGGGCGGCGGAACCGGTCTTACCGACAAACGGCATGAGTATCTGACTTCAAGAATGGACGATATCGCCAAGCAGTCGTCTGAACGCGAACGGGTAGCGGTAGATGCCGAACGGGAAACCGAGGCTCTCAAGAAAGCCGAGTTCATGCTCGACAAGGTCGGCGAAGAGTTCACCGGCATTATCTCCAGCGTCACCTCCTTCGGGATGTTCATCGGCTGGAGAATACGGTGGAAGGTCTCATCCGTCTCTCGGATCTCACAGACGACTACTACCACTTCCATGATGCGCAGCACGCGCTGATCGGGGAACGCACATCGAAGATTTTCCGTCTCGGCGACGAGGTGAAGGTCCGCGTCTCGCGGGTGAACATGGACGAGAAGACCATCGACTTCGAGATGGTTGACATGAAGCCGCGCTCGCAGAAGATGAGCCTCGTCGACGCGCTGAACGGTGTGCGCCGCGGAGCAGGCAAGCGCGGCGGCGCCGGAGGTGCCCGCGGAGCGCGCGGTGGCGGCGAAGGACGACCGGCAGCTGCCGGCAGCGGTGGTGGAGGACGCGGGGGCCGGGGTAAGCGCGGAGCGGCAGCCGGGCCCGGTGCACGCGGCAGCCTGGGCGGCGGCGGTCGCGGCAAAGCCGGACGCGGTGCCAGCGCCGTGGGCGCCGGCAAGGGCCCGGGGGCCGCGAAGGCGCGGGCGCTGGACGCGGTCGGACGCAGCGGCGAGAGCGGCGGCGGTACGGGCTTCGTGCGCAAAAAGCGCAAGAAGACCGTGAAGCGGTAGAGGGCAGGCAGTAGGCTGGTCACGGAAGGCATAGCGAGCTCTTGATTTCCGGGGATGGAGTCTGGTACAATGGACTCCATCCCTTGGAATGGAAATCGCTGTGAAGTAGGAGGTCTTGCGAATATGGCACAGAAGAATCCCAATGAAGCGAAGCTGCTTGCCCAGAATAAGAAGGCGTCCCACGATATTTTATCGAAGTACACCTACGAGTGCGGGCTGGTGCTGACCGGTACGGAGATCAAGTCGCTTCGGCTCGGCAAAGCCAACATCGGTGACGCGTTCGCAACCATCCGCAACGGCGAAGCTTTCATTCACAATATGCATATCTCGCCATTCGCCCAGGGGAACCGGTTCAATCCGGAGGACCCGACGAGAGCACGCAAGCTTCTGCTGCGTAAGGAGCAGATTCACAAGCTGCTCGGCCAATCCAAGCAGGAAGGCTATACCATCGTTCCGCTGAAAGTCTACGTGCGCAACGGGTACGCTAAGCTCCTGATCGGTCTTGGACGAGGCAAGAAGCAGTACGACAAGCGTGAATCGGCAGCGAAGAAGGATGCCCAGCGGGAGATCGCAAGGGCACTGCGCGAGAAGCAGAAGGTGGCCAGGTAAGCCGCACGAGTATAGTCGGCCGGACTGGATGCTCTTCCAGATAGTCGGGTGTTCCTTTCGCCCGAGAGTATGCTATAATAAACAAGCAGCCGGGGATGAGCAACCACGAGCTTCCCGCAAGCGGCTGAGAGATTCAGCGCAAGAACCTAGCATCAATTTTAGTAGACCGCACAAGTCTACCAATCCGGGGACGTTTTTGGATTCGACGGGGGTAGTACGAGCGCGGGTTGCGGGTAGTGGGGACGCGTCCACTTCATCAACGCTAAAGCCTATTAAATGGCAACCAAAAACAACAACTCGCTTTCGCAGCTTAATAACCTGTGACGCGGCTCCTACTCTGCATCGCCCATGTGCCGGGATAGGGGCTCAACCTTAGTGGGATACGCTGTCTCATCTCCGCCTGCGGTGAGCTGAAGAAGACAATCAGGCTGACCCAAAGCAGAGCCGGTTACGGGGCGCTGCTCGGGTGACATCAAAACTGTGACTACACCCGTAGATGCCTGTGTGGCGTTGCCTTCGGACAGGGGTTCGATCCCCTCGTCTCCATACTGAAAAAACACCGACTCTCCTAGGTCGGTGTTTTTTCTTTCTACCCGTTCCCCCGCCCGCAGACATAGTCCACCCCACATCCCAATAAACTAATTTATAAACTTTTGGACGCGCGCTTGAATGAATGGGGCGGTGAGTAGATGGCAAAGTTCAACGGAGAAACCGAAACGAAAGATCCCTATGTCAGAGTGACGTTTGAGGCGCTGCTCGAAGCGGTTCTTCCGGTCACTTACCGGACGCCGCCGGGTACGGGCAGTGATCTGATCCCTGTCCCCGGTGGAGTAGAGCTGAAACTTCACGAATACCTGATCCGAGAGCTCGACCATTCCCAGTTCCAGCCGGTGAATGCTCCAGATGGGCTCCCGCCGCTGTCCAGGTCCACGGCACAGATGCTGGACTTGGGAGCGGAGCAGTATATCCGCAGAGGTCTGGCTCTGCCGCTGACCGAAGGCTTCCCCGGCGGCGGACAGTTTACCCGGCTGGCGCCGATAGACCGGCTGCTGACCTTGGAGCTGATCGACCGCCTGGAGATTCCTCTGGGAGAGCTCTCCCTTCCATTTAAGAACAATCCGGGACTGGTGCAGACCATGGTCAATTCGTTTACACAGCTGCCGTATTTTGGGTATTACTGTGAATGGTACGGTTACGGCACCACGCGGTTTGCCCCGCCGGCCGACCGCCGGCTTCAGTTCGTTCCTCCCGGCTGGCAGCTTGCGGGATATCCCGGACCATCGTTCGGTTACCGGGAATTTCGGGGCTTCCTGTTGACCTATCCTGCATGCCAGGGGGGATCGCAGTGAGAGATCCGGATGTGATCGTCATCGGCTCGGGCGGCGGCGGGGCCGTGATGGCCAAAGAGCTTGGAGAGATGGGACTGCAGGTGCTGGTGCTGGAGGCAGGCCCCTGGTACGGTCATTCGGGATGGCCTGAACCCAATCAAGAACGGGGCGCCAAGAGCGGCTCGGACCCGGGCGAGTTGAATGTCTCTCTCTTCAAGGAGCAGTACAGCAAGCTCGAGGGGGACATGAATGAGCAGATTACAGGCAAGCTGCGGTGGGGACCCGCGGATCGGAACCGCCCTCCCTGGTTCCGCAATCTGACGGAGCGGGGCTTTGTATGGCAGAATTCAGGGGTTGGAGGGACGACGCAGAGCTATCTGGCCAATTGTCCGCGGGCTTTCCCCGTCAGAGTGGACGGGGTGTGGCCGATCTCTTACCGCGAACTCGTGCCATATTACGAGAGAGTGGAAGCGACGCTGCCCGTGGAGTTTGCGCCCGTCACCGCCAAGGAAGAATTGTTTTTCTTCGGTGCGCAGAAGGCGGGCTGGGAGCTGATTCCTACCCTCAATGTAACTACACCGGGCTACCGGCCCCAGCCCAACGCAATTCTTCCCCCGAACCGGCATCTTACCGATCCGGCTTACTCGCTGGAGCAGTTATCCTGGATGGAGGGCTGTACACTGGCCGGTCACTGCGTGAACGGCTGTCCGCACGGCCCGTCGGTGGACAAAATCGCGAAGCGTTCCACCAATGTCAGCTATATTCCGCTGGCCTTGCGGACCGGGCGGGTCACCGTCAGGCCCAATACCTTCGTGACGCGGATTCTGACGGAAGCCCACCCTTCGGAGGGGCTCCGGGCCACGGGCGTCCGCATCCGGGATACGTGGACCGGGGAGATCGAAGAGCTTAGGGCCGATGTCATCGTCATGGCGGCCGGAGCGATTGAAAGCCCGCGGCTCTGGCTGAATTCCGGACTGCCGGCCAACCGGTGGGTAGGCCGGGGGCTCTCCAATCATTATTTCGGCTGGGTGACCGGGATGTTCGATGAACGGGATCTGCTGCGGATTCTGGGAAGCCCGGAGATCAATCCCTTCGTGGGCCATACCTCCGGGGGCAGGCTGGATATTCCGGGGCTGGGTTCGCTCATGGTGACGGGAATGAGTCCGGGACTTACCGCCTCGATGAGCTATGGCTTCAGCCAAAACGGTTACAGTTTTCTGCATCCGGCTGCTGCCGAGACAGGGGATTTGGTTGGCCGTCTGGTAGGGGCGGAGTTTCAGTACTGGATGGAGAACTACCGCCGGACGCTCAGTATCGTGATTTTCACGGATGATGAACCCGATTACCGGAACGGTATTACGGTCGATGCGGCAGTGCAGGATGAACATGGACCAGTTCCGAAGATACGCTATGTTCCGGGGGCTCGGGAGGAACGGAGTCGCATGGAGCTGGCGAAGATTGCTGTAGATATCCTGCGTAAGGCAGGAGCCCGGAAGGTGCATCGCTCGGATTGGCCCGGTTCGCTGCTTATACATATGGAGAGCACGATGAGAATGGGCTTTGTCGTCAATGAGAACTGCGAAGCTTACCAGGTCAGGCGGCTGTACATCACCGATAACAGCGTGCACTTCAATGCGTTAGGCGGAGCGAATCCGACGCTGACCACACAGGCTTTGGCAACACGAGCCGCGGAGAAGCTGGTTCAGACTTATTTTTGATGGGATCGGCAGGTATTGCAATAAAATCCATTCGAGAGGGGAACCTATGTAATAAAAACACATGGAGTGTTGTCTGCAGATGAATCTTTTTGAAGTATTTAAAGATGCGATCAAGCCTTTCCTGGACGGAGAGAAGCCGCCTCTCAATGTGGGGGAGGTGATGAACCTGTGGTTCTACACCACAGCGACGGAACAAACAATGCGCGGGGAGCAGGTGTCCTACAATATTGTACAGGAGCCTGAGCTTAAAGAAATGCTGCGGGTGGTCATCCACGATGTGCACGGCCCGATCATGGAAGAGGTCACGGAGTTCATGAGGGCGGAAGGCGTCCCGCTGCCTTCGATGACCCCGGACAAAACGATCGGGGATTTCCGAGAGCTTCCCGAAGGCGCCCATCTGTCGGACGAGGAAGTGGCGAACCTGCTCAGCTTCAACATTGTTCTCGGCATCAATTATGCCTGCCGGGGAATGACGGAAGCGGTCCGGCCGGATGTCGCCGCGATGTTCGTCAAGTTTCAGATGCGGAAGATGACCTATGCGGTCAGCCTGAGAGAGTTTTTGATGCGCAAAGGGTGGTTGAAGGTGCCTCCCGTTTACAAGCCGTAAAATGGAAGCTGTACCGCATGTGTGAGCACCAAGCCGGTAAGGGGCTTGGTGCTCTTTGGCTGTTTCGGCAGCAGGGGCGGCAGTGAGGTTTAACTCTTGGGAAGACGCCCGGTGGCCAGGATTAACCCGTAGGCCCAGAGCAGCCATCCGGCCAGCAGAGGAATACCCTCTGGAGGAAGTGAGGGGAAGACGTAAGAATGGAAAGCGAGAGAAAAGATATCCAGGAACATGCCGGGCAGCGCGATCCGGACGGACATTCGAATGCGGCCGCCGGAAGGGACTCCGAGAAGGGCATACAAGGGGAAGATGCAGCCATAGAACCAATCCCCAGACAACGAAAATCCCCTCTCTCTTTGGAAGAACCGAGTTAGAGCTCAAGATTATTCACCCCGCCCGATATCGCATGAAGCAGACGCCCAAACGAGTTGAATACGGCATCCTTGGGAAAGTCCTTATCGAGCAGAGCCTGCACGGCAAGACCGTCAACCATCGCATTGATCAGAACGCCCCAGTGCTCGAGGGGGATTCCGTCGACCGGAGAGCCGTTCCACCGGGAACACAGCAGGCTGGCAAGCTGTTCATTCTCCTCACGGAGCATTGCCCCCAGGCGCTCCCGATTCGGCTCCGACTGGAAGCTCGCAGCCATGGACGTGAAGAACAACCTGTGATAGAAGGAGTCGTAGCCGCATCGATCTTTGGCTCCCTGCAGGGCTTCCTCTATGCTTCCGCTCTCCTTATGCTGGTTCTGGGACTGCCAAGAGGCAGCGCACAGGCTTTGGGTCAATTCAAGCATCAGCTGATCTTTCGTGCGGAAGTGGTAATAGACAGTGCCTTGACTCACCTTCGCTTCGTCCGCGATAGCCTTCAGAGTCGTTTTCTCGATCCCCTTCTCAGCTAGACAGATCCGGGCGGCTTGCAGCAGCTCCGCTTTGGAGATCAGATTGGGTCTGGCCAATGTTCGTCACCTCTTATTAGTTAGTTGAACAACTAACTCGGAATATGAGATCATTTTATAGGACCTTTCCAATCGTTGTCAATTGCCGCCGGACAGGTTGGGGTTTTAACGCATTTTGTTTATTTTCACACACTCCTGAAAACGGTGAAGATTCCCACAGGTTTTGAAGGCGTTCCCTGCTATACTGATACCGCATGTATCATTTGTATCGGAGGGGTTGATCGTTATATGAGACCCGCATTTGTCCATTCCATCCAAAAGAAACTGTCCGTCACCCTGACGACGGCGCTGCTTATCTCCTCGGTGCTGCCGGCAGCGGGGGCGGCAGCGGGCCCGGACTTCGAACCGGCGTTCAGCACGGTCACGGAATCCGATTACGGAACGGGCAGCGTCGCGCCCCCAGCGGTGCAGGCCAACGCCAAGCCGACGCCGGCAGGCGCTCCGCTTACATGGAGCCTGCTGACGAAGAATAACCGTGGTTTTGCGTCGATGCTGTACGCGACCTATCGATACGCCGATCAGCAAGCTGAGCTCGGACGAACGGTATCTGGCGTTCATGACGTATCCGCCGGATGTCGAGCAGGCGCCGGGACGCCAAATCGTCTTGATCCGGGACCGCAGCACGGGCGGCTGCGAGCGGGTGAAGACCCCGGATGAGACCG
The DNA here is from genome assembly GCF_000250655.1 of Paenibacillus mucilaginosus 3016. Classification (NCBI taxonomy): domain Bacteria; kingdom Bacillati; phylum Bacillota; class Bacilli; order Caryophanales; family Paenibacillaceae; genus Paenibacillus; species Paenibacillus mucilaginosus. The sequence continues at coordinate 236,726 of NC_016935.1, forward strand.
GGTCGGTTCTCTATTTCGACATGACGCCGGATGCCCGCTATATCGCGTATACTTACGCGGATACGGTGATCAGCGGCCAAAGTAAAGTGTACCTCTATGACCGGACCACGGAAACGCTGGAGACCGTGAACGGTACAACCGGCAGGAAGGAGTTTCGCATGGAGGAAGGCGATTACGTTTCGATCAGCGCGGACGGCCGGTATGTTGCCTTCGATACGGATGCGGAGGGGCTCGTACCCGGCGATACGAACGGGGAGCGGGATGTGTACCTTTTCGACCGGCTGGGCTCCGGCAGCAGGCTCGAGCGGATCAGTGTTCCGCTGGAGGAGGGCCGGAATCATGACAGCCGGCATCCTTCGATTAGCAGCGACGGAAACCGGATCGTCTTGGTCTCCCAGGCGAAGCTGACCGATCTCGATGAACCTGACGGAACGGAGAGCCTGTACCTCTATGACCGTCAAGCGGCAGCGGGAACGTATCCCAAGCGGATTGCCGAGGGGGAGACCCCATCGATCAGCGGGGACGGCCGGTATGTGGCCTTCACTACCTTCAGGGATGATCTCGTGCAGGGTGAAGATACCAACAACCGGGATGATATCTATGTCTACGACGTAACGGATGCCGTCTTCCACAGAGTATCCAAGGAAGCGGACGGAACGCAGCATACAGGCGACAGCCGGCATCCTTCGATCAGCCGCAGCGGCGCTTATGTCGCTTACGAGGTGGATTCGAGCGATAACGGGGATGAGTCGGAGTTATATGTCGCGGCCCGTCAAGGGGCAGCCTCTGCGAGGATTGAGGTACCGGAGGCGTCCGTTTCCCTCTTGCCCTCGGGCAAGAGGCCTGCGGTTGGAGATACGGGCGCTTCCGTCACCTTCTTCTCGTCCTATCTTGAGCGGATCGGCGGGGTGGAGGTCAGGTTATGGGATTACTTCGTCGCTGCGAGCGGCGCTTCTCCATCTCTGGCATCCGGTATAGCACCTGAAGCTTCGGATCTGGTGGGGCAGAATCAGCGGTGAAGAGCTTCTAAGACGACTTCTCCGCTTCTTCCCGTCCTATCCTTCCTTTGGCATGCTGTTCCGGGGTTCGGCCGACGATGGCTTTGAAGTCCTTGATAAAATGGGCCTGATCGTGATAGCCCAGCTCCATGGAGAGCTCCAAGCTGTCCGGTGGTCCGCTCTGCTCCATGGCCTCGGCTGCATTGTGGAGCCGGTACAGCTGGATGACCCACTTCGGCGTAACGCCGACATATTGATGGAACAGCCGCTGCAGTCCCCTGACGCTGAGCCCGAAGGCATCCGCGGCTTGGTCCACTCTCGTCAGGCTCCGGTCCTCCCGGATCCGGTCCACAATCCGGCCGATGAAAGGAACCTGCTCGTCCCGCGGCGGGAGCTTCGGCCGCAGAAGCGCTTCGGCCAGCTCGATCATCCGGCTTTCCTCCGGCTCCGAGAGCATGGCGTCTTCCAGCTCCCCGGCGTTTACGCCAAACACAGAACCTATGGCCAAGGGCTGGTCGGCGAGGTGGGCTGCAGGCCGGCGCGAGAAGGGATGGAAGCCGCCCGGCTTGAACTTCACGCCAAACACACACCCCCGCCCATGGAGGGGATAAGTGAACTTTTGCTTCGAGGGCCCGAAGATGGCCGATTTCTCCCTTTCCACGACCAGGTTGACGCAAGGGTTAGGGAGAACTTCCTGCGGGTAGGTTGCCCCATCCGACACATCCCAGCGGACCACCCAATAGTGCTTGACGAAGAAGGCCAGCTCCTCTGAAGGGTCATGGCGTGTAAGCCGGAACCTGCGGCTGCCTTCCTGCATCCGCAGTACGCCCATACTGGGCCAAGGAATATTTGCGTTCATGCGATCACTCCTGTGGTTTGGATGACATGGGATGCAGGCTTGTCGCGTTTTTACAATACTTGGATGACCTGCAGCGTTATACTCATAGTATCACAATTCCATCTTCATAGAATCAAGGAGAGATCGATCATGGACAGAGAAGCCCTGAAATACGAATTTTATATCGGAGCGGGAGTGGAGGAGGTCTGGAACGCCTTCATCTCACCGGAAGGAACTCGCAAGACTTTCTTCGGCTGTGTGCTGCAGTCCACCTTCGAGCAAGGAGCCCCGTTCCAGTACGTCGGGCCGGGCCAGGAGGGGGATGAGACGGTCCATGTCTATGGGACGATTCTGAACTACGAGCCGCTCAAGGAGATCAGCTACCTTGAGCATCCCGGTGCATCGTATCAGGACAACCATGCGGAACTCGAATCCAGGGTTACCTTCACGCTGGATACCGTCGGCGCTTGTACCAAACTGACGCTGGTCAACGACGGCTGGACCCCGGGTCATCCTTCATATGAGAATGCGAAGAGCCATTGGTGGATGATTCTCAGCAACATCAAGACGGTGGCCGAAACGGGAAAAGCTCTCGATTTCGGATGGTAGAAGAAGCGCCCGGCGGGGCGCTTTTTTTGTTGCGGGTTTTTTATTGCGCAATATTTAGGAAGGCGGAGCGGTCTGCTCCCTTGCAAGGGAGCAGGAATGGATACGATACGGGAGCATTCGGGCGAATGTTTTTGAATCGGCGGGGAGAAGGCGGCTCATAGAGGATTAGGGGCCATTACCGCTTCTGAGCTCCCATAGACCGGTTTCCCCTGAAAAACCATGTTTGCTATACTAAACGGGACCGATTTTCAAAATACAGATGAGCAGGGAGCTGACGATGTGACTTATACGGAATTGTTGGAACGCCGGAGCGAGATCCTCAAGCGACACCTGGGCAGCTTAATTCTTAAGGATAATCAATACGGGCTGAACGAGCGGGAGAGCTGTATGTTCAGGGATCTGGTCAAAGAACTGCACCGCAACAAGTATGAATGGAACGAGAGCATGAAATAAAAGGTGTGCATAGGGGGTTCCATACCCACTATATATATAAGTAAGAAGAGGGGCATCCATAGAGGGGTGCTCCTTTTTGCATAAGAAAGACCCGAATTTTCATTCGGTCCTGCGGCGGGTAATCTACTCTATTGACGTGGTAAAGCAAGTAAGCTACAATGACCAAAAATTCTACATGGCATACCGATGATTACAAAACGGACGATTTGGCGAAAGAGATGTGAATGGTGATGTGGGTTACATGGATCGCGATTGGTATAGCTTTGTTCTTTGCCGCCAATATCGGAGCCAGCGGTGCGGCTGCCTCCATGGGCGTGGCTTACGGCAGCGGAGCGGTATCCCGGAAGATGGCGGCGCTGAGTCTTGTGGCCGTAGGTGTATTCCTGGGGGCCTATCTGGGTGGTGGAGAAGTAGTGAAGACTCTGGGGTCGGGAATCATTCCCCCGAAGCTGCTGACCGTTGAACTGGTTATTATCATCCTGCTCTCGGCGACGCTGACTCTCTTCGGAGCCAACCTGCTCGGCATCCCCTTGTCAACCAGTGAGGTGACCGTTGGGGCGGTCGTCGGGGTGGGCATTGCTTATGAGACGGTATTCGTCCAGAAGCTGCTTGTGATCGTATCGTTCTGGGTCATTCTTCCGGTGGTGGCATTCACGCTGGCCTGGGGGATGGGGCATGTGATCCGCAGACTGGAGCGACGGGATGCCAGGTGGAGGGGCGAGGGGGAAGGCTGGTGGACAAAAGGGCTGATGTGGCTGGTGCTGGCTGCCGGTTTTACGGAAGCGTTCTCGGCCGGTATGAACAACGTAGCCAATGCGGTGGGACCGCTGGTGGGAGCCGGCCTGCTCGGTACCGAGGAGGGGATATTCTGGGGCGGCCTGTTCGTTGCGCTGGGGGCCTTGGTGCTTGGGGGCAAGGTGCTGGAGACCAACGGCAAGAAGATTACCCGGATGTCGCTCCTGCAGGGAACGGCGATCTCCGGCACCGGCGGCACGCTCGTCATCATCTCCTCGCTGTACGGTATCCCTGTGCCGCTGACCCAGATTACGACGACGGCCATTCTGGGCATGGGCTCGGCCGAACACGGCTTCCGGCTGTGGCAGAAGGGCATTGTGCTTAAGATTCTTAAAGTATGGCTCGTTTCTCCTCTCCTGTCGATGACCGTTTCGTTCACCTTGGTGAAGCTATTCATCGAACCGGCGCCTTACCTGATCGTGGTCATGGTGGCGGTGCTGATCTCCTTGATCGGATTGAAGAGCCTGTACGATACGGAGCAAGCGGAAAGACGCGCGATGAACGAAGAAGGCGCGGGCATATAAGCAAGGATGCAATGAAGGCCTATCCTCTTGGAGGATGGGCCTTTGTGTGTTTCTCTCTTGAACATACCGTGCTAAGAGGCTTGGGAAGCGGAGCGGGAACGGGAAGCTTTCGCTGCACGCACTCTGCTTACCAGCCAGTAGACCAGGACGATGACTATCGGATACAGCATAGCCCAGCCTACGAAAGGGAAGACGGTTAAGGTACAGGCGAAGGACAGCGTGCTGACGCGTTTTCCCCAACGGCTTCCCCGGAGCAGCTTCATTCCCGCGGCGCAGCCCCCGAGGTAGGTCAGGATGAACGTGGCGTTCGGAAATTGGATGAGCTCCGCGAGCGACACGGCACCGCTCCCGTACAGGGTGAGGACGGCGGCCGCCGTGATTGCAAGGAAGCCGAGTCCCCCCGTGGGCGTGCCGAATCTGGCGGAGAGGCCGCCCATCCACCGCGGAGCCTCTCCTTCGCGTGCCAATGCGTAGGCAAGCCTGGAAGAGGCACCCGCATAGGCGATGATCGTGGCCGTGCAGATGAAAATCCCGGTGATGCCGGAGATCCAGGCGCCCGCGGGACCCAGCAGCCGGAGTATCACCCAGACCAGGGAGGCATCGGAGGCGGCACCCCGGTAGCTTCCCGTTCCTACGACGGCGAAGGCGGTCAGGAAATACAGGACTCCCACGATCAGAGCGGCGGCCGTGACTCCTTGGATGGCGGCCTTCTTCGGTTCTTGGAATTCCTCGGACAGATGGGATACGGCTTCCCAGCCGATAAAGCACCAGAAGAGGATCGCCGCAGCCTGCCCTACGCTGACCCAGCCGTGGGGGAGGAAGGGGGTCAGATTACCGGCTTGAATATGAGGCTGGGCCCCGGCGATGGCGAGAATCAGCACGGCAAGAATGGCGAGAACCACGATCAGCTGCAGCTGTCCGGCAATCTTCATCCCCACATAGTTGACGAGCAGCGCCAGAACCAGCATGCCGGCGGCGATGGCGATCTTGGCCTGCTCCCCCCAGCCCAAGGCTGCGGTCATATAGCCCGCGCCGGTCAAGGCGGCAACGGGGGCTCCGATCGGTACCGACATGAGGAAGAACCAGCCGGTCAGAGTACCTGCTCTTCTGCCGTAGGCCAGGGTAACAAAGTGCGACACTCCGCCGGCATTCGGATATTGGGCGGATAGGAGTCCCATCGACCAGGCGAGGGGGAAGATCAGCAGGGCCATCAGCCCCCAGGCCAGCAGAGATGCAGGTCCTGCAATCTCTGCGGCCAATCCCGGAACAATGAGGATGCCGGAGCCGAGGACGGCACCGATATAGAGAGCTACGGCCTGCGGCAGGCCGATCGTGCGCTGAAGTCCGCCGGATGAGTTCATAGGAATCCTTCCTTTCACTATATTGCAGTTTCATTCATGGTACCCGATAATGAGATCATCGGTAAAACGGAATATCACGATTATTTTCATCGGTATAACCGATGAGAGAGGGGGACGTATGGAATCCCGATACTTGTTTACGTTTCTGGTCGTCGTGGAGATGGGCTCTTTCACCCGGGCTGCCGCCCATCTCGGGTATGCGCAGTCCAGTGTCACCGCGCAGATTCAGGCGCTGGAGGCCGAATTGGAGGCTCCGCTGTTCGACCGGATCGGCAAAAAGATTCTGATCACGGACGCGGGCCGGCGCCTGCTTCCCTATGCCCAGGAGATCTCAAGGCTGCATACGCTGGCGAAGGATGCGCTCCGTTCGGACGCCGAGCTGGCCGGTACGCTGGCGATCGGGGCTCCCGAATCGCTTGCCGCGTTCCGCCTGCCGGAGATTCTCAGGGAATACCGCGAGCGCTATCCTAAGGTGAAGATCACGCTGAAGCCGGGGGTCTGCTGGACGCTTCGGGACCTGACCCGCTCGGGAGAACTCGACCTGACGTTTTTGCTGCAGCCGGAGACCGAGGACAAGGATCTGTTCATCCGGACGCTGGTGCAGGAGAGGATGGCCCTGGTCGCTCCTCCCGCGCATCCCTTGGCTGCCAGCCAGCGGGTGGAGCCTCTGGACCTGCAGGGCGAAACGATTCTGCATACCGAGCCGGGCTGTACTTACCGGGCGATGTTCGAGCAGCACCTGCATCACCACGGTGTTTTCCCGGACCCCGATCTCGAGTTCTACAGCATCGAGACGATCAAGAACTGCGTGATGTCGGGGCTTGGGCTTTCCTTCCTGCCGTGGATTACGGTGAGAAATGAAATCCGCGAGGGCAAGCTCGCGGGACTCGCGTGGGACGACCGGCCGCAGCGGCCGGCCACCCAGATCGCTTATCATACAAAAAAGTGGCGGTCCCCGGCGCTTCATGAGTTTCTCGCTTTGGTGGATAAGCATGCGGAGCGGTGGCGTAAAGAGCTGGAATAAGAGGGGCAGGCGGGAGGAAGATTTCGTCTTAAAATATTCACTAATAAATCTCTTGTAAATCCCATAAGCCGGGCATACAATGATAATTATTATCAGTTAAAGAAGATAATGAGAATCATTATCGTGTGAATAAGTATCCTATATATGACAAGGGGTTGTTTTATGTTGGTGACCAACAAGAATTCGGCTTGGGTTACTCTTCTGCTCGGCTCTTCCCTGCTTCTGTCGGCCTGCGGCCAGTCTTCGGCACCCGCCGCCTCGGGTTCAGCCCAGAAGGAGACGGCTGCCAAGCCTGCCGAGGCGGTACCGGCAGCGGATGTGCAGAAGGAAGCGATTGAGAAGTACCGCCAGTATGTCATCGGGCAGACCGATGAATTCGTCAAGGCGGCTGATGCGTTCACGAAAGCCGTCAAGGCCGGCGATATCGAGACCGCGAAGAGTCTGTATGCTCCAAGCCGCATGCACTTCGAACGGATTGAACCGATTGCCGAATCGCTCGGCGATTTCGATCCGTGGATCGATGCGCGCGAAGGCGATGTGCCGGACAACGAGTGGAGAGGCTACCACCGTCTGGAGAAAGCGCTCTGGGAGACGAAGTCGGTCGCCGGCCAGGACAAAGTGGCCGATCAGCTGCTGCAGGACGTGAAGCAGCTGCGGGTTAAGGTAGAGAGTGTCGAGATCGATACGGCGATGCTCGTTACCGGTGCGGTTGAGCTGCTTAACGAGGTTTCCTCAAGCAAGGTCACCGGTGAGGAAGAGCGCTACTCACACACCGATTTGTATGATTTTGCGGCCAATGTGGAGGGTGCCCATGAGATTTACCAGGTCCTGAAGCCGGCCGTAGAGAACAAGGACGCGGCGCTTGCGGGTGAGATCAATAGCCGGTTTAAGGAGCTGGATCAGGCGCTGCAGCCTTACCGTAAAGACAAGGGCTACGTATCTTACACTGAATTAACGCCTGAACAAACCAAGAAGCTGAGCCAGGCGGTGGATGCCCTGGCCGAACCATTGTCCAAAATGGGCACTGTGATCGGGGGATAACGGATGAGCGGTTCATCGAAGAAAGACCTGTTTCAGAAGTCGTTTTCGCGCCGGGACGCTCTGAAGCTGGCCGGCGCAGGGGGCATCGGTCTTCTGCTCGGGGTCGGCGGCATCAAGGCGGGTGCCTTGGGCGAAGGGATGCTTGCTCCTGCGGTTCCTGCTGACGGAGCGAAGGGGAAGGTGGTCCCATTCTATGGAGAGCACCAGGCGGGGATCATTACGCCAATGCAGGATTTTATCTGCATGGGTGCGTTTGATTTGACGGCCAAGAACCTGGGGGAGGTCCGCGAGCTGTTCACGCGCTGGACCGAGGCCGCCGCCCGGATGTCGCAGGGACAAGGGGCCGGAGACAACAACAGCAGTCCGCTCGTACCGCCGGATGATACGGGTGAAGCGGAGGGGTTGAATCCCTCACGGACCACGATCACCTTCGGGCTCGGGGCTTCTTTCTTCGATGAGCGGTATGGGCTTTCGGGCCAGCGGCCGGCGGCGCTTGTTGACCTGCCCCGCTTCAAGGGGGACGCGCTGCTGAGCGAATGGTCCGGGGGCGATGTCGCCGTTCAGGTGTGCGCCGACGATCCGCAGGTGGCCTTCCACGCAATCCGCAACCTGATCCGCATCGCCAGAGGCAAGGCGGTTCTGCGCTGGCTGCAGGAGGGCTTCCAGCGCACGGGTGCCGCCGATCCGCAGGGATCGACACCCCGTAATCTGCTGGGCTTTAAGGACGGAACGAACAATCCTGATGTGCAGGATGCCGCTGCAGCGAAGGAGATCGTCTGGACCGAAGGCGGGGATCATCCCTCCTGGATGACCGGAGGAAGCTACCTTGTCATGAGGCGCATCCGAATGCGTATCGAGGTCTGGGACCGCACGACCCTCGGCGAGCAGGAGGCCACCTTTGGGCGCCACCGGGCGACCGGTGCTCCGCTGGGGGGCCGGACGGAATTCGAACCGCTTGATCTGGCGAAGAAGGATGCGGCGGGCAAGCCAATGATCCCGGCCGACTCCCATGTGGCTCTGGCGAACATGGAAGGGAAGGTCAAGATTCTCCGTAGAGGCTACTCTTACTCCAATGGGATCGACCTGAAGACGGGCCAGCTCGACGCAGGCCTGCTCTTTCTCTGTTACAACCGGGATCCGCGCGAGCAGTTTATCCCGATGCAGATGAGACTGGCGGCAGCGGATAAGCTGAACGAATACATCGTTCATGTGGGCAGCGGCCTGTATGCCTGCTTGCCCGGTGTGAAGCCGGGCGGCTACATCGGAAGTACTTTATTCTAGAGAGTTGGAGAGGGTCCTACATGAGACGTTGCCTGCTGTGGTTGTGTATGGCGGCCTTGCTGCTGATGCCGGTCTCGCCCCTGCTGGCGGCGGAGGCGGATGGGACAGCCGCAGGCCGCAGCCAGCAGCTGATTGCCCTGGCGAGTGACGCGCTGATCGGGGCGGGAGACCGGGACTGGCCTGCGGTGTCCGCTGCTGTGGGTAAGCTGAAAGCGGAGTGGACCGCGCTGTCCCCGGCGGCTTCGGCGGAATTCAAGCTCGTGGACGAAGCGTTCGAGGCGGCCGATCGGGAGCTTGGGAAGCCGCAGAAGGACGATAAGGCGGCTTACCAGGCCGTCTCCGCACTCGTTAAGGCGGTTGACGGCTATGTCAGCGCCGGCAGCGGAGGCGCCGCAATGGAGAAGGCGCACAAGCAGGTGCAGACCGCGCTGGTTCCGCTGCTGCAGAAGAGCCTGGCTGCCGTGAAGGCAGGGAATTCGGCGCAGGCCAAGGCGGCCTATACCTCCTTCGTCAGCGGCTGGGGCAAGGCCGAGAGCGTGATCCGGCAGGACAATCCGAAGCTGTACGGCAGCATGGAAGTGAAGATCAGCGGCGTCCGCATTGCGCTGAACACCGAGCCGATGGACACCGCGAAGGCGGAAGGGAAGCTCCAAGAGCTGATCGGCAGCTTGGAGGCTTATGCTTCCGGCAGCCCGGATACGGCTGCTGAGGCCGCAGCCGCCGATGAAACCCTGAGGTCGATCGGGGACTTGATTGCCCTGCTGGATACCGTGGCTGCGGACGTACAGCGGCAGCGCAGCACTGAAGCGGCCTCCGGTATGGACCGCTTCATCTCGGCTTGGCCGGCGCTCGAGGGCGCGGTCAGCACCCGTTCTCCCGAGGCGTATAACCGGGTCGAGACGAAGATGGTCGAGGTACCGACCCTGCTGCTCTCCACCCCGCCCCAGTGGGAACAGGCGGCGGCAGCCCTGGGCGCGCTCCGGAGCGAACTGGAGCCCTACGCCGAGGCTTCCTCCTACACGGCGTGGGACGCCGGTGTGATTATATTCCGCGAAGGCCTGGAGGCCATTCTGATCATCTCTGCGCTCGTGGCGTTCCTGAACCGGTCGGGCAACCGCGACAAGCGGGGCTGGATCTGGTCCGGCGCTGCAGCGGGACTCGTGTTCTCCGTCGTCATGGCCCTGGTTCTGACTCTGATGCTGTCCCGGCTGACCGCCGGGGGCTCCCGTGAGCTGATCGAGGGGATCACAGGACTCATCGCCGTCATCTTCATGGTGTCGATCGGAGCCTGGCTGCACAGCAAATCGAATCTGAAGTCCTGGAACCGGTTCGTGGAGCATTCCATCGGCTCTTCGCTTGCCAAAGGAACGCTGTGGTCGCTCTTCTTCACGTCCTTCCTCTCTGTAATGCGGGAAGGGGCTGAGACGCTCATCTTCTACATGGGGATGGCCTCCAGCATCGCTGCCGGGGATATGCTGCTCGGCATCGGCACCGCCTTGGTTCTGCTGGCGGTCATCGGATTCGTCATCATCCGGATGAGCGGCCGCATCCCGGTGCGTCCGTTCTTCCTGGCGGCAAGCTTCCTGCTCTATTACCTGGCCTTCAAATTCGTCGGGGTTTCCCTTCACGCGCTGCAGGTCACGGGCCATTTGTCCGCTCACACATCGGATGGGCTGGTAAATCTGTCCTGGCTCGGCATGTACAACAGCTGGGAGACGACGATTCCGCAGCTGGGGGTGCTGGCCGTGATCGTTTGGAATGCGGTACACACAGAACGCCGGACCGGAGAGAATAGCGCCCAGCGAGCGGCTTGATTTGTAAGGCAGACCAAAAGAAGAAGCTTCTCATCGCATAGGATGAGAAGCTTCTTTGTGGTGCGCTTGGGCTCCCCACAATGCCGGGGCACTGCCTTCAAGGAGCCCGCCCTGTTATGGAACAGGCGCCCTTTTTGATGGTCCCCCTGAGCGTGTTGCCGCAGCTAAAGGCGGAACCATCCGGCAGCAGGCTGCGGGAGCGGGCTGCCGCGCTGATAAGCACTTGACAGCTCCCAGAGGCTTATTGGGCTGCTGCCGAACCGGAAGTCGTCTTCTGAGACACACTGACCTTGCTGAGCACGACAGGCACCTTCACGGTCGTCTTAATCGAGGGGTCCTTGGCGGACGAGATCGTGACGGTCAGCTCCACATTCACAATGCCGCTCGACGGAATCAGCTTCAGTAGGCCGCTGTTATCGATATAGGCCTTGCTGGTGCTGTTGGTTACTTTATACACGATGCCTTCAGTCACCGGCAGTTGGAGAACCGGCTGGCCGATGATGCGGGTATTGACGACCTTGGCCTTGAAAGCATCCTTGGCCCGGGCTACCCGGTCACTCTCCGAATCGGAGAGACGCAGGGAGCTGTAAGCCTCATAGACGCTGCCTCCGAGCGGGTTGCCGAGCGAGTCGACGAGCTGGGCGCGGAGCAGGAGCTTATAGGTTCCCGCTTCGAGATGCTTCACGACAAGGCTGCCGTCCGCATCCTGTTCCCCGTCGACGTACGACCCGTCAATTCCCTCGAAGCTGTAGACTCCCGGCTCGAGCAGACGGGGCTGGCCGCTGCCGCTGAGGTTGGAGAGACTGTCGATGATGCCGATCGGCACGTCATCCAGGCCGACAGCCCACAGGTCGACGACATTGATATCCTTGGCCGACAGGCGGAAGGAAAGGTCCGTGGATACCGGCAGGTCTTCGCTGTTCCCCGGATAGATGACGCTCTCGGTCTGCTCGAGCTCCTGGATGCCGAAGCCCGTCGACGGTTTCTCCGAGCCGACATGGACGGCGAAAGGCAGATGCAGCGTCGGCAGACCTGCGCTTTCCATCACGACTTCACCCTCATATACGCCTTGGGCTGCACCCGATTTTGGCGTGACGGAGAGATAGAAGCGCTTAGCGGTTCCCGGCGCCGGAGACAGCTTGCCGCTTGCCGGAATACCAATCAGCTGGACATTCAGGTTGTTGACGTCCGGCGTCGCCGTAGGTGCGGTGGGGTCTGATGTCACGGACGGATGCAGGACCACTTTGGCCGAGTAGGACAAAGGCTGCTTCGATAGGTTCTTGATTTCAAGCTCTTTCTGCACGGTTTTGCCCGGCTGTACGAGCCCGAAGCTGACCGAAGAGCCGTAGTTGGTCACGGCCTTGGGATTCCAGTACTTGTCGAGAATCGTAATCGGCTCGATGGTCTTGATTAAAGCCGGCGTTTGGATCGCATTCGCCACATTAGCACGGCCTGCACCCTGGGAGTACACGTCATACAGAGTGCCGTTCTCATCATGGATGCTGTCCGCCGTATTGGCAAGAGCCGCCCGGATGTCGGAGGTGGACCAGGTCGGGTGCTGCTGCTTGAGCAGCAGGGCGAGTCCCGCTACGTGCGGTGTAGCCATGCTGGTGCCGTTGATCCGGTTGTAGGCGCGCTGGTAGGATGCGCCCGGATCGAACTTGCCGAAGGCCGGCCAGGTGGAGAGAACGCTGACCCCGGGGGCGACGACATCCGGCTTAATGCTTAGATCCGCATCCACATTCGGACCCCGCGAGCTGAAGGTGGCCATCGTGTCACCGGCGGAGGAGGTCTTCGGGTACTCTGCTCCGAAGGCCAGCTTCAGAGTGTGGTTCGGTGATGCCAGCGCTTTGCGGGCCAGCGCCCGGCCTTCCGTTCCTTTCATATCGAAGGTCGGTACGAAGTCGAAACCGTCGCCGAGGAAGGCGGCGGAGCCGATGTGGCCGTCACGTCCCGGCACGGATTCGGACAGGTCGGCGGCAGCGGCATCACCGGCCGCCGCATTGCCGTTGAAGATGATAACGGCTTTGGCTCCTCTTGCCTTGGCGCTGCTGATCTTGTCAACGAATGCGAACGAACCGCGGGAGACCAGAACGACTTTGCCGGCGACATCCTTGCCCTCGAAGTCGGCTTCCGCTCCCAGACCGGCGTACACGACGTCCGTCGGCTCCGTGCCGATCAGCGAAGCGAAGTTTTCCTGGCCGGTTTCCCATGCCATCACATTGAGGTCGTAGGCGGCATAAGCCGCTCCGATGACCGTGGAGCCAGCGGCATACGCTGCTTCGGTAACCGTAGCCGTGTAGTGATTCGTCGGGCTGGTCACGGCACCGACCGAGATCGCAAGCTGGGAAGTGGCCGGGGATCCCAGCGAATAGTAATAAGGACCGTCATCGGCAGCGTTGCCGTTGGCGATGACGGCGATAACGCCGCCGAGCACCGCGTTGTTGATGGCGACGACATCCGGCGAATTGACGTCCTTCTCGGCATCGGAGCCGAGGGAGAGGTTGATGACGTTCATCCCGTCCTTCACGGCGCGCTCGATTCCGTCGATCACCTGGGCGGAAGAACCGGAGGCTCTGCCCGTCTCGGGGTTGCGCCCAAGCACTTTGTACACGTACAGATCGGCTTCGTACGCTACGCCTTTCTGTACGATGTCCGACGTCGGATTGGCCGCCCGACCCACGATTGTGCCCGAGACGTGCGTTCCGTGCGAGGTGCCCTCGAAGCCCGTGCCGTACGGGTCCTCCGCCGGGGAGAGGGGCGGTTCTTCGTACGGATCGGCATCCTGCTCGAAGGAATCGTAGCCGCCTTTATAGGCGCCTTTGAGGTCCGGGTGAAGGTAGTCGACCCCCGTATCGATGACGCCCACTTTCAGCCCCTTGCCTGTATATCCCTTGACCCACGCGGCATCCACTCCGATCTGTTTCAGCGGGGCGATATCATAATTCGGGTTGTCGGTCTCCATGCTCACGGGGCTGGACACCGGGATCGGATAGTAGGTTGCGCTTTCATGAATCGATTTTACGCCCGGCAGCTTGGCGAGCTCGGGAATCTGATTTGCAGGCACGGAGATTTCGAGTCCGTTCAGCACCGTGTTGTACCGGTAGTTGACCTTCATGCCGATCCCCTTGTTCTTGGCACCGGAGACAAAGGTGTTTTGCTCCTGCGCGATGGTGGATTCCGCGGATTCATTGGTGAAAGAAGAAATCCCCTGCTTCGCCGCATATTTGCCGACGGCCACAGGCTGTCCGCTGAGCTGGACGATGACGCGGACTTCCTCGCCGGACTTCGTTTTGTTTTTGAGCTTGGGGGAGATGTACACGGTATGACCGTTTGGCAGCGTCTTGGAAGGAGAGCCTTCCGGTGTAAGGCGGTGAATGACCGATGAATCCGACGGGGCTGCGAAGGCTTGAGTGAATGCGGTGGTGCTGAGAACAGCGAAGGCTAGGGAAGCAGCGGATATTTTTTTCAAAAAACTGTAATTTTCCAAATCAAAACCTCTTTTCATTATAAAGTAAGATTCGATGATTCAGGGGTAACAACCCGAAGGATGGCTCCTCCTTTTCTCCTGATTTTCCATTCAATATGTAAATTGGTTGATTACGAGGGATATATTACCATAATAAAGAGGATGAATTCTATCATTTTTTAGAATTTTCGGAATAAAAAGATTGGGGTATGGAAGATTTGATGACAGCGGAATGGGAATGGATGACGATCCATTGAAACAATGGTCAATTTCCAAGGGGGAGTGTGTCCTTTATCTGGGCGCTGTGCCTTACGCTATGCTGCCAATCCCGGGTCTTAGGGTGCGGTAAAAAGGGTGGATAAAAAACGGGCACGAAGCGGCGCCCCAAAGATATCCACAGAGTTGTCCACAAATCGCACAGGCTAAAAAAGGCTTTTGTGTACAACTTTTTCGCTTCATATCAACATATCCACAAAGCTGCTATCCACATCTTTTTGAAAAAGAGCCGAACTGAGAGAGAGATGATAAGAGTCTGTTTCCTGTACTTTAGTCTGATTTTCTATTGGAATGAGAAGAAGGCTGACATGGGATGAATCGCGGAGGAAGACAGGGGATCACACTAGCAAATATGATAGCTACTATCTTGTTACTGGGATGATGGGTTTCTGACGCTTGAACGGGCTTTGCTTCTGTTGTTCTCTTGGGATCGGACGACTTACCGTCTTCATGTCCTTTATGAACCGAAGAAGTCCCGGTTGTTCCGAACGTTTTACGGCATTCTATACGGATTTGGTAGAGTATAAGGGGAACCGGCGGCTGAACTGTGGTCGAATCCGAACAAGCAGCACCCTGAACTGGAGGGTGCTTTTTGCTGTGCTGTCAGGCTGTTAGAGCAGCCGGGCATGATGGAATCTTATCCCCATATGAGAACAATTTAGCCCTATAATTTCCAGAACCTCCATGATTAAATGAAAATAAAGCCGGCACCCGATCGGGAGGTGATGCGGCCGGTCAGGCAGTAACGCAGCTCATTCATTTATCCAATTCGGGAGGGATTCCATGATGTATCGAGCCATTCAGGCACGCAGGTCCACTGGGTTTAGAACGCTGACCTTTCTGCTGATCGCGGCTTTACTGCTGAGTTTGACCCCCTTGACGGGCTTGGCGGCTGACCGGGGCGCTTGGGCCCCGGGCGTTGCTTACCAGACCAATGATACGGCTTCCTACAGCGGCAAAATATATACGGTACTGCAGTCCCATACCTCGCAAATCGGATGGGAACCGCCGAACGTCCCTGCGCTTTGGAAAGAAACCGCAGGGGGCGGCACCGGAAGCGACACCCAGGCACCTGCTGCGCCTGCCGGCCTGAGAGTGAACGGCACCACGTCTTCCAGCGTCAGCTTGTCGTGGACGGCTGCGACGGATAATGTCGCCGTCACCGGATATGACATCTACCGTGGTTCAGTGCTCGCCGGCAGTGTATCCGGGAGTACGCTGAGCTTTACGAACACGGGGCTGGCCGCGGGCACCTACAGCTTCACGGTCAAGGCTAAGGATGCGGCAGGCAATGTATCGGCCGCAAGCGGCGCAGTCAGTGCGACCGTATCGGGCAGCGGCGGAAGTGATACGCAGGCGCCCAGCGTACCGGCTGGGCTCAAGGTGACGGGGACGACCTCCTCGAGCGTGAGCTTGTCCTGGACCGCGTCGACGGACAATACGGGCGTCACCGGGTATGATGTATACCGCGGTACGATACTGGCGGCTTCCGTCAGCGGCACGACTGCTATAGTAACAGGCCTTGCGGCGAGCACGTCCTACACCTTCACCGTCAAAGCCAAGGATGCGGCGGGCAATGTATCAGCCGCTTCCTCGAGCATCAGCGCTACGACCGCAGCCTCTGCCGGCGGGACGCTGCCGAAGCGGCTTCTGACAGGCTACTGGCACAACTTCATCAACAACTCCGCCAATCTGAAGTTGAGCCAGGTGCCGGCGGCCTACGATATTATCGCCGTCAGCTTCGGCGAAATGGATCTTGCCAACCCGGGCGGCGTAACGTTCACGGTGGACCCGAGTCTCTCGTCGGCACTCGGCGGCTATACGGATGCCGACTTGATCCATGACATTAAAGCCAAGCAGGCCCAGGGCAAGAAGGTGATCCTGTCGCTTGGCGGCGAGAAGGGCAACGTGAACCTGAGCAGCGCTTCGCCGAATGTAAGCAACTTCGTCAATTCCGTGTCCGGACTTATCACCAAATTCGGTTTTGACGGGATCGACATCGACTTGGAGCACGGGTTTAACGTCGCCAATCTGACAAGCGGCGTGCGTCAAATTCAGCAGAAATTCGGATCCGGCTTCATTCTTACGATGGCTCCGCAGACGATTGATATGCAGAGCCAGAGTTCGACCTACCTGCAGTTCTATGCCAACGTCAAAGATATTACGACGGTAATCAATACCCAGTATTACAACTCCGGCTGCATGCTCGGCCGTGACGGCAAGTGCTACTCCCAGGGGACGGTCGACTTCCTGACGGCACTCTCGGATGTGGCGCTTCAATGGGTATCCGATTCGCAGCTGGGTCTTGGTCTGCCCGCGGTGCCTTCGGCCGCCGGCGGCGGGTATGTTTCCCCGGCCGTTGTGAATGATGCGTTGAACTGTCTGGCGACAGGGAACAGCTGCGGAAGCTATAAGCCTGCGCAGAAGTACCCCAATATCCGAGGAGCTATGACCTGGTCGATCAACTGGGATTCCACGAACGGATACAATTTTGCCAATACCGTCAGACCCTTCCTGAATTCGATGCCGTAAGTCATCCACTGGCTCTCAAGAAGACACCCGATATGGGTGTCTTTTTGACAAAGGCCGACGAGTTCTTTCTCGACCCTATCTATAGAAATGGTTTCGGAGGCCGAATCGTTTTATACTGGATAAGGAGGCCGGTCTCTTAAGATGGCTTCCTATTTGGTCAGCCAAACGGGGGTTCATACGATGTTTCAATATATAGACCAGGAATACACCGAAGTGGATTTCAGCCAGAGGGATCTGCGTGAAGGAGAGCTGAGAGGCTGCGTGTTTATTCGCTGCCGGTTTCGCGGCGCCCAGCTCGATGAGATCGAAACGACAGGTTGTCAGTTCGTGGAGTGTGATTTTACCGGCGCCACCTTCAATGCTTCGATGCATGAGCGGTCTGCATTCACCAACTGCAAGTTCGGCGGAGCCAATTTGTTTGTAAGCAAGTTTCGGGAATGCAAAATGATCGGCTCCGATTTTGCCAAGGCCCAGCTCGACGGCATTACCATTGAACAGGGGGACTGGTCTTATACGAACCTGCGGCAGACCAATCTCGGCAAGCAGGATCTCCGGAACGTGAAGTTCATGGAGGCCGATTTGTCGGAGTGTAATCTCGAAAAAGCGAACCTGCGGGAGGCTGATCTGACACGCGCCCTGTTGGGACGCGCCCGGCTTTCGGGTTCGGACCTGAGAGGTGCCAAGATGGATGGCGTAGATTTCAGAGCCATGGATGTGAAGGGAGCCCGAATGGACTTGGCCCAAGCGGCGGCTCTGGCCCGTGCCTATGGCGCCCGTATTGATTAGTACTGGACGGCGCACCCGGTGTTAAAGCTGGGTGTGCTTTTGTTTGAGAATCAGAACGACGGCAAAGAGGACAAACAGCAGCCAGCGGACCTTCTCCAGATCGAACATCATTATCTTCTCCTTTCTGAGCCAAGCTACTCCAATTGTAATGGCTCTTTATGAAAAGATGATGAAAAGGATCTAGCCGGGTAGTGGAAGCTTCCTCCAAATCAATAAGACAGACCGCTGTTTTCATAGTTGCATTCGTTCCGCAGTCATGATATATTACGAATCCCGGTATGAAACCGGGCGAAACCACCGGTTGAATTCAGAGACTTTGTCGCTTTTCTTTTACAGAGAAATTCAACAAAAATAAACTCTTGAATTCTTCGCGAGAGTATGATAGATTACTTCTCGCGGCAAAAAAGCCGACCGTAAAACTTCTAGTGCTGGTCTTTCGGATGATCCTTAGATTGGAGAACATTAGTAGTTGCA
>NC_016935.1:557500-695000 GCF_000250655.1 Paenibacillus mucilaginosus 3016
GGCGCCACCTCCAGTTACGGTAGCCCCTCCCAAGGAGGAGCTGAAGGAGCGCATCACTTCGGCGAAGGGAGCTCCCGTCACGGTGGATGTGCCGGATAAGGGAGCCGGAGGCTGGGTATTCGAGCTCGCGGGCGAGGTGTGGAACCTGGCCAAGACGACAGGCACGAAGCTCATCATCCAGGGCGACGGGCTGAGCTTCACGGTACCGCCGGGCGCCTTCGACGTAGCGGACGACACCGCCGTGAAGCTGAGTGCCCTCTCGGCTGCGGAGGCCCCGGGGAGGCCGGCATATGCCGAGCCCGCTTCGCCGGTCTATAAGCTGAGGCTGGAGGCCGGGGGGCAGGAGATTACGGCCTTCGAGAAGCCGGTGCTGCTCACCGTCGATTTTGACGGCGGGAAGATCACGGACCTGAACCGCTCCGGGGTGTACCGCTATGAGGAGGAAACGGGGAATTGGGCTTATGCCGGCGGAAGCCCGGAACAGAATCAGTACCGGATCGAGTTGAAGGGCTTCGGCCGGTTCACCGTGATGCAGTGGAACCGTCACTTCGCGGATCTCGAAGGCCATTGGGCCCGGGAGGCCGTCGAGCGGATGGCGTCCAAGGGAGTGGCCGATGGCATGACGGATACGGAGTTTGCCCCTGACGCCGAGGTGACGCGGGCCCAGTTCACGGCCCTGCTCGCCAGGACGCTGCAGCTGCCGCAGAGCGCCGGGGAGCTGCCGTTCGGGGATGTGCCGGAGGATGCCTGGTACCGGCAGGCCCTGGTGAATGCCCTCGCGGCCGGGCTGATCAGTGGAGTGAGCGACACGCAGTTCGCTCCCGATGAGCTGATCACCCGTGAGCAGATGGCGCTCATGCTCGTGAACGCCGGGAACTATGCGGCCGGGCCCGGGAATGGGGCCGTTCTGGCCTCGGCTGAGCCGGTGTCCTTCCGCGACGGGGGGCGGATCAGCGCCTGGGCGGCGGAGGCCGTGAAGAAGGCTGCCGGCCTCGGGCTGCTCAAAGGCATGCCGGACGGTACCTTCGGTCCTGCCAATCCGGCCTCCAGGGGGCAGGCGGTAACCGTGCTGTGCCGTTTGCTGGACCCGGATGCCCCGTAAGAGGATCAGCGGAGGAAAGCCGCTTTTCGGAACGAAAGTCCCGGAGAGCGGCTTTTTCGCGCAGTCAAAAACCGGCATCGTTCGTGAAAACGCTTCAAAATAAAGCGTTTTCAGAAGAAAATTAAAAAAATGTGAAGATTTTTTGCGATTTCTTAAAGATTAAGCAGGAATTTGGGCCGTTTTGTCGTATTTTACTATAATACCAATCTCAGTGGCGGGGAGAGTTCGACTTATGCTTGTGGGTTCCTATCAGGTTCGCTCGTTTCAATTATCGGATTATGTAGCGGTAACCTGTCTTCTCGAAAGCGTGCTGACGGAAGATTGCTACGAAGAAACGATGGAAGCATTTGCGAGACAGCTGTCTTGGGACAGTGAATTGGTTTTGGTTGCAGAACAAGAAGGGGAGATCGTCGGCATCATTGTCGGTACGATCGATAACCACAACGGATACTATTACCGGATTGCCGTGGAAGCCGAGCATCAGCGCAGAGGGATCGGCCAGTCTCTGATCGAATCGCTTCGCCAGCGCTTTATCGGTCGGAAGGTTCGGCGAATTCTCGTTACGGTGGACGCTCATAACGAAGTGGTGCTGCCTGTGTACGAGAAGGCGGGCTATCAGGCCGCCGATTTTTCGCGTGCGCCTCATCGTCTCAGTATAGTAAACGGATAGACCCCACCTGCGGAACTTCATGAAAGTGACGATATAAGCATAACCGGAAGGCTGCGGCTGTTTCGGGGATGCTTTTTTTGTTGTTATGGTATAGAAAAGCGATTTTTGTTATCAGGGTTCGCTCTCTCTCCCTTGAAAGCCGCACCACATACGTTTATGCTAGTAGCAAGATTCCTGCGTCCGGGACCTTCGCTTACACACCCTGGTTCCATGGACGCATGCAGCAAGCCAGTGCAAGACAGACGGAACGGCACATTGTATCAGCAAAACGCAGAGCGCCCCGCCACCTGAAGGCGGTCCGATGCAGAAGGGCAGGCACCTTATGGGAGCATTTCATCCATATTTGATCAAGAGCTTCAAGCACGATGGGCACCTGCACCGGATGTGGCTCAAGAACTGGCTCGTTCCGGACGATCTCCTGCACGAATCCCATCGGGCCGAATCCATGCTGGTGCTGATTAACAGCCAGACGAAGATCGTGGAGGCCGACGGCAAGGAGTGGGTCAGCCGCATACCGGGCATATCCTTTTTTATCCCGAAAATGTGGTTCAATGTAGTAGCCCTGATTGAGGAGCACGGAGTCCGGTACTACTGCAATGTCGCTTCGCCTCCCTACGTGAACAACCGCATTATTACTTATATTGATTATGATCTGGATGTCATCCGGATGCCGGCAGGCGATATTCACGTGGTCGACCAGGACGAATATGAGCAGCATAAGATCCTGTATCATTATTCTTCTATTGTAGACGGGAAGGTGAAGCAGGGGCTGAACGCCCTGCTTGCCAGAGTACGGGCCGGTGGAGCGCCGTTCCAGGACGATCTCGTAATGTTTTATTATGAACGTTGGAAAGAATATGGGGCGGAGGGGTAGCATGGGGCTCCTTCCTGCCAAAGGCATGCAAGAGCAGGAGGAGCAGAAGGCTTCGGCTTCCCCCGAAGGGTCTCTCCGGGAGATCTGGAAGTGGATGAAGCTGACCGCTGCCGGACTCCTGCTCGTTGTCTTCATTCACCAGTATTTTTTTCATTTCTCTACGGTAAGGGGCATTTCGATGGAGCCCACCCTCGTAGAGGGAGAGTGGCTCTTCATTAATAAGACGATCCGCCTGGCCGGTATGCCGCAGCGGGGCGATGTGATCGTCATCAAGCGAAACAGTGAAGAAGAGCGGAAGCCCGTCTTCCTTGTGAAGCGCGTCGTGGCCGTAGGCGGGGATGAGGTGCACATCCGCCGCGGCAGGCTGTATGTGAACGGCGAGGCGGTATCCGAGCCCTACACGGGCACGCCGATCGAGGACGGCGGATTCGAGCCGTATACCATAGAAGAGGGACACCTCTTTGTCATGGGGGATAACCGTCACCGGTATGCGAGCCATGACAGCCGCAGCTTCGGTGCGGTTCCCCTCGAAGAGGTGGTCGGCAGGGCCGAGTGGATCATCTGGCCGCTGGATAAGTGGCGGCGATTGTAGAAGGAAGGAGAGGAAGGGCGCATGGAAGACCGGCATCCAGATCACGATACAGAACTCCCTGCGGGCCTGGCCTCCCTGCCGGACGTCCCCGCCGGAGCGTGGAAGCGGCTCAAGGACAAGCTGCGGAGCGCGGCGCCGGATCTTGGGATCGACAAGATCGGCTTCGCTTCGGCCGAACCGTTCACGGAGCTGAGGGACATCCTGGAGCGGCACCGGGAGAAGGGCTATGAGTCCGGCTTCGAGGAACGGGACATCGCGAAGCGGGTGGACCCGGCACTCACGATGGAGCGGCCGCGGTCGATTCTCTCGATTGCGGTAGCCTATCCGTCCAAACTGCCGAATCCGCCGCGCTCCGAGCCGGGGCGTTACCGCGGAATTCTCTCCCGCTCCGCCTGGGGCACGGATTATCATCATGTGCTGCGGGACCGCCTGCAGAAGCTGGAGAACTGGATTCGCGCCGAAGTGCCGGGGGCCCGTACCGTATCGATGGTCGATACGGGGGTGCTGGTCGACCGGGCGGTCGCGGAACGGGCCGGCATCGGCTGGATCGGCAAGAACTGCTCCGTCATTACGCCGGAATGGGGATCGTGGGTGTATCTTGGCGAGATGGTGACGAACGTGCCTTTCCCGCCGGATGTACCGGTGCTCCAGGACTGCGGGGACTGTACGCTGTGCATCGACGCCTGTCCGACCGGTGCGCTGGTGGGGCCGGGGCAGCTCAATGCCCAGCGGTGCGTCTCGTATTTGACTCAGACCAAGGGCATTATTGAGGATGACGAACTGAAGCGCAAGATCGGCAACCGGCTTTACGGCTGCGATACGTGTCAGATCGTGTGCCCGAAGAATAAAGGCATCCATGCGGATCACCATCCCGAGCTGCAGCCGGATCCCGAGCAGGTCAAGCCTCTGCTGGTCCCTTTGCTGCAGATGACCAACCGCGAATTCAAGGAGAAGTTCGGCACGAGCTCCGCCTCCTGGCGCGGCCGTAAGCCGATCCAGCGCAATGCGATTCTGGCGCTGGGGAACTTCCGCGACCGGGAGGCCCTGCCGGAGCTGCTCCGTGTGCTCCGGACCGATGAGCGGCCGGAGATTCGTGCGACGGCGGCTTGGGCGGTGGGACGAATCGGCGGAGCGGCGGCCGAAGCGGCGCTCCGCGAGGCGCTTGAGCGGGAGACTGACGAAGCGGCGCGGCGGGAGATCGTGAAGGCGCAGGGGCTGGCACAGGAGCAGGAACAGACTGCGGCGCAGGAGCAGCATACAAGGGAGACGGGCGCATGAGTACGATCCGGTATCATGAAATGGATTCCCCGATCGGGGTATTGACGCTGGGCATCAGCGATAGAGACGGCCTCTGCCAGATCGAATTCGGTTCGTTCGAAGAGCATGAAGATCGTCTGCGCAGCTGGTCGGGACGCTTCTTCGGAACAGACATCTGGGGGAGCGATCCGGCAGCGCTGGCGCCTTTCGAGGACCAGCTCCGGCGCTATTTTGCCGGTGAGCTGCGGGTCTTCACGCTGCCGCTTGATCTGCGCGGAACCCCCTTCCAGGTTGGCGTGTGGCAGGCTCTGATCGGGATCCCATACGGAGAGGCGCGTTCCTACAAGGATGTGGCCGAGGCGATCGGGTCGCCGAAGGCCGTGCGGGCCGTCGGCGGGGCGAATAACCGCAATCCCGTCCCGATCGTAGTGCCGTGCCACCGCGTCATCGGGGCGGCCGGCGCCATGGTCGGCTACGGCGGAGGATTATCGATCAAGACCTTTTTGCTCGGACTGGAAGGCTATGAAGGAAGGGCATCTGCAGCGGGAGGCGGACGGATATGAGATATGTGCACATCGACAGCGTCGAGTCGGGCCAATACCTGGGGCGCACGATTTTTACGGCCAACGGGTCCATTCTTCTCTCCGAAGGCGTGCAGCTGACCGTATTCATGATCAATCAGCTCATGCGCATCGGGGTGACCATGATCTATATCAAGGACCAGGAGTTCGAGGATCTGGAGATTCCGGAGCTGGTTTCGGAGGAGACGAAGCGGGCGGTCATGAAACGGATGACCGACACCTTCAACTCCATCCGGTCGGGCAAGGATTTTAATACGAAGAGCCTGAACTTAAGCATCGACTCGCTGCTGGAAGAAGTGATGCAGAACAAAGAAGTGATGGTTCAGCTGACGGACATCCGGACCGAGGACAATGCGATGTATGTCCATGCGCTGAACGTCTGCATGATGTCGGTGCTGATCGGCATCAATCTGGGCCTGCCGGCTTCCCAGCTTCGTGAGCTTGCCATAGGGGCGCTGCTCCACGATGTGGGCAAGCTTGAGCTCATCACGGATGACGAGCACAGCGACAAGCGCCGGCACCATACCTGGCGGGGCTTTGAGGTGCTGAAGAACAAGCGGGAGCTCAGCCTGCTGATCGCCCATGTCGCTTTTCAGCATCATGAGACCATGGACGGAGAAGGGCTGCCGCGCCAGATCCCCGGAGAAGAGATTCATCTCTATGCACGCATCGTGGCCGTCGCCAATACTTACGACAATCTGCTGTTCGAAAAAGAGGGCAAGCGAATGCTGCCCCATGATGCGTGCGAGCGGATGATGGTGCTGGCGGGATCGAAGCTCGATCGTGACATTGTGATCCAGTTCCTGCGTACGGTCTCTATTTATCCGACAGGTGCCTCCGTAAGGCTGACGACGCGCGAGACCGGGGTTGTGGTAGGCCAGCACCGGGGGCTTCCGGGGCGTCCCGTCGTCCGGGTAGTGAAGGGCAGCGGCGACGATCTGGAGATCAAAGAGGTGGATCTCGCGAAGCATACGACGGTGTTCGTCGAATCCGTGCTGATGTAAGGAGGTATTTGTCACTCCTTGTCAGGCATGCTATGATAAAGAAATCCAAATTATCGGTAGAGGTGAACGAACCAATCATGTGGGGATATGTCGTAACCGCGGTAGTCGCTCTGCTGGTCGGAGGTGCGGCCGGATTTTACATCGGCGTGATGTACCTGCGCAGGCAGATGGAGAAAATGCAGAGCAATCCGGAGATGCTCCAGCAGATGGCCAAGCAGATGGGGTATAACCTGAACAAGCAGCAGATGGCCAAGATGCAGCAGATGATGAAGAAACAGAAGTTTCGTCCGTAACCGGGCCTGAAGGCCGCGGGAGCGGTTTGGCGGTCCTCCGAACCGGGGGGCGAAAGAGGAGGGAAAGGCCATGCCGGCCAAAGAATACAGAAATAACCGCGTGATCGAGAACCGCGAACAGATCGAGCACCATGTCCGCGAGATTCTTCGGTTGATCGGTGAAGATGTGGACCGTGAAGGTCTGCATGACACCCCGGCACGCGTAACACGCATGTATGAAGAGATTTTCGCAGGCTATGAAGCCGATGTCAAAGACATCCTCGGCGTGGCATTCGACGAGAAGCACGAAGAGCTGGTCATTGTCAAAGATATCGTCTACTACAGCCAGTGCGAGCACCATATGGCGCCTTTCTTCGGGCGGATCCATATCGGATATATCCCGAGCGGGAAGATCGCGGGACTGAGCAAATTCGCGCGTCTGGTGGAGGCCGTCACCCGCCGCCTCCAGGTGCAGGAACGCATTACCTCGGAGCTCGCCGACATCATCGAAGGGGAGCTGGAGCCCCACGGCTGCATGGTCGTGGTGGAAGGCGAGCATCTGTGCATGTGCGCCCGCGGCGTCAAGAAGCCGGGCAGCAAGACGATCTCCTCGGCTGTGCGCGGCGTATTCCGTACGGATGCGTCCTCCCGTGCCGAGTTCCTGTCCCTGATCAAGGACTAGCCTGTTTCGACCGGAATACAAGAGCGCAGGACCATCTCCCCTGGAGGAGACGGTTCTGCGCTCTTTGTTGTTCAGCCATGGTCCTGGGACGGGGCACAGGGGTGGACATCAAAAAGGAGGCCACTTGAGCCCGCGTGCGGCTTCCAGGCGTTCGTTCACGTGCTCCCAGTGTATAGTGTTCCACCAGGCTTCAATGTAGCGTGCACGGTCGTTCCGGTAGCGGACATAGTAAGCATGCTCCCAGACGTCGAGTACGAGGAGCGGGATGACGTCCCACTGGGATAAGTTCTGGTGCTTCTCCGCCTGCAGGATCTCGAGCCTGTGGCTGCGCGGACTCCAGACGAGAAGCGCCCATCCGCCGCCTTCCACCTTCTCGGCGGCCGCGCTGAACTGCTTGCGGAAAGGGGAGAAGCCGCCGAAGGACTTCTTAAGGTCCGCCGCAATGGTGCCGGTGGGCGGACCGCCCCCTCCGGGCTTCATCACCTGCCAGAACAGCGTATGGAGGTAATGCCCCGCTCCGTGGAAGGCGGTTTCCCGCTCCCAATGCTTCACGAGGGCATAATCGCCGATCTCCCGGGCGCGGGCCAAGGCAAGCTCCGCTTTATTGAGGCCCTCCACATAGCTTAAGTGATGCTTGGTGTGGTGCAGGCGCATCGTTTCTTTGTCGATATGGGGTTCGAGAGCATCGTACGGATAAGGAAGCGGAGGGAGCCGATGTCCGCCGATGGGAACCGGCTTGGCATAAGCCGGGACGGGCCGGATGCCCATGGTCCAGACCCCCTCCTGGGTTGCCGTGGCGCCGGAGCTGTCATAAGGCTCTTCCGGCGGCTGGGCTTCAGACGGATCCCCCCCAGTGTCGTGGGCAGAGAGCGGGTGCCCATCCGATCCTCCCTGTCCCTCTTGTCCGGTCTGCGCGTCGTCTGGTGCGAAGCTTCCCCCGGAGAGTCCCTCCTCGTATGCTCCAGGCCCTCCTGCGGCGGCCTGGAGCACACCGAGGAAGTACTCCGACTCCCGGATGAGATGAAGGAGTATCGCGCGGAGGGGAGGCTGGGTCCGAATCGTTCGGCTTCTCTCCATGAGCAGGTGGAGCTGCCGGACGAAGGCCTGCGATTGGACAGCCGAGGCCTCCAGGAAGCGCCGCACTTCCTGCCGCAGAGCCGGGGAGGCGGGAGCCGGCCTGCGGAGCAAGGCCTCGATCCAGCGCCCGGCGGAGGTTTCGGCCCGGGCCAGCACGACCTCCCATTCCTGCAGCAGCCTTTTGTAGTCGGGTTCAAGGGCGGGGGCCAGCTCGCGGATGACGACCGTATGCTCACGCTCCTGCCCTTTCCAGAAGCGCGTCTCCTCGAGCAGTCTGAGCGGCGTGAGCGCACCGTAAGCATACTGCATGAACAAAAAACCTCCCCATCCGTTACCGTAAGGAGCCGGCCTGGTCCAGGTGCGGCTCCATCGGAAACAGTGTATTCGGGGAGGTTCTGCGGTATGTGTCACCGGCTCTGTCCGTGCTTCACGACCTCGGGCGATCCGGTCGAGAGCGTCTGCAGGAAGCCGGTCGTCATCTGCAGGTAGGTTTTCTTGTGAGCGCGGTAGATCAGCTCATGGCCGTCTTTCTCCAGCAGCCACAGCTGCGACCCGGACTGGTCCTTCTGGAGCTGGTAGATGCTCTCCACCATGTTCCAGGGCGCTTTAAGGTCTTCCTTGCCGTGAATGAAGAAGATCGGGATATCGTACTTCGTTTCCTTCACCGTCTGGTAAGGCACCTGGTTCAGGCTGACGCCGTTGAGCAGAGGGAAGAACATATGAACGAGCCCTTGCGAGAACTTCGGCAGATTGGCAACCTGCTTCATGTTGTGGTACAGGGTCTCGGGCTCCAGAACGAAGGTGCTGTCGAGGATCATGCCATCGATGTCCTTCGTTAGCAGAGCGGCCTGCAGGGCGGTGCCGGCTCCCATGGAGAAGCCCCAGACGTAGACCCGGTCCGCGCCGCGGTCTTTGGCGTACTGCACCGCACCCAGCAGCTCCTGGGATTCCCGAAGACCGCCGGTAACGTTCCAGTCCGGCTGCACGTAGCCGTAATCGAACATCACAACGTTGAAGCCCATTTTATGCGCAGCTTTGGCCAGATCGTAGATCGGCACCCAGATTTCTTCACGGTTGCCGCCGTAGCCGTGGGAGAAGACCACCGTCTTGCGGGAGTTGGCCGACTCCATCTCGGACGGGATATACCAGCCGGACAGGGTAGACGATCCGTTCAAGCTCGGGAAGGTGATGTCTTCGTACGCCGTTCCGATCGACAGGGCCGGATTGGATCGCAGCGGATCGATATGCGGCCGGGCGAGCGTCCAGGCGATATATGCATGGAATGCCATCAGGAGGCTGAATAAGAGCAGCAGAACGGACAGCAGGCCGATCAAGAGGCCCTTGTGCCGGCGGACGAAGGTTCGTCTGACAGCGGTTTCAACGGTGGTGGGGTTTATGGGTACAGATGAATAGGATGATGAAGAATTGGTTTCCATAGCGGTTCCCTCCCAAGGAAGTGAGCTGAGATGACTGGTTGCGGCAGACGACGCAGGCGGGGCCCTGATCCACTTCGATCCTGGCAGCTTTCGGTCCGGCGTACCGGAAGGGAGAGGCTGTTGCAATCGCTAAGGAAAACATCCGATGGAGGATGGCAGGCTCCAACCCGATCCGGACGATATGATCGGATAGGCCGGCATGAACCGGGATATACATAAGAATGCGGCAGGCGGTTTTTCCAATAATATCGGTGGAAGCGGTCCGTTTTCTTTAAAATAATTAAGAAGCTTTATCTCACCAGGGCTCGATTCGGTCATCTTATATTTCTAAAACGCGCTCATTGTCCTCGAAGGACGGTGAAGCCGTTTATCTTGCATATAAGCTGAATAATCAGATAATTTACTTCTATTTCTATAGTAAAGGGACGAGGGCGTTCCCGTCAATGTTCGTCGAAAATTGTAAGCCTCCTGTAATCTTGCCGTAACATACGCCGGTTTGGGACAATTCCCGATGCGGGTATAGGGGGATGCGGGAGGAAACGATATAGG
The DNA here is from genome assembly GCF_000250655.1 of Paenibacillus mucilaginosus 3016. Classification (NCBI taxonomy): domain Bacteria; kingdom Bacillati; phylum Bacillota; class Bacilli; order Caryophanales; family Paenibacillaceae; genus Paenibacillus; species Paenibacillus mucilaginosus. The sequence continues at coordinate 567,597 of NC_016935.1, forward strand.
AATATCAGCCAAAATGGGCTATAATAGATTTCAACCAGTGAAACGATATTTCGGGGGGTGAAAGGAATGGAAGATGGCAAATTAACGGTTCGTGCGGTGGAGCGGGCTCTCGATATTCTGCTCTGCTTCACGGAGGCGGAGGATTTGAGCCTGACGGAGATCTCGGCCCGGGTAGGTCTGCACAAGAGCACGGTCCATCGGCTGCTCGCCTCGCTTGAAGGCAAGGGCTTCATCATCCGCCATCCGGCTACAGAGCGGTACCGGCTCGGTTTCCGGATCTGGGAGCTGTCCGCGAATCTGACCCACAGCGACGACCCTGCCGTCATCCTGCTGCCTGAGCTGGAGCGGCTGCGCGACCAGCTGGGGGAGACGGTCTCGCTCTATGTGCGCGACGGCCTCGAACGCGTGCGCGTGCAGGCCGTGCAGAGCAATCAGGCCATCCGCCGCGTCGCCCCGATCGGAGCCCGGCTGCCGCTCTATGTCGGCGCCTCGAGCAAAGTGCTCGTGGCCTTTGCCGATCCCGCGGAGCAGCAGGCGCTGCTGGCGGACCCGGCCTGGCCGCCCGCTTCAGACCCCGCCGCTTACGAGCAGCAGCTGGCGGAGGTACGCTCGCTGGGCTACGCTACCAGCGTCGAAGAACGCGAGCCCGGCGCCGCCGCCGTCTCCGTCCCCGTCTTCGACCGGGCGGAGAAGCTGGTCGCCGCGCTCGCGGTGTCCGGCCCCTCCAACCGGCTGACGGTGGAGCTGATGAAAGAGCACGCGCCGCTGCTCATGGATGCGGCCCGGCGGATGGGGAAGATGCTGCGCTGAGCCGCAGCATCGGTTTCTGCCGCAGCCCCTTCTTGCAAGGGGGTCTGCAGCGGAACCCCTCCTTTCAGGCTGCCGCCCATTCCCGAATTTTTCTATATGTATGTCAAAAAAAGCCTTAGGGCCCTCTCTCCGGAAGGAGAGAAGCCCAAGGCTTTTTGGTGTAACTTGATGGTCAGCTTGCCGGCCAGCGGGATGCTTACGCCATGATCTGGCGAAGCACGGTTTGCAGAATACCGCCGTTACGGTAGTAGTCTACATCCACATAGCTGTCGAGACGGGCGATAACTTCGAAGGAGAAGCTTGTTCCGTCTTCGCGGGTTACGTTGACCGTTACTTTTTGACCCGGCTGAACATCGTTGCTCAGACCTACGATATCGAACGTTTCGGTACCGGTCAGGCCGAGCGTGCTCCAGCCTTGGCCTTCCTGGAACTGCAGCGGCAGAACGCCCATGCCGACGAGGTTGGAACGGTGAATCCGCTCGAAGCTTTCGGCGATAACGGCTTTGACGCCGAGGAGGAACGTACCTTTGGCCGCCCAGTCACGGGAGGAGCCGGTGCCGTACTCTTTACCTGCGATAACGACCAGGTTCGTGCCCTGCTCTTGATACTTCATGGAAGCATCGTATACGGACATGACTTCGCCGGTTGGCAGGTAAGTCGTTACGCCGCCCTCAGTGCCCGGAGCCACTTGGTTACGGATCCGGATGTTCGCGAAGGTACCGCGCATCATCACGTCGTGGTTACCGCGGCGGGAACCGTAGGAGTTGAAGTCTTCTTTCTTCACGCCGTGCTCCATAAGGAATTTACCCGCTGGGGAATCCGGCTTGATGTTACCTGCAGGCGAGATGTGGTCCGTTGTAACGGAATCGCCGAGCAGGAGCAGCGTTTTGGCGCCGCGGATATCGGCGATGTCGTTGAGTTCCGAACCGAGGTTCTCGAAGAACGGCGGGTTGGCGATGTACGTGGAGTTGTCGTCCCACTCGTACAGCTCGCCTTCCGGTACGTTGATCGCGTTGAAGCGCTCGTTGGAACGGAACACGTTCGCGTACTTCTCGCGGTACAGGTCCGCACTCATGCCCTGCGTGAACGCTTCGGCGATCTCTTGAGCCGTAGGCCAGATGTCCTTCAGGTAGACAGGCTCGTTCTTCTGGTCATAGCCGATCGGATCGTTCGCGAGGTCAATGTTCACGGTGCCGGCCAGCGCGTAAGCGACGACGAGCGGAGGCGATGCCAGGTAGTTGGCTTTCACCTGAGCGTGAACGCGGCCTTCGAAGTTCCGGTTACCGGACAGCACGGCCGCGACCGTCATATCGTTGTCGGCAATGGCACGGGACACTTCTTCAGGCAGCGGACCGGAGTTCCCGATGCACGTTGCGCAGCCGTAGCCTGCCACGTGGAAGCCAAGGGCTTCGAGGGACTCGAGAAGTCCGGCTTTGCGCAGATACTCCGTTACGACCAGGGAGCCTGGCGTCAGGGAGCTCTTCACGTAGCCTGGCTTGCGCAGACCGCGGGCAACGGCTTTCTTCGCCACGAGACCTGCACCGAGCATTACGCTTGGGTTCGAAGTATTCGTACAGGAAGTGATCGCTGCGATAACAACCGCTCCTGTGCCCATCTTGCTCACTTCACCGTTCACATGAGGAACATCCACCACTTCGGCGATCTTCTCATCGGAGAGGCCGTAGCCGCCTTTGTCGATCGGTGTGCGGATGATGCTGTTGAACGATTCCTTCATGTTCGTCAGCTCTACACGGTCTTGAGGACGCTTAGGACCGGCCAAGCTTGGTACAACGGAACCGAGGTCGAGCTCCAGCACGTCGCTGAATACCGGATCCGGCGTATCGTTGGTACGGAACAGGCCCTGCTCTTTATAGTAAGCTTCCACGAGAGCGATCTGCTCTTCGCTGCGGCCCGTGTTGCGGAGGAAGTACAGGGATTCCTGGTCAACCGGGAAGAAACCGATCGTTGCACCGTATTCCCGGAGCCATGTTGGCTACAGTCGCACGGTCCGCCAGGGAGATGTTGCTGAGGCCCGGGCCGTAGAACTCGACGAATTTGCCGACAACGCCTTTTTTACGGAGCATTTGGGTAACCGTCAGAGCCAGGTCCGTTGCCGTAGCGCCTTCGGACAGAGTGCCTGTCAGTTTGAAGCCGATAACTTCTGGAGTTACGAAGTAGAGCGGTTGACCGAGCATGCCGGCTTCCGCCTCGATTCCGCCGACGCCCCAGCCTACGATACCGAGACCGTTGATCATCGTCGTGTGGGAGTCCGTACCTACGAGAGAATCCGGGAATACGAATTCTTCGCCGTTAATGGTGCGGGTTGCCGCAACGGATGCGAGGTACTCCAGGTTGACCTGGTGAACGATCCCTGTGTCCGGCGGTACGGCACGGAAGTTATCGAATGCGGTTTGAGCCCAGCGCAGGAAGCGGTAGCGCTCTTCGTTGCGCTCGAACTCGATTTTCTCGTTGAACTCGAGAGCGTCTTTGGAGCCGAATGCATCCACCATGACGGAGTGGTCGATAACAAGGTCGACCGGAACGAGCGGGTTGATGCGCTTCGGGTCTCCGCCGGCGCGCTTCATTGTATCTCTCATGGCGGCCAGGTCAACTACAACCGGTACGCCAGTGAAGTCCTGGAGCACGATACGTGCGGGAATGAACGGAATTTCTTTATTCGGGTCGCGGTCGGAAGCCCAGCTCGCGATTTGCTTCACATGCTCTTCCGTAATCGCTTTGCCGTCGAATTGGCGGAGAGCCGCCTCGAGAAGAACTTTGATCGAGAAAGGCAGATTGGAAATGTCGCTGCCTTGTTCCTGGAACGCCTGCAGGCTGTAGTAGTTGTAGGTTTTGCCGCCTACTTCCAGCTGTTTGCGGACCGAGAATTGGTCTTGGTTAGACATGGTAGCCTTTTCCTCCTTCAGGTTATGAATCAGCTGCTTTGCCCTCGTTTCACTAAGTGAAACACGATTTCAAAATTAGCTTACCCTTAGTATACAATGGGAGTCCCATTTTCGTAAAGGTCGAATTCGTTCATTTTTGCGACTCTCCGCGCATACGATGGGACTAACGCCGCCCGCCTGTTTTCCGCGCATGAGCTCGTCCGTTCGGGTGCTTACCTCACTTATCGAAAGGGGCTGCAAGCCGTTGAGCTGGAGAACGACTCTCTACGACTATGTACATCACCGCAACCGGATGGACATTGAGCATTCCGTAGAACCGATGCTGCCGTTTGTAAGCGATGAAGCGTATCTGTCGGCCGAGCGGTCCAGACTGGCCCGGCGTCTCGACAGTGATCGGGAGAGAGGCCTGCTGCCCGTCAAAACCGAGACCCGGCTCTCCATCAGACAGACCGTCCCTTACAAAAACGGGATTGCCGCCGACTGTGTGCTGAAGCGGATCGCCGTCGGGCAGATCGGGCTTGAAGCTTACGAGGAACAGCGGGTCGAACAGGAACGGATCTGCCTGGCGCCGTCTCCGGACGGCGAAGCGTGGACGATTCAGCGGGTTGAGCCGCTTCTGGGGGAGCAGAGACTCCGGCTGAAGACGGCCCATCCGGGCGCGCTGCTCGAAGCCGATGACGAGTTCGAACATGTGGGTCTGATGCGTGCTCCTTCCGTACCCCTGCTCGGACCGGGGGTGGCTCCGCTTGCCGGTACCGCCTCACGCCGCTCCTACAACCGCGGGGAAGCGGTGCGGTACGCCGACAAATGGTGGGACGGAAACAACCCGGCCTATATCGCATTTGAAGTAGACTGCACCAGCTACATCTCCCAATGCCTCTTTGCAGGGGGGGCACCGATGAACTATACTGATAGAAGGGATGCGGGCTGGTGGTACAAAGGCAGGCTCGGCGGCCAGGAACTGTGGAGCTTTTCCTGGGCGGTGGCGGAGAGTTTGCAGTTTTACCTCCGAACGAGCCGCAGCGGGCTTCGCGGACAGGAGGTTGTTTCCGCGGGTGAGCTGGAGCCGGGCGACGTCATTGCCTATGACTGGGACGGGGACGGCAGGTTTCAGCACAGCACGATCGTCACGGCCAAGGATGCGAACGGGATGCCGCTGGTCAACGCACACACGGTCAGCTCACGGCGCCGATACTGGGATTACAGAGATTCCCATGCATGGACGACGCGGACACAGTACCGCTTCATACATATTTCGGATGCATTATGATGACGATGGGTGAGCCATCCCTTTACCGTAGGTAGGGTTCGCTAATTCGGGCGGGCCCATGCACTGCTTTTCTTCTTTCTGATCTCAGGGACGACAGACTTCATTAACCGGAGGGTACTTATGAGCAAAATTCGCGTAGGCCTGATATACGGAGGCAAATCCGGAGAACATGAAGTGTCTCTCCAGACCGCTCTTGCCGTTACCAAGGCACTTGACTTGAGCAAATATGAGGTTCAGCCTTTTTACATAACCAAAGAGGGAGACTGGCGCTCCGGCCCCCAGCTTACGGCACCCGCAGATTCGGTGGATGCCCTCACCTTCGGGTCGGCTTCTTCTTCGAACGAAACCGGCACGTTTGCCCTTCAGCCGCTGTTCGGTTCATCCGCTGCGGCCAAGGCTTCCGGTAACCCGGCGGTTTCCGGGTCTGAGAGCGGAGCCGCTGCCGGACCGCTTGATGTAGTGCTTCCGCTGCTTCACGGCACCTTCGGTGAAGACGGAACCGTTCAGGGTCTTTTGGAGATGGCCAATATCGCGTATGTCGGAACGGGCGTTCTGGCCTCCGCCGTCGGCATGGATAAGGTCATGATGAAAAAGGTATTTGCCCAGGAAGGTCTTCCGCAGTGCGTATTCCGCCATTTCACGAAAAGCCAGTGGGAGAAGGACAACGCGTTCTTTATTATGGAAATTGAAGTGGCCATCGGCTATCCGTGCTTTGTCAAACCGGCGAACCTGGGCTCCAGTGTCGGGATCAACAAGGCGCGCAACCGCGATGAGCTTCTGTCGGCCATTGCGGAAGCGTTCCGCTACGACCGCAAGGTCATTGTGGAAGAGTTCATCGATGCCCGGGAGCTGGAAGTGGCTGTGCTCGGCAATGACGAGCCTCAGGCTTCGGTGGTCGGGGAGATTGTTTCATCCGGCGAATTCTACGACTATAAGGCCAAGTATATCGACGGCAAGTCCTCGATGATTATTCCTGCGGAGATTGATTCCGAGCAGGCTTCCCGGATTCGTGATCTGGCGGTCCGTGCGTTCCAATCGATTGACGGCACCGGTTTGTCCCGTGTGGACTTCTTCCTGCGCAAGGACAACGGCGAAATCTACATTAATGAAATCAATACGATGCCCGGCTTTACTCCATTCAGTATGTATCCGCTGCTCTGGAGAGAGTCCGGCAAGCCTTACAGCGAGCTTCTCGACGATCTGGTCCGTCTGGCGATCCAGCGTCATGAGGAGAAGCAGCGCCTGCAGTATTCCTTTGACCTGACATAGCTTTGCCCGCAAGCCGCCGCTTCTGCTGCGGCTTGCTTCGTTTGGCGGCATCCCTTATGCTAGGGTTAACGGGGTATGCCTAATCGAGAGGAGCGACCGGTCCATGGGATTCCAAACCGAATTTAATTCCGTCTGCAAATTCAAATCCGAGCAGGAGCTGTACGAGCTGCTTGAATACGGCCGCGGCAAAATGGTCAAAAGCGGTTTTCGCGTGTTTCCCGCCGGACAGAAGGTTATTGCCTACACGCCGGGCAACCAGGCGATCGCCATCGTCAAGATTCTGGCTTCCATTGCGGAGATCAACTTCCAAGGGGAAGAAGTCACCCAGGTGGAGATGGAGCTGGTGCGCCGGCTGACGGAGGAAGAAGCGCGGATCCAGACAGCTTTGGCTCACGAGATGTTTTTCGGGGAGCAGGAATAGCTTTGTACTCTTAATGACAAGCGGCGTTAACGATCAAGCTCGTAAAGAATCGCACGCCAAAGAGCAGTTCACCCTGTATGATACGCTCCCCATACGGTAGACAGGTGAAATAATAAAAAACCTGTTACTGTAAGGGGAGCTTTTTCATGTCTAAAGAAAAATACTGTGCTACGGAGAAACTTGCTATCCTTGAAGAAGTTTCAAGTGGAAAAATTGGTTTTATCGCTGCAACCAAAAGATACGGTATGAATAAAACAACTTTAATGAAATGGCAGCGTCGTTATAAGCTATATGGGTATGAAGGACTGGAAAGAAGTACTCGCAATCGAAGTTACAGCGCTGAGCTGAAGCTTCAAGCGGTGAAAGATTATGTAGAGGGTGGATTGTCAAAATACCGGATCATCGACAAATACAGGATCTCAAGTACAACGCAGCTTTCTAACTGGATTAAGAAGTATAATGGTCATAGCAGCTTAAAAGCCTACAAAGGGGAAGCACAAGCTATGACAAAGGGTCGCTCTACTACGTGGGATGAGAGGATCGATATCGTCCACTATTGCCTGGCACATCAGCATGACTATCATAAGACAGCTGGCCAGTTTCAGGTCTCCTACCAGCAAGTATATCAATGGGTGAAGAAATTCGAAGCCGGCGGTGCGGATGCTTTAAAGGATGGCCGGGGGCGAAAGAAGGCGCCGGAAGAGATGACGGAGGCAGATCGCCAGAAGCTCGAGATGAAGAAGATGGAATACGAAATGGAGAGGCTTCGGGCGGAGAATGCATTTCTAAAAAAGTTACGGGAAATCCAAAGGAGGCGAAGCTAAGCCAATATCGCCAAGAGAACGTCTACCTTGCCATCCAAGCGCTTCAGGAAGAGGAGTCGATCAGCATTCAACTTCTGTGTGAAGTCGCAGGAGTTGCACGCTCAAGCTATTACAAATGGTTAAACCGCAAACCCAGCTCTCGTGAGCAGGAGAATGAGCGGCTGACAAAGATGATGATGTCCATATATGAAAAAGTAGAGAAAACCTTTGGGTACCGCCAATTAACACTCCACATGCGCAAGGAAACCGGACAGACGATTAACCATAAACGCGTGTACCGGCTGATGAAAGTCAAGGGAATCCAGTCGGTCATCCGCAGGAAGAGAAAGAAATACCCTCATTCTACTCCCCAGCACGTGGCCGAGAATGTGCTGAATCGTAATTTCCAAGCAGCTGAACCCAATGAGAAATGGGTAACGGATGTAACAGAATTTAAATACGGCAACGGTCAGAAAGCGTATTTAAGCGCGATTCTCGATCTTCATGATAAATCCATCGTCTCCAGAGTAGTGGGGCATTCCAACAACAACCCACTTGTTTTCGAGACGTTGAAGCAAGCCTTGCAAGCAGCTCCAGGAAGCAAACCAATGCTTCATAGTGACAGAGGATTTCAATACACTTCACTTGACTTCAAAAAGCTTTTGGACGATAACGAACTGACTCAAAGTATGTCCCGGGTTGGGCGGTGTATCGATAACGGGCCGATGGAATCCTTCTGGGGGACCTTAAAATGCGAGAAGTATTATCTACACACTTACCAAACCTTTGAGGAGCTTGAGAGAGACATTCTGGCTTACATCGATTTTTACAATAACGAACGATTACAAGCAAAACTAAACGGCCTCAGTCCAATGGAATACAGGACCAAGGCCGCTTAAGATTTTTATTTTTTGTACTGTCTACTTGACGGGGGGCTGTTCAGTAGCGGGGAGGGCTGCTCTTTTTATTGGTGTCTGCTGGGTCAGCCGCCCTGCTGCGAGGGCGGTTTATGGAGAAGGGCCGGATCGGGTATCCTAGATCCATACAACTGGACCAAGTGGGGAGCGTGAAGGTGTGATAGTCCGTTTGGGTTACGTAGCCATGTCGGTCATGGTGAAGAACGCTTCGCCTTCCAAGACGATGACCTATACCCATTTCGAAAAGCTCGGGGACCGGGAAGCCGCGATCCGCAAGCTGGAAAGGATTGCCTCGGAGAATATCCGCAATACGCAGCGCCTTCTGAAGCATAACCGGGCCTATGATATCGAAATGTACCGCATCTCCTCCAAGCTGATTCCGCTTTTGGGGCATGAGGGATTGGGGGACTGGGATCCGATCGAACGGCTGTCGGGTGATTTTGCCGAGCTCGGCCAATATGCCAAGGACAATCGGATGAGGCTTTCCTTTCATCCCGATCATTTTACCGTGTTCAGTACTCCGAGGGAGGACGTTCTCCGGAGTTCCAGAGCCGATCTGGACAGGCATGTAAGGATGCTCGAAGCCATGGGGCTGGATGCGTCGGCCAAATGCAATATCCACGTCGGCGGAACTTACGGCAATAAGGACTCCGCCCGGGCCCGGTTCCTGGAACAGTTCGGCGCCCTGCCCGAGAGGATCCGCGAGCGGATGACACTGGAGAACGACGATAAAACCTTCAATGCCCTCGAGACGTTGGAGATCTGCGAAGAGGCGGGTGTGCCGATGGTGCTCGATATACATCATGATGCGGTCAATCCGGGAGAGGTACCGGCAGCGGAGCTGTGGCCAAGGATTCTACAGACCTGGAAGGGTCAGAAGGAGCAGGAGGACGGAAGCGGTTCTCCGCGCGATCTGCCGCCCAAGATTCATGTCTCCAGCCCCAAAAGCGAGAGCGACCCCAGAGGGCATGCCGATTATATAGAGACCGGCGTGTTTATGGATTTTGTGCGTGCCGTCGCTCCGCTTACACCGAGACTGGACGTCATGCTGGAGGCCAAGATGAAGGACGGCTCCCTTATTCAGTTGGCCGAGGATCTTAAGAAGGAGCCGAATATTACCATGCTCTCTCAGGCGTCGTTTGAAATCTAGGCCCCGGATGAATATGGCTGGGGACCGGTCCAAAGTTCTCTTGAATCTTCTGGCAAAATACGTTACCTTGAGGTAAGCAAAGGGTACGAGCCTATAAGCGACAGGGGGACGTAAGGATATGAGTTTGGTTGCCGGAAAGAATATCGTGGTAATGGGCGTGGCTAACGACCGCAGTATCGCTTGGGCGATCGCCCAGTCTTTGGCGGCTCAGGGCGCAAGACTGGTATTTACTTATGAGAACGAGCGGGTGGAGGAGCGGGTACGCAAGCTGGCCGGCACCATTGAGGGAGCATCAATTCTCCCCTGCAACGTAACGGATGACGCGGATATCGATCGTCTGGCCGAGAACCTGCGGGAGCAGTTCGGCGTTCTTCACGGCATTGTACACAGCATTGCTTTTGCGCGGACGGAAGAACTCGAGGGGATGTTCGTGAATACTTCCCGCGACGGGTTTGCCCTCGCGCATGACATCAGTGCCTACTCTCTTGTTGCGGTAGCCCAAAAGCTGTATCCGCTGATGACCGAGGGCGGCAGCGTGATGACCATGACGTATCTCGGGGCGGAACGCGCCCTGAAAAATTATAATGTGATGGGGGTGGCGAAGGCGGCTCTGGAAGCCAGCGTCCGCTACTTGGCCAATGATTTGGGCCAGTTCAACATTCGGGTGAACGCCATCTCCGCGGGTCCGATCCGTACGCTTGCGGCCAAGGGAATCAAGGACTTCAATTCCATCCTGAAGACGGTGGAGGAGAAGGCGCCGCTGCGCCGGACGACCGAAGCGGCCGAAGTGGGCGATACCGCCCTGTTCCTCATGAGCAACCTTTCGCGCGGCATCACGGGCGAAGTAATTTATGTGGACAGCGGGTATCATATTATTGGCGTGTAGTCTTGCAGAAGACCGTCACTGTCACTGACAGGATGGTCTTTTTGCTTTTTTGTCACAATACCTAAGCGGAATTGGACGAAACGCCGTAGCCAATCCTGCGTATATTCTCTATACTAGAATGCATACGTTGATATCGGCTCATTTAATTCCACAAAAGGAATGATCAGTTATGTCCACATCCAATATTCCGGCGTTCGCCGTCGGCAGCAAAAGCTTCACCGCAGTAGCTATCAACACGGCATCCAAGGCTGGCGAGTGGATACAAAGCAAGGTTGGGGACTTCTCTAGTCTACATACGAAGTACTCTGCGCAGGACCTGGTGACGGAAGTAGACAAGGGCGCGGAGAAGATGATCCGCAACTTGATTTTGACGCACTTCCCGGGCCACTCGATTCTTGGTGAAGAAGGCGTGGAGCCAGGACCGGAAGCTTCGCAGCGCGCCCTGGAAGAGGCCAGCAGCGCCGAATACTTGTGGATCGTCGATCCTTTGGACGGCACCACGAATTTCGTCCACGGGTTCCCGTTTTTCTCGGTTTCTATCGCACTGGCATATAAGGGAGAAGTAATCGTTGGAGTCGTATATAATCCGATTCACAATGAGCTGTATGTAGCGGAAAAAGGTAAAGGTGCCTACCTGAAGGGCAGGAAGATGGAGGTTTCACCCGAGAAGACACTGGGCGAGAGCCTGATTGCCACAGGCTTCCCGGCGGACCGCGACGGAACCCTCCCGGCCAATCTTAGAGGGGTTCAGGCTCTGAGCCCCAAAGTGAGAAATATGAGGGTGGCCGGTTCGGCAGCTCTTCATATGGCTTACGTGGCAGCGGGCAGGCTGAGTGGTTTCTACGAGATCGGGCTGAATTCCTGGGACATGGCTGCAGGCGCTCTATTAATAGAGGAATCCGGCGGCAAAGTCACGGATACGCTCGGCAACCCGTATCATCTGGGAGTTCGGCATGTCGTTGCATCCAATGGTCACATCCACGATGAACTGCAGAAGGAACTGGCTGCCGCTTCGGCAACGGGGTATTAAGATCAGAAACACAAGTCCAAGCGACTTGTGTTTTTCTTTTTAGGGGCTTGCATTTTATTTTTAGGCATGATACTATGTCTTTCCGGCCAGCGAGGTCGGCAAATGCACTTCCCAAAAGGAAGAAAAAAACTTTTAAAAAAAGCTTGCATTTGAGATTGCATCTGTGGTAAATTACAAAAGTCGCTTTTGACGGATACGAAAAACAAGTCGAAACGCGTCGTAAGAAATTGCCCTTTGAAAACTGAACAACGAGTGAGTGTTAAATATAGAGACTCAGCGATGAGTTTCTGCCAAGCTTCAAATGAGTCATCAGCTTTTCTTTAATGGAGAGTTTGATCCTGGCTCAGGACGAACGCTGGCGGCGTGCCTAATACATGCAAGTCGAGCGGAGCACTTCGGTGCTTAGCGGCGGACGGGTGAGTAACACGTAGGCAACCTGCCTGTAAGATCGGGATAACTACCGGAAACGGTAGCTAAGACCGGATAGCTGGTTTCGGTGCATGCCGGAATCATGAAACACGGGGCAACCTGTGGCTTACGGATGGGCCTGCGGCGCATTAGCTAGTTGGCGGGGTAACGGCCCACCAAGGCGACGATGCGTAGCCGACCTGAGAGGGTGATCGGCCACACTGGGACTGAGACACGGCCCAGACTCCTACGGGAGGCAGCAGTAGGGAATCTTCCGCAATGGGCGCAAGCCTGACGGAGCAACGCCGCGTGAGTGATGAAGGTTTTCGGATCGTAAAGCTCTGTTGCCAGGGAAGAATGTCGTGGAGAGTAACTGCTCTGCGAATGACGGTACCTGAGAAGAAAGCCCCCGGCTAACTACGTGCCAGCAGCCGCGGTAATACGTAGGGGGCAAGCGTTGTCCGGAATTATTGGGCGTAAAGCGCGCGCAGGCGGTCTTTTAAGTCTGGTGTTTAAGCCCGGGGCTCAACCCCGGTTCGCACCGGAAACTGGAAGACTTGAGTGCAGGAGAGGAAAGCGGAATTCCACGTGTAGCGGTGAAATGCGTAGAGATGTGGAGGAACACCAGTGGCGAAGGCGGCTTTCTGGACTGTAACTGACGCTGAGGCGCGAAAGCGTGGGGAGCAAACAGGATTAGATACCCTGGTAGTCCACGCCGTAAACGATGAGTGCTAGGTGTTAGGGGTTTCGATACCCTTGGTGCCGAAGTAAACACAATAAGCACTCCGCCTGGGGAGTACGCTCGCAAGAGTGAAACTCAAAGGAATTGACGGGGACCCGCACAAGCAGTGGAGTATGTGGTTTAATTCGAAGCAACGCGAAGAACCTTACCAGGTCTTGACATCCCTCTGAAAGCCCTAGAGATAGGGTCCTCCTTCGGGACAGAGGTGACAGGTGGTGCATGGTTGTCGTCAGCTCGTGTCGTGAGATGTTGGGTTAAGTCCCGCAACGAGCGCAACCCTTGACTTTAGTTGCCAGCATTGAGTTGGGCACTCTAGAGTGACTGCCGGTGACAAACCGGAGGAAGGTGGGGATGACGTCAAATCATCATGCCCCTTATGACCTGGGCTACACACGTACTACAATGGCCGGTACAACGGGAAGCGAAGTCGCGAGATGGAGCGAATCCTTAGAAGCCGGTCTCAGTTCGGATTGCAGGCTGCAACTCGCCTGCATGAAGTCGGAATTGCTAGTAATCGCGGATCAGCATGCCGCGGTGAATACGTTCCCGGGTCTTGTACACACCGCCCGTCACACCACGAGAGTTTACAACACCCGAAGCCGGTGGGGTAACCCGCAAGGGGGCCAGCCGTCGAAGGTGGGGTAGATGATTGGGGTGAAGTCGTAACAAGGTAGCCGTATCGGAAGGTGCGGCTGGATCACCTCCTTTCTATGGAGTCCATGTCACCTGCAGGGTGGCGGACAAATCTTATAGCAGCCCTTGAGCTGCGGACACTCACTCGTGTTCAGTTTTGAAAGGTGCAATGCCTTTCAAACTTGGCTAGGCTGTCAAAAGCTGATACTTGTATCGGCCGCGGCGCCATGCTAAGATAACGTTCCTGCCAGTGAAACGGCGGTGAACATGGTTTGTTCCTTGAAAACTGGATAGCGAAACAAAGCAAATAAAGCTGAAACATCCAATGTTTCGAATAGCGATTAGGTTAAGCTATTAAGAGCACACGGAGGATGCCTAGGCACCAGGAGCCGAAGAAGGACGTGGCGAACAACGATAATGCCTCGGGGAGCCGTAAGCAGGCTTTGATCCGGGGATGTCCGAATGGGGAAACCCACATGTGGTAATTCGCATGTACCATGCAGTGAATACATAGCTGCATTGGAGGCATACGAGGGGAACTGAAACATCTAAGTACCCTCAGGAAAAGAAAACAATAGTGATTCCGTCAGTAGCGGCGAGCGAAAGCGGAACAGCCCAAACCAAGGAGCTTGCTCCTTGGGGTTGTAGGACGTCAATGTGGGTTAAGCAGAGTAGGCGAACAGGTCTGGAAAGGCCGGCCAGAGTGGGTAAAAGCCCCGTAACTGAAATTCTGCGAACACCCTAGACGGATCCTGAGTACCGCGAGACACGTGAAACCTCGTGGGAAACCGGCAGGACCATCTGCCAAGGCTAAATACTCCCTGGTGACCGATAGTGAAGCAGTACCGTGAGGGAAAGGTGAAAAGAACCGCGGGAGCGGAGTGAAAAAGAACCTGAAACCGTGTGCTTACAAGAAGTCAGAGCCCGTTAATGGGTGATGGCGTGCCTTTTGTAGAATGAACCGGCGAGTTACGTTCCCGTGCGAGGTTAAGGTGAGAAGCCGCAGCCGCAGCGAAAGCGAGTCTGAATAGGGCGACATAGTACGTGGACGTAGACCCGAAACCGTGTGATCTACCCCTGTCCAGGGTGAAGGTGCGGTAACACGCACTGGAGGCCCGAACCCACGAATGTTGAAAAATTCGGGGATGAGGTGGGGGTAGCGGAGAAATTCCAATCGAACTCGGAGATAGCTGGTTCTCCCCGAAATAGCTTTAGGGCTAGCCTCGGGTTAGCGTTGCGGAGGTAAAGCACTGATTGGGTGCGGGGCCCGCCAAGGGTTACCAAGTCCAGTCAAACTCTGAATGCCGCAAACGTGATGCCCGGGAGTCAGACAGTGAGTGCTAAGATCCATTGTCAAGAGGGAAACAGCCCAGATCATCAGCTAAGGTCCCCAAGTGTGTGTTAAGTGGGAAAGGATGTGGAGTTGCACAGACAACCAGGATGTTGGCTTAGAAGCAGCCACCATTGAAAGAGTGCGTAATAGCTCACTGGTCGAGTGACTCTGCGCCGAAAATGTAACGGGGCTAAACACACCACCGAAGCTATGAGTCCAAGGTGCAAACTTGTTTGCACCCGGGCAGTAGGGGAGCGTTGTATGCGGGTTGAAGGTTGATCGTGAGGACAGCTGGACTGCATACAAGTGAGAATGCCGGTATGAGTAACGAAAAGATCAGTGAGAATCTGATCCGCCGAAAGCCTAAGGGTTCCTGAGGAAGGCTCGTCCGCTCAGGGTAAGTCGGGACCTAAGGCGAGGCCGAAAGGCGTAGTCGAAGGACAACAGGTTGAAATTCCTGTACCACCGTGAACCGTTATGAGCAATGGGGTGACGCAGAAGGATAGTGACGCGAGCTGATGGATGCTCGTCCAAGCAGTAAGGCTGATGTGTAGGCAAATCCGCACATCGTAAGGCTAAGCTGTGATGGGGAGGGAAATTTAAGTACCGAAGGTCATGAGTTCAGGCTGCCAAGAAAAGCCTCTAGCCAGGGAGAAGGTGCCCGTACCGCAAACCGACACAGGTAGGCGAGCAGAGCATGCTAAGGCGCGCGGAAGAACTCTCGTTAAGGAACTCGGCAAAATGACCCCGTAACTTCGGGAGAAGGGGTGCCTCGGTAGGGTGAATAGCCCGAGGGGGCCGCAGTGAAAAGGCCCAAGCGACTGTTTAGCAAAAACACAGGTCTGTGCGAAGCCGCAAGGCGAAGTATACGGGCTGACGCCTGCCCGGTGCTGGAAGGTTAAGGGGAGCGGTTAGGAGCAATCCGAAGCTGTGAACCGAAGCCCCAGTAAACGGCGGCCGTAACTATAACGGTCCTAAGGTAGCGAAATTCCTTGTCAGGTAAATTCTGACCCGCACGAATGGCGTAACGACTTGGGCGCTGTCTCGACGAGAGATCCGGTGAAATTTTAATACCTGTGAAGATGCAGGTTACCCGCGACAAGACGGAAAGACCCCATGGAGCTTTACTGCAGCTTGATATTGGACTTTGGTACGATCTGTACAGGATAGGTGGGAGCCTGAGAAGCCTGAGCGCCAGCTTGGGTGGAGGCGCCGTTGGGATACCACCCTGATCGTATCGGAGTTCTAACCTGGTACCGTGATCCGGTACGGGGACAGTGTCAGGTGGGCAGTTTGACTGGGGCGGTCGCCTCCTAAAGCGTAACGGAGGCGCCCCAAGGTTCCCTCAGAATGGTTGGAAATCATTCGAAGAGTGCAAAGGCATAAGGGAGCTTGACTGCGAGACAAACAGGTCGAGCAGGGACGAAAGTCGGGCTTAGTGATCCGGTGGTACCGAATGGAAGGGCCATCGCTCAACGGATAAAAGCTACCCTGGGGATAACAGGCTTATCTCCCCCAAGAGTCCACATCGACGGGGAGGTTTGGCACCTCGATGTCGGCTCATCGCATCCTGGGGCTGAAGTAGGTCCCAAGGGTTGGGCTGTTCGCCCATTAAAGCGGTACGCGAGCTGGGTTCAGAACGTCGTGAGACAGTTCGGTCCCTATCTGTCGCGGGCGCAGGAAATTTGAGAGGAGCTGTCCTTAGTACGAGAGGACCGGGATGGACGTACCGCTGGTGTACCAGTTGTTCCGCCAGGAGCACGGCTGGATAGCCAAGTACGGACGGGATAAGCGCTGAAAGCATCTAAGCGTGAAGCCCCCCTCAAGATGAGATTTCCCAGTATGTAAGACCCCTTGTAGACGACGAGGTTGATAGGTTCGGGGTGGAAGCGCGGCAACGCGTGGAGCTGACGAATACTAATCGGTCGAGGGCTTATCCACAAGCTTCCTGAGGGAAGCGGCGGCAGTAATATAGATGTTAGATCGATCTTCAGCTAGCAAGTGAGGATATGTCATTTTGGTAGTGACCTTTGTGCGAAGCACAACGGAGCGCAAAATGACATAACCGAACGTATATCCAGTTTTCAAGGTGCAAGCCTTGAACAACCGTTTGGTGATGATGGCGGAAGGGAACCACGCGTACCCATCCCGAACACGAACGTTAAGCCTTCCAGCGTCGATGGTACTTGGACCGCAGGGTCCTGGGAGAGTAGAACGTCGCCAAGCGGATCTTAAGATCCACTATACAGCTCAGTATTCCCTGATAGCTCAGTTGGTAGAGCACTCGACTGTTAATCGAGTTGTCACAGGTTCGAGTCCTGTTCGGGGGAGCCATATCTTGGAGAGGTGTCCGAGCTGGCCGAAGGAGCACGATTGGAAATCGTGTAGGCGTCACAAGCGTCTCGAGGGTTCGAATCCCTCTCTCTCCGTAGATTTATTTTTAGATTAATGCACTTATTACTGGTTTGGCCCGTTGGTCAAGGGGTTAAGACACCTCCCTTTCACGGAGGTAACAGGGGTTCGAATCCCCTACGGGTCATTTTATCCCATGGAGGCTTAGCTCAGCTGGGAGAGCATCTGCCTTACAAGCAGAGGGTCGGCGGTTCGATCCCGTCAGCCTCCACCATAAAGACTTTTTACTGACGCGGGGTGGAGCAGCCCGGTAGCTCGTCGGGCTCATAACCCGAAGGCCGCAGGTTCAAATCCTGCCCCCGCAACCAATTATCTCTTAGTGTGGAGCCGTGGTGTAGAGGCCTAACATGCCTGCCTGTCACGCAGGAGACCGCGGGTTCGAATCCCGTCGGCTCCGCCATTTTTACAAACCAATACATCGAACTTATTATGATTCTATGATAATCGGTGTTGTTTTTATGAAAAATGCCGTCGTAGCTCAGCGGTAGAGCAACGCACTCGTAATGCGTAGGTCGGAGGTTCGATTCCTCTCGACGGCACCAGCAGTATCATGGCGGTCGTGGCGAAGTGGTTAACGCACCGGTTTGTGGATCCGGCATTCGAGGGTTCAATTCCCTTCGACCGCCCCATTTCTTCTATTGGGGATTAGCCAAGCGGTAAGGCAACGGACTTTGACTCCGTCATGCCTAGGTTCGAATCCTAGATCCCCAGCCATATTAGAGCCATTAGCTCAGTCGGTAGAGCACCTGACTTTTAATCAGGGTGTCGTAGGTTCGAGTCCTACATGGCTCACCATGTTATTCTTACCACTTGCGGAAGTGGCTCAGCGGTAGAGCATCGCCTTGCCAAGGCGAGGGTCGCGGGTTCGATTCCCGTCTTCCGCTCCATCATTTTCATCTGGCGCAGTACAAGATTTTATGTTATTATGCGGAAGTGGCTCAGCGGTAGAGCATCGCCTTGCCAAGGCGAGGGTCGCGGGTTCGATTCCCGTCTTCCGCTCCATAATCCCATCTCCGTAACATACATGCCGGTATGGCGGAATTGGCAGACGCGCGCGACTCAAAATCGTGAGGGAAACCGTGGGGGTTCGAGTCCCTCTACCGGCATCAATTAACGGGACGTAGCTCAGCTTGGTAGAGCACCTGGTTTGGGACCAGGGGGTCGCATGTTCAAATCGTGTCGTCCCGACCATCAGTTTTCTTTAACTCATGCGGGTGTAGTTCAATGGTAGAACTCCAGCCTTCCAAGCTGGTAGCGTGGGTTCGATTCCCATCACCCGCTCCATGTCCCAGTAGCTCAGTTGGATAGAGCACTCGCCTTCTAAGCGAGTTGTCGGGGGTTCGAATCCCTCCTGGGACGCTTTTCATGAATATTCAACCTTCTACGTGTAACGTAGAAGGTTTTTTTGTGTTTTCAAAGTGCTATTAATCCCGGGGCTGGTGGAAAATTGTGCTTGCCCGTTCTGCGAACTTCGGGTAGAATCGAACCAAGTTAATTGTTAACCTGAATTTCTTTAACTTGGTTAACGTATTGGAGTGATAACCGCATGGGCAAAGGGCTTTTTATTACGGGAACCGATACGGAGGTGGGCAAGACCTGGGTTACCTCGGTCTTGGCTGCAGCTGCAGCCAGGCGCATTTCCCTGCATAATGCCGGCCAGGGTACTGTGCTGTCCAACCCTCTACACCTCTGGAAACCCATTCAATCCGGTTCCCAGCCGGGAGACCCAAGGGCGGATAGCTTCAGGCTGCTGAGAGGCAGCGGAATCGAACAAACCGAGGAGGAGACTGTAACGTATTCCCTGAAGGCCCCGCTGGCTCCCTGGATGGCAGCCCGGCGTGCAGGAACCCTGATACCGTGGGAGGAACTCCTCGCCGAAGGAGAACGAAAGCTGGCATCGTATCCACGGTTATTGGTGGAAGGAGCTGGTGGACTGCTTGTTCCTCTTACGGAGCGGTACACGGTTGCCGATCTGGCAGCGGCCATGGGGCTGCCGCTGCTGATTGTCGCAAGAACCCGGCTCGGTACGGTCAACCATACCCTGCTCACCATTGAGGCGGCAAGACAACGGGGACTCCGAATCGCAGGTGTACTGCTGAACGGATACCCCGGGGATGACGATCTGGCATTAAGCGAGACGATCGAGATGATCGAACAGTTTGGCTCCGTCCCGGTTCTGGGAGTATTCCCGCAGCTGGAGGAGGAGCCGGTCTCCATGGAAGAATGGGAGGCCTGGAGGGATCAATGGATCGAGATCGTGGAGAGCCGGATTCGTATGGACGAGATCATGAGCTTTTTTTAATCATAAGGATTCCATAGGATAAGCAAAGGAGCTGGAATGAATGGTTACCACATATACCAACTGGAGCGAGCTGGCGGAGAAAGCGATACAGGGTGAACGCTTGACGATGAGAGAGAGCCTTGATCTGCTGGAGGCGCCGGATGAAGAACTGCTGCGAATTATGGATGCCGCATTTCAAGTGAGGCGTCATTATTACGGTAAGAAGGTCAAGCTGAACCTAATTATCAATGCCAAGAGCGGTTTGTGTCCCGAGGACTGCGGGTACTGCTCCCAGTCGATTGTCTCCAAGGCTGCCATTACCAAGTACCCTCTGCTGGAGAAGGAAACGCTGGTAGACGGGGCGCGCAAAGCGATGGAGCTGAAAGTAGGTACATATTGTATTGTGGCCAGCGGGCGGGGGCCAACCGGGCGTGAGCTCGACCAAGTGGTGGAGGCGGTCAAAGAGATCAAATCAACCATGCCGATGAAAATTTGCGCCTGTCTCGGCATTCTTAGTGAGGAGCAGGCCGTCAAATTAAAAGAAGCCGGTG
This sequence comes from Paenibacillus mucilaginosus 3016, assembly GCF_000250655.1. Lineage (NCBI taxonomy): Bacteria > Bacillati > Bacillota > Bacilli > Caryophanales > Paenibacillaceae > Paenibacillus > Paenibacillus mucilaginosus. Next base: position 587,416 of record NC_016935.1, read on the forward strand.
TGGACCGCTACAATCACAACCTCAATACGAGCAAAGCGAACTTCGGCAATATCACAACAACCCATACCTATGACGACAGGGTGGAAACGCTAGAGAAAGCAAAAGCAGCGGGTATGTCTCCTTGTTCCGGCTGTATCATCGGCATGGGAGAGACGAACGAGGAGATCGTCGAGATGGCTTACGCGCTGCGCGAACTGGATGCGGATTCGATCCCGGTTAACTTTTTAAACTCCATCCCGGGCACTCCTCTGGAGAATCGGCGGGATCTGGACCCGCGGCATTGTCTGAAGGTACTGGCGCTGATGAGACTGATCTGCCCGACCAAAGAAATCAGGGTCGCCGGCGGCAGGGAAGTCAATCTGCGGTCGATGCAGGCTCTTGCGCTGTATGCAGCGAATTCGGTGTTCGTAGGAGACTATCTGACGACCGAAGGACAGGAAGCAACGGCCGATCACCAGATGATCGAAGATATGGGCTTTGAGATTGAGCTTTGTGCCCTCTAAGAGAGCGAGTGAGTCGACAGCAGCTGCAGTGGATGCATAAGGAACTGGAGTCCCTGCGGGAGCGGCAACAGTTTCGTTCGATCACGGACTCGGAGCCTCAGCCTGATGGATGGGTCATCCGCTCAGGGCAGCGAATGCTCAACCTGGCATCCAACCAGTACCTCGGCATGGATTGCGCTTGGGCCGCTCCGGGGCTGGAGACAGCTTCAGCGGGCATGGGGGCGGGGGCGTCAAGGCTTGTGACCGGAAATCATCCGCTGTGCACGAGGCTGGAACAAGAGTTTGCCCGTTTCAAAGGAACGGAAAGCTGCCTGCTCTTATCCAGCGGGTATATGGCGAACATCGGTGTGATCCCCGCGCTAGTGGGGCGCTCGGACTGCATTTTCAGCGACCGCCTCAATCATGCGAGTATTATGGACGGCATCGTACTCAGCAGGGCGGAATGCCGCCGCTATCCTCACCGGGACCTCGACCGTTTGGAAGCCCAGCTCAAGAAGGCACCCGCAGGAGCCAGGAAGCTGATCGTCACCGATTCGATCTTCAGCATGGACGGCAGTATCGCACCGCTTCGGGAGCTGGTCGAGCTCAAGGATCGGTACGGGGCCATGCTCATGGTGGATGAGGCGCACAGCGGCGGGCTTTACAGTGAAGAAGGCCAAGGGCTGATCCACAGCTTGAGGCTAACCGACCGGGTGGAGATCCAGATGGGGACCTTCAGCAAGGCTTACGGCGCCTATGGATCATACATAGCCGGCGATGCGCTGTTGAAGGAATACCTGACGAACAAGGCGCGCAGCTTGATTTTTACGACTGCCCTTCCTCCGGCAGTGATCTCTGCCGTGTACCGCAGCTGGCAGTCGGTTAAAGGCCACCGTGTACGGAGAGCGGAACTGCAGAGAAAGGCAGCGTTGTTCCGGCAAAGGCTGCAGGAGGCCGGATTCGATACCGGAGGAAGTGAGTGCCACATTGTACCGCTGGTACTGGGCAGCAATGAGAAGGCGCTGAAAGTCAGTGAGAAGCTGCAGCAGGAAGGGATCGCCGCCGTGGCCATCAGGCCTCCTACCGTGCCGGAAGGGACGGCTAGGATCCGCTTCAGCCTGATGGCCACCCATTCGGATGAAGACCTGCAGTGGGCTATGGAACGCATTATTCGGATAGGACGTGAAGAAGGATGACCCTGCCGCAGATTAAACCGAGCATCCTCTGGGTCCACGGATGGGGGATGAGTCCGAACATCTGGCCCCATGCCATAGGTACAGATATAGCTGAGCCGATAGGACAGCCGGAGGCCCTTCTACCCGGATGGAGGCACAGTTATTTTACCTATGAGGGGTGCAGTACAGGTGAACAAATGGTACGGCATCTTCACAGCCGCCTGTCGGAAGAGAAGCCGGATGCGGTTGTGGGGTGGTCGCTGGGAGGGATGCTGCTGCTCCGGTGTCTGGCGGATGAACTGCGGTCCGGCAGGCAGTTTACCGGGAGTATGCGAGGTGGAATGCCGTTAGTTATACTTGCGGGCACCACCCTCAGCTTCACCCACCCTGATCGAACTTACGGATGGCCGCGGCGCATTGTGGAACGGATGAGGGCTAAGGCAGAGGCGGAGCCATGGGCTGTGATCGAGCAGTTCGCCGAAGCCATGCTCACAGGAAGGATGCACGACACAAGGCTGGTGGATCAGGTGAAGGCGTCCTGGGGGACGACCGACTTTTCCAGGGAGGGGCTGTATGCCGGCCTGAGTTATCTGATCGAAGAAGACCTGCAGAGGGCTTGGGTGGAGATTCTGACACCTGCGCTGAAGAGCGGGGCGCTGCACCTGCTGTGGCTCCAAGGGGAGGAAGACGGCATCTGTCCCATTGGAGCGGTTCCTGATACAGGGGAAGGCTGGCAGAAGGCTGTCTTTCCCCGTACAGGGCATCTGCCTTTTCTCGAGAGGACGCCGGAGTTCTACCAACGCATAAAGGAGTTTCTTCATGAATACCTGGAGTATCGATAAGAAGAGGGTTCGGCGTCATTTTGACCGGCATGCCCACGAATACGACCTGTATGCGGAGGTTCAGCGCCGGATGACGGATGAATTGATGAGCCGCCTGCTCGAGAGGAGAAGAGGGCCCCATGTAGGTCGAATCGTCGAGATCGGGTGCGGCACCGGCCAGCTGACCCAAAAGCTGCTGCAAGCGTATCCGGAAGCGGAAGTGACGGCGATCGACCTCTCACCAAAGATGGCGGAGGTAACAAGGCTTCGCTGCGCCCCTTGGGCAGGGGAGCGTCTTACGGTCCTCGCAGCAGACGCGGAGACCCTGTTGATGTCGCCATTTTGCACTCCGGAACGATTCTCGGGATTTGATCTGGTCGTCTCAAGTGCCGCTTTTCAATGGTTTACAGACACGCAGAAGACTCTGACCAGCTGGCTCGGGCGAATCCGGCAGGAAGGACTGCTGGCCTTTGCCACCTTCGGCCCCGAGACGTTCCGAGAGCTGCATGGTGCTTTCCGGCAGGCCGAAATCCGTCTTGGAATTCCTCATCAGGCCAGCGGGCAGCAGTTCGCAGACCGGGAAGAATGGCAGAGGCTGCTGCTTCCTTGCGGTGAGAGCGCTTGGGAACTGGATTGGGACGAAGAAAGGGTGATCCAGCGGTTCGATAACGTTCGGTCTTTTCTCGACAGTGTGAAGCGCGTAGGGGCCGGCAACAGCGTACAGGATGGAAGAGCGGGCTTCTCCATGGCCCGGAAGAGAATAGAGCTGATGACGGAAGCGTACAGCCGGGCCTATGGGGGAGAAGGGATTCCGGCCACGTATCATATCTACTATGGAATGTTTGGAAAAAGGTAGATTTGAGGCGGGGGAGTATGGCAGAATGTCGGCGGATGTCATATAATGATAGGGAGAAGTCTTCGCAAACGTGTGCGAACAGACTTAAAACGTTTAAATGGGGTGTAGAGATGAATTTGTTTGATCTGACCGGAAAAGTCGCTTTGGTAACCGGCGGTGCCGTTGGTCTGGGTGGGGGCATTTCGCTTGGATTGGCCAAGGCAGGCGCGGATATTGTCATCGTTACAAGCAACGACCGTTCGCGTGAAGTTCAACAGGAGATTGAGGCCATGGGCCGTAAAGTACATACGATCGTAGCCAATCTCATGGACGAGCAGGCGCTGAAGGGCGTCGTGGAAGAGGCCCTGTCCGTTTTCGGCAAGATCGACATTCTCGTCAACAACTCCGGGATCATCCGCCGGACACCGGCTGCAGAGCATGGGGCGCAGGACTGGCACGATGTGCTCAATCTGAACCTGAACTCGGCGTTCTTCCTCTGCCAGCTCGTGGGCCGCGAGATGATCAAACAGGGCTCCGGTAAAATCATCAACATCGCATCCCTGCTGAGCTTCCAGGGCGGGATTAACGTTCCCGGCTATACGGCGTCGAAGCATGCGATTGCAGGCGTTACCAAGGCTCTGGCGAACGAGTGGGCCAGCAAAGGCGTTCAAGTGAATGCGATTGCACCAGGCTATATGTCCACGGACAATACCGCTGCTCTTCGCGCCGATGAAGAGCGCAGCTCCCAGATTCTCGTTCGTATTCCGGCAGCACGCTGGGGCACGACGGAAGACCTGCAGGGGCCAGTCATCTTCCTGGCTTCCGCAGCATCGGATTACATGAACGGCCACGTGCTTGCCGTGGACGGCGGATGGATGGCACGCTAATGGCAGAGAGCGGACAAACCCAAGAACACCAAATGTTCCGTCCGGAGATTATCACCTTCGGAGAGACCATGGCACTGATTATGCCGGAGGGTTCCAAGGGAATCGAGTATTCGAGCAGCTTCCAGGGGCTGTTCGGCGGTGCGGAGAGCAACGTGGCCATCGGCGTATCCCGTCTCGGGCACCGGGCCGGCTGGTTCAGCCGGCTCGGCAAGGACCCGTTCGGCCGGATGATTCTCAAGAAGATCCGCGGGGAAGGTGTGGACGTCTCCCGTACGGAACTTACCACGGAAGCACCGACGGGGCTCATGCTGCGCGAAGTCGTATCCGGCAAGACCTCCGTCTACTATTACCGCAAGGGCTCTGCAGCCAGTCTGCTGCGTCCGGAGCATCTCGATGAGGATTATATTGCCCAAGCGAAGTATCTGCATGTCACGGGCATTACGGCGGCTCTGAGCGAGTCCTGCCGGGCTACCCTCCGGGAAGCGATCCGTCTGGCCAAGAAGCACGGAGTCAAGATCTGCTTTGACCCGAACCTTCGTCTGAAGCTGTGGTCAATCGAGGAAGCAAGAGGCGTGCTGCTGGAGCTGGCCCAGGAAGCGGATTACTTCCTGCCGGGTCTGGATGAGCTGAAGCTGCTCTATCAGACGGAGAGCTTCGATGAGATTGTGGCGAAGCTCTCCGAGCTGAAAGCGATATCCATCGTCAAAGGCGGAGAGGACGAAACCTACGTTGTCGAGAACGGAGAGGTATCGGCCGTACCGTACTTTAAGGCGGACCGCGTTGTGGATACGGTAGGCGCCGGAGACGGGTTCTGCGCGGGATTTTTCGTGGGCCTGCTTAAGGGTTACACGCATGTCGAAGCGGTGCGTCTCGGCAATCTGATCGGGTGTATGGTGGTTCAGATGGAAGGCGATTGGGAAGGCATTCCTACCTGGGAGCAGGTAGAAGCATTCCTCAACAACGTCAAGCACGTGGAACGGTAGGGGGAGGACACAACCAATGAAAAAACTGCAGCTCGTACAAAAGATTGTCAATGAAGGGGTCGTGGCGGTACTGCGCGGCGACACGCCGGACGAAGTCGTTGAGATGGCCGAACAGGCGATTGAAGGGGGCATCAAGGTCATTGAAGTCACGATGACCGTTCCCTTCGCTCTGCAGGCGATTGAGAAGCTGGCTAAGAAATATTCGAGTACGACTGACGATCCTTCGCGTTATGCGATCATCGGTGTAGGTACGGTGCTCGATCCCGAAACGGCCCGTGCGGCCATCCTGAGCGGGTCTGAGTTCGTCGTTGGGCCTTCCCTTAATCCGGATACCATAACCCTCTGCAACCGGTACCGTGTGCCTGTAATGCCGGGCGTCATGACCATCCAGGAGATTCAGCGTGCGCTGGAGCTGGGTGTGGATGTGGTGAAGCTGTTCCCTGGCAACCTGTATTCGCCGAGTATGATCAAAGCGATCAAGGGGCCTCTGCCGCAGGCGAACGTCATGCCGACGGGTGGGGTATCACTCGACAATCTGGGCGAGTGGATCAAAGCCGGGGCGGTTGCCGTGGGCATCGGATCGGATCTGACGACTGAAGCGGTTAAGCAGCGCGATTACAGCCTTGTAGCCAAGAAGGCGGCCCAGTACGTGGCAGCGTATCGTGCAGCCAAGGCCTAAATGAAGAAGGTGCTCTTTCCTAATGGAGAGGGCATCTTTTCTTTATAAGGGGCAGCGGCTGGGCTTGTGCTGACCTGTCTGAAGCATATACGGGGCCGTCACCTTCAGCGTAAGCGATCTTGGGCGGATATCCGGGGCTCTTCACCGGTCAAGAACTGGTACCAGCGCTGCCGGAACCGGACCTGAGGACCGTCGGCCCCCACATGGGCTTCCATGCGCAGGGCATCCGGGATGGGACGCGGGTGCTGGCTCTCAACGACAGCACGGTCTTCATCCAGCACCTGGGCGCTGTAAAGGGAGAAAATACGGCTCACACCCGGAAACTTGGCAAAGTTCCTGCCGGCATAACCGAAAATCGCCGTAACCTCCCGGTCCACCGGGCTGAAGGTAACATAATTGGTGAACCGGCTGCGCCGCGGCTCGGCCGGTGTCAGGAGCCACTGCTGGGGAAAGCGGTAGTTCAGCAGTCCGCTGCCGTTGCGTATCGTGATCCGGTCTCCTTCGGCTTCAAAATCAATGTGAATGTTGGACGAGCTGTTCCGCCCGATCGTGCGCCGGTGGACGATGGGAACGTGGGCCACATCGATTACGCTCTCGATGACTCGGGTCAGATGGGCCTCCCACACGGCATCATAGGGAGCCAGCACAAGATCCGGATCGTCCAATTCGGGAAATAAGGCAGGAGGTTCAGGCTTCCTGCCGTTAAGTTCGCGCATCGTCATGGGGTAAACCCACAGCAGGCCTGCTTGTTCTTGTACCGGGTAAGCGAGGGTATGTGCAAAGCTGGGAATCGGTCTGTCCGGATGGGCAGGAATGGAGGTGCAGGTACCATCCCCTTTAAAGGTCCAGGCATGATAAGGGCAGCGCAGCAGATCGCCTTCGCAGCTTCCAAGCGACAAGTCTGCCCCGCGGTGCGGACAGTAGGCATGAAGCGCCTGTACAGTGCCTGCTGAGTCCCGGAACAGAACGAGATCACGTCCGGCAATCCTTTTCCTAAGAAGCCGCCCTTGCTTCAATTCTTTGGACCAGCCTAAGGCATACCAGACGCAGGGGAAAACATCATGATCTCCTTCTTGGCTTGCGCGGTACAGTTCGTCGGGCATCTGGGCTCCTCCCTCAGCTTATCGAGTGATAAGTTATAGATATGAATGGTGGATTGGGATTAGTGCAAGAATGAGGGGAGCATTAGAAGTATAAACCAATCCGGCAGTCAGCAGTTAAAGTTATATTTAGATATTTACCCTTACTGTATGATTGTACAAACATTATACAACTAAGCTGGGAAGGCGTAAAGAGCATGAGGTGCGATGGATCTGTGATGGCAAGTAAAAGCAGCAATAATAACAGTAAGGGCACAAGCCCCAATCAGATCATCCGGCATGGATCAGGGACCTTTCTCGAGAGTAATCTTGTATGGGCTGCTGCGTCCACGTCTCACTTTATAGGGACAAAGAAAACAGCCCCCTGCAGGCAGGAGGCTGTTAAAAAATCTTGTAGAGTTAGCTTTGAAGCATACTGCTTAAAGAGCGGCCTACTCCGTAGCTACGGATTGGTCGGCTTGCAGGTTCACCGGAGCGATCCGGACGAAGTTCGCCTGCAGGTTCGCCAGCAGACCGTCGATCGTTGCTGCGGCTTCCGTTTGACCGGATTTCGCGAGCTCTTCGCGATAAGCGCCGAGCAGCTCGTTCAGATCCTTGACGCTTTGGACGCCGATCTGTTCGATCTTCACTTTGGCACCCTTGGCGATACGGCGCTCGATAGCCGCTTGATCCAGTCCCATCTCAGGAACGAGACGCTGGTAGATCACGCCGCCGGTCATCCCTGCGCAGATCCATGGACCTGGGTCGCCGAGAACTACGGCACGGCCGTTGGTCATGTACTCGAATGCAAAGCCCTTCAGGTTCGCACGGGAAGCGAGGCCGCCCAGATCGTCACGGAGCGGAGTGGTAATCTCGCCGCCGAAGACAACGTCTGCGCCCGAGAAGCGGATGCAGGCACGGGTATCGGCATTGCCCTGGATCAGGAACAGACCCTTCTGAGCGCCGTAACCGAACGATTTACCAACGGAACCGTTGATGAACTGCTTGTGCTTGCTGTGAGCCTTCAGGATGGCAACCTTACCGCCGAGGGACATCTTGCCGACGCCGTCTTCCGCACCACCGTGTACCGTGATGTCTACGCCGCGGGCGTTGAATGCGGCCAGACCGTTACCCGGTACGGAACCTTCGGTCATCGTGATGTTCACCGCTGGCAGGCTGTCGTAGCTGCCGTCGAAGCGGTCTCTTACGCGGTGGCTCGCATAGCGTGCCCCGAGAATACGGGATTCGGCATCGACTTTGCTCCAAGTGCGTTCAACCGGTGCGTGGAACGATACGGCATCCGGGAAGAACTCTTGGCCTTCGGCGCCGGCAGCGATCCGGATATCGGACGATACGGCTGCAGCCACTTCAGCATGAGCTTCCTGCGCAGCAGCGAAGGAGAGCGGAGCCGGACGGAGCAGGTCGGACAGGTCGATGCGCTCGAGGTGCGAGATCTGCTGGAGCAGGTCGGAACGGCCGACGAGTTCCTGCAGGTTCTTGAAGCCGAGCTGGGCAACCGTCTCGCGAATCTCTTCACCGATACCGCTGAAGATCCGGACAAGGCCGTCTACGGCGAGATCGTACACGCGAGGTACGAAGCGGCGAAGACCTTTCTCTTCGGCTTCTTCCATGGAGTCGATCTGCGTAGCGATACCTACGTGGCAGGTATCCAGGTGGCAGCCGCGGCAGGTCGTACATCCGATGGACTGCATCGCGATGGAACCGAAGCCGACACGGTTGGCGCCGAGCATGACCATCTTAACGACGTCCTGGCCGGACTTCATGCCGCCGTCGGACCACAGTTCAACGCGGTGGCGAAGGCCTGCGTCGATCAGGGCCAAGTGAGCGAGCTTCGTTCCGATCTCGGTAGGCAGACCTACATGCGTGATGGAGTGAATACGCGCCGCACCTGTACCTCCGTCGAAGCCGGAGAGCGTGATGACGTCCGCGCCGGCCTTGGCTACGCCGACGGCGATGGTGCCGACACCCGGTACGACCGGAATCTTAACGATAATCTGTGCCTTGCGGCCGGAAGCTTCCTTAAGCTCCGAGATGATCTGTGCCAGGTCCTCGATCGAGTAGATATCGTGGTTGTTGGATGGCGAGATCAGGTCGGAACCGATCGTGGCGTTCCGTGCCGCTGCGATCTTGGCCGTAACCTTGGAGCCCGGCAGGTGACCGCCTTCGCCCGGCTTCGCGCCTTGACCGATCTTGATTTCAAGGAATGCTACGGCATTCGCGAGCTCGACGTTAACGCCGAAACGGCCGGAAGCGACCTGCGCACCGCGCGTACGCTTGTATTTGCCGAGCATGTCTTTGATCTCTCCGCCTTCGCCGTTCATGGTAACCATGTTGAGGCGTTCGCCGGCTTCGGCATAAGCACGGAAAGCTGTTTCGTTCTGCGAGCCGAAGGACATCGAGGAGATGAGCATCGGCAGGCTGTGTCCGCCGATACCGATCTCGACCTGCGACGGTTCAAGCGGCTTGCGGCCTTCGCTGTGTGCCTTCTCGAAGTCGAATCCGGCAACGTGACGGATCGAGATGGCGTTCTTCTTCTCTTCTTCACGAAGCTTGTCGCGGTAGTCCGTGTAAGGAGCCGCGCCGGAAGCTGCGTCGCCGAGAGCCTTCCACATGCGCTGGAAGAAGCGGAAGTTCTTCGCCGCCTTGGCTTTCGGGTTCGAGAAGTCGTTGTAGCGGGCTTCGGCTTCGGCTTCCAGCTCGGCATAACCCGTACCGGCTTTGTCGCTGCCGAGGTAGTTCACGATATCGAGCACGTCGGCAAGCTCCGGCTTGAGGCCGATGGACGAGAAGAAGCGGGTGTAGCCGCGCAGCTCGTGCGTACCGATCGTGGAGATGACTTTCTCCAGGCCCTTCATGAGAGCCGTGAATACTTTGCGTGCCGCCGGCGCGCCGTCTTTGGAAGCGGCGGTAGCGAACATGATGTATGGAGACAGAACGTCTGCGCCAAGGCCACAGGCCACAGCGATGTCATGCAGGTTGCGGATCGCCGCGCTGCGCAGGACGATCGTCGTCTGGCGGCGCAGGTTGTCGCCGAATCCGAGCTTCTCGGCTCTGAGGGCGATATCGACCTTGGATACGGCCAGATGCGGATCCATCCACAGACGGTCGTTCTGGTGCGCTTCGCTGTCGTCGAGGACAACCAGCATAGCACCGTTCTTCACGGCACGGACCGCTTCAGCCGCCAGCTCATTGAGGGCTGCTTCAAGCGAACCGCCGCGAGGGAACGTCGTCGAGAGCACAGCAACGTTGGCACCGTTCGGGCCGCCGAAGAGGTTCACGAGCTGCTCCAGGCTAGGCTGCTTGAGCTCGGCCAGAGAATCGATCCCGTTGCTGCCTTCGAGCACGACAGGGTACAGAATCTCGACGCGAGGGCGGGCGTCCGGCTCGCCGTATACTTTCGGACGCGGACCGACAACGACGCGGGTGGAGAAGTGCTCCATTTCGCGGTCACGGTCAATCGCCGGGTTCGTTACGACAGCTACGCTTTCCTTGATGAAGTCCGGAATGTTCTGGCGCTCCCATGCGAGGGCCGCATGCGGGCTGTCGTGGCCCAGGGAACGGATCGGCTCGGCGCCGGTTTCGGCAGTAGACTCGATCATCGTGATCCCGTCGCGGTCCCAGCCGAACGCGCTGTATACCGCATCGGTAGGTACGATGTCAGCCGATGGAGCCGCTTCGCTTACAGCTACTTCCTGCACCAGGTGCTTGCGGAGGCCGTCCAGCCCTACGCGTGCCGCTGCGCGCTTCAGTACCAGGTTCTGCACTTCGTAGTAAGGGATTACCTGGATATGCTCGCCCGGTGTCAGCACGACACCGATTTTCTCGCCCGGTGCGATCGGCTTCGGATCGGCAACCATCTCGCCGACCGTAATTACGCCCTGCTCGGAGGAGAAGTACAGCGAAGTTTCGCTCTCCACCATCCATACCGGACGAAGACCGAGGGCATCGACGCTGAAGATACACTCATTGCCGTAGCGGGATACGATACCGGCAGGTCCTTGAGCGAAGTGGCCCCAAGTCTGGCGGTAGTACACATAGAGATCCTGCAGCTCCGGACGGAACAGCTTCATCTCGTTATGGATCGGCGGGAAGACGACTTCCATCGCTTCGAACAGGGACATGCCGGAACGGTGAATGAACGTCTCGATCGTACGGTTCATGTCCTGGGAGTCACTGCCCCCGTCGACGAGCGGTACGCCGACCATGTCAGCTTCGATACGCAGCTTCTTCACCGTGTTGATCTCGCCGTTGTGGCCGAGGAGGGAGAAAGGCTGAACGCGGAAGAAGCTCGACTGGGTGTTCGTGGAATAACGATTATGTCCGATCGTGACCTGCGCTGCGAACAGCGGGTCGCGGGTATCGTTAAAATATTTCGGCAGGATGCTTGCGGCACCCATGACCTTGTAAGCCGCGGTTACGTTGCTCAGTGTGGCGACGTGTACGGTGTACTGATCTTCGATCGCAACATGAAGCTCGAAGAGGTGATCGGCAACTTTCACTTCCTGCTTCTCGCAGAGGCCTGCGATCTGCCAGAACGTAGGCTCGTCATTGCGGCCGTTCGGACCGAGGACGGAGCTGTCCACCTGGTTCTCCTGCTCCATCAGGATGGAGACGCCGAACTTCGCGAACAGGGCGCGGATGCCTTCCTGCATCTGGGCAACCGTCAGGTCGAGCTTGCGCGGAACGAAAATGTGGGCTACGGAGAAATGCTCGTCGTATGCAAGCTTGCCGTCGAGACCGTTCTCTTGGAGTTTCTTCTCCCAGAGGGCTCTTGGAATATCCGTCAGGATCCCACAGCCGTCGCCTTCACCGTTGATGAATCCCGAACGATGCTCCATCTTAACAAGAGCTTCAATCGTTTTCTGGATGTTGTCACGGGATGGAAAACCGTCTTTCTCTACAATACAAATGATGCCGCAGGAGTCATGTTCGGTGGCCAAGAGATTCTGAAAGCGGCCTTCATCACGCATAACTTGATTCATTCTAGTGGTCAGCAGGCTGACCGTCACCTCCCATGTAATTAAGTTGCGGTTTCGTCCATAATAGAAGGTTCTGTACATGATCTTAGAAAGTATATAGCGAGGCTCTATACCGACTCTAAATCATGGGGACGAGCTCCTAACGCTTCAACCCGCGGAAGGGCACCGGACCCCCGATGCTGCTGCAAAGAAAGCGGACAAAGCCAAATGGGCAGAACGGATGAATAAAAATACAATTATTCTGCATAAATGGCGTTGCCGACGCGTCCTTACACCTGAAATCAGGTAAGAACACTGGGCCATAATTAAAAAAATAAATGTGCCCAAGTCGACAAAATGAGCGCATATCCTCGTGGCTATCATGGCGAAAACCTTACAATTAGCCGATGATATTGGGTTATAAAGTAGTTATAGGATACCATGAAAATGTCTTTGAGACAATAGAACTTTCGGCAAAGGAACCAATTGTAAGCGTTATCTATTGTGCATACGTGGTGAATAAAGGCAATTTTCTTACGATTTTGTGTGTTCCATAAAAAACGAACGAACTATTATCTCTTAGTGATAATAGTTCGTGATTGTAGTGATAAATATTTTTGTTATGGGGAAAGGCTTTTTATTTCATGCGGGCGAAAGCACGGTTTGCCGCTTCGATGGTGTATGCAATATCGGCTTCCGTGTGGGCGGTCGTCGTGAACCAGGCCTCATATTTGGACGGGGCCAGACAGACTCCCTCGGCCAGCATATGGCGGAAAAAGGAAGCGAAGCTCTCACCGTCGGTATCCTGCGCTTCCTCATAGTTGGTTACCGGATGGGAGCAGAAATGAGTGGACAAAGCGCCGCGGATGCGGTTGATCGTCAGCGGGATGCCGTGCTGTGCTGCAGCCGCGGCAAGCCCCTCTTCGAGCATCGCGCCGAGCCGGTCGAGGCGCTCGTAGGTGCCCGGCTCGCTCAGAGCCTCCAGGCAGGCGATGCCGGCCGAGATCGAAGCGGGGTTGCCCGCCATGGTGCCGGCCTGGTAGGCCGGACCCAGCGGAGCCACCTGCGACATGATCTCCGCCCGCCCGCCGTAGGCGCCGATCGGCAGCCCGCCGCCGATGATCTTGCCGAGCGCCGTCAGGTCCGGCTCGATGGCCGCGTAGTCGGTGCCCGCCGGAAGCCCGGCGAACGTGGAGGCGGCGCCGTAGTGGAAGCGGAAGGCGGTAATGACCTCGTCGTAGATGACGAGGGAGCCGTTGCGCCGGGCCGCGCCGCACAGCGCCTCGAGGAAGCCGGGCTGCGGCATCACCATGCCGAAGTTGCCGACGATAGGCTCGACCATGACGGCGGCGACATCATCGCCCCAGCGGGCGAGCGCTTCGTCCAGCGCCTTAGGGTCATTGAACGGCACGGTAATCACCTCGTGCGCGATGGAGACCGGAATCCCGGCACTGTCCGGGATTCCGAGGGTGGAAGGGCCGGAGCCTGCGGCGACGAGCACCAGATCCGAATGGCCGTGGTAGCAGCCGGCGAACTTGATGATCTTGCTGCGGCCGGTATAGGCGCGGGCCACGCGGATCGTCGTCATGACCGCTTCCGTGCCCGAGTTGACGAAACGGACCTTGTCGAGCGAGGGGATCGCTTCCTTCAGCATGCGGGCGAAGCGGATCTCAAGCTCGGTCGGCGTACCGTACAGCGTCCCGTTCTCGGCGGCACGCACGATCGCGGCCGTGACATGCGGGTGGGCATGGCCGAGGATGACGGGGCCGTAAGCCGCCAGATAGTCGATGTAGCGGTTGCCGTCCTCGTCCCAGAAGTAGGCTCCCTGCCCGCGCTTCATAAAGACAGGGGCCCCTCCGCCTACGGCCTTGAACGACCGGGACGGCGAGTTGACACCGCCTACGATATGCTGGAGCGCTTCTTGATATAAGGAAGAGGAGCGAGGTCTGGCGTCCCCTGCGGATGAATGCTGGCTCATATGTATAACCTCCCAAAGCGATTCTCATCTATAGTGAAGGAACAGGGAAGCGCCCCGAAGCGGGGCGCCTCCCAGTCCATCTTACTCATTATAAGCGATCGCCCTGCGAAGGGGAAACACCGTCCTTACTTACGCTGGGGCATGGGTTAAGCGGCCCTGGAGCATGGTGACGGCCTCGCCGGCGATTCGGATGCGGTCACCGGTCTTCTCGAGGTGGAGCACGCCTGTTCTTGGGGAGCACTGGATGGCGGTCATCCGCTCCTGGCCGAGCTTGCCGTGCCAGTAAGGCAGAAGAGAGCAGTGCGCCGAGCCGGTGACCGGATCTTCATTGATTCCAAGGGACGGGAAGAAGCAGCGGGAAGCGAAGTCATAGCGTTCCTCGGACGAGCGGGAGGTGGCGAGCAGACCGCGGTAAGGCAGTGCCCCAAGCAGGGCATAATCCGGGCTCAGGCTGAGGACTGTCTCCTGCGTGGAGAACTCCAGAATGAGATCGTCACCGTCCGTAGCCGCGGCGGCGGGAAGAACGCCGCCGAGTATTTTCCCGATCTGTTCCGCCAGGCCGTGCTCTTCCAGGGAAAGCGGACGGATCGGCTTCAAAGGGAAGTCGAGCACAATCCGCCCGTCCTCTGTTCTCTCCGCCTTCAGCAGGCCGCTGCGGGTGTGGAACTGCAGCACGGTCTGCGGATCCTCCAGGCCGCGGTCCCAGAGATAATGAGCACTGGCCAGTGTGGCATGGCCGCAGAGATCGACTTCGACCGCCGGGGTGAACCAGCGGAGCCGGTAGCTGCCGTCCTCCTGCTTCCACAGGAAGGCGGTTTCGGACAGGTTCATCTCCATAGCCACCTGCTGCAGCCATGATTCCGCGGGTTGAACCTCGAGCAGGGTGACGGCTGCGGGGTTGCCGCGGAACGGTCCTTCTGCAAACGCGTCGATAATATCAATCTCGGCAGAGAAAGGGGGGCTTGCGATTCGAATCCTTGTTCAGGCATGGGGAAATTCCTCCTTGGATAATGTGTGGAAATGAGTTCGATGTGGAGAAGTGTAACAGAAGCGGAAGCGCCCCGAAACAGTACAGTGTAACAGTTGGAAGCTTCAGCGAGGGGGATAAAAAGCATAGCAGGCAGTTGGTGTCCAAAGCGCAGACTCCATGCCGCAGCCAGGGAAAAGGAGATTTCAAATGTAAACATACACAGGGATCTCAATGGTAAAGTAAAACGCGGTTTCAACGGTAAAAGTAAAACGAGATCGCGGGTAAAAGAAAAAAGAGACCTCATCGGTCTCCTTAAACGATCGTTTCCTGCGGATTCACACATTTTTAACACCATGGAACTTTCGCGGCATGTATCATTTGGGACATAAACCAAGTTCTTACCTACTGCTTCTTCGTGGTGCTTGTCCCGCTGCCGCTCTTGGTGCCGGCTTTCTCGGCCGGGGCGAACGGATCGCGCCCTTCGAACAGGGCCTTGATGTAATTCTGCAGCTTGTCTTTGTTGACGCTGATGACTTCGGCGCCGCCTACCCGCTTCTCGATCACGAGCTCCGTCGGCGGAATCTGCGAGGAGATCATGCCTTCGGTCTTCGCCTCATAAGCCAGGGTGCCGAGCTTCAGCATATCGGTGGTTGTCAGGTTGGTCGAGATATAAGGATCGATGCTGTTCAGTACCTTGGGGAGCCGGATAAGCGAGCCGGTCGACTGCATCTTAACCGCCACCGCCTGGATGAATTTGCGCTGCCGCTCCGTTCTCGAGAAGTCGCTCAGCGCATCATGCCGGAAGCGGACATACTGCAGCGCCTTCTTGCCGTCGAGCTGCTGCAGGCCTTTCTTCAGGTTGATGTCATATTCGTGGCCGTCGGCAGAATCCTTGTACTTCATGTCCTTCTCCACGTCAATCTCAATGCCGCCGATCGCATCAATCAGGGCAATGAAGCCTTTAAAGTCCGTATAGACATAATACTGTACCGGAATGCCGAGCAGGTCGCTCACCGTCTTCATGGCGAGATTCGGTCCGCCCGTAGCAATAGCCGTGTTGATCCGGTCGTCACCGTGACCCGGAATCTTGACATACGTATCCCGCAGGATAGAGAAGAGATACGCCTTCTTCGTTACAGGGTCGATGGAAGCGACCATGATCGAGTCCGAACGGGGAATCTCGTTCTTCTTGAGTCCCCGCGAATCGCCACCGAGGATCAGCACGTTCACACGCTGCTTGCCTTCCCACTTCGGCGGGGTGTAAGATTCGTTAGTAGCCACCTGCTTGGGGGTCAGCCCTCCCCATTTGGGTGAAGCGGGGTCGTCCTGGATCTGGTTTGCGAAGCGGAGAAAAGAATATGTAAAATAACCAATGCCGACAAGCAAGATCGTAATCAATAAACCAAAAGTCCATTTGAGCGTACGGGCCATAATCGATCGGTTCCTTTCTTGAATATCAGAATGCTTCGTGCTGTGATGGGCTCCAGTTCTTTTTCTGATATTTAGCGGCCGGGACCGAATCCCGGGAGAAGGGCATGCTAATCTCACCTAAATAACATTTGGAGTGAGCGTCCGTGTCATGCGCAGGTGCGGGTAAATCATTATGACCCATTATAAAAGCTGGGGAGGCTTCCCTGCAAGCTTCGTCAAAATATGACAGAAAGGCGTGTGTTGGCAGTGACGCTGGCGATCGACGTCCATGGACTGCGCAAGGAGTTCATGGTCCAAAAAAACCGCGAGGGGCTGAAAGGGGCCGTTCGTGATCTGTTTAGAAGAGAGTATAACCAAGTTCGCGCCGTAAAAGACATCTCCTTCCAGATTCCCGAGGGGGAGATCTGCGGTTACATAGGAGAGAACGGGGCGGGCAAGTCGACCACGATCAAGATGCTTACGGGCATCCTCGTTCCTACGGCCGGAGAGATCCGGGTGAACGGGTACATTCCCTATAAAGAAAGGGAGAAGTTCGTCCGCGGCATCGGTGTCGTGTTCGGACAGCGCAGCCAGCTGTGGTGGGACCTCGGGGTGGTGGAATCCTTCCAGCTGCTGAAGAAGGTATACCGTGTGGAAGATGCCGACTACCGCGAACGTCTCGCCGAGCTGACCGACCGGCTGCAGCTCGGCGAGCTGCTGAACCGTCCCGTACGGAAGCTGAGTCTCGGCCAGCGGATGCGCTGTGAGCTCGCGGCTTCGCTCATTCACAATCCGAAGATTCTGTTCCTCGACGAACCGACGATCGGTCTCGACATTGTGGTGAAGACGGAGATCCGCGAATTCCTGAAATCGATCAATCAGCGGTTCGGCACGACGATCCTGCTCACGACGCATGACCTGCAGGATATCGAGGCGCTGTGCTCCCGGGTGATCATGCTGGATGACGGCCGCATCATCTATGACGGAGGCCTGGAGGAGCTCAAGAACCGCTGGGGCAAAGGCAAAGAGGTCATCCTGCGCTTCGCGCAGCCGGCTTCCCTTCAGCGGCTGAAGGAGCTGACGGCTGGGCTCGAGGTGCATTGGTCCCTCGACAACGAGATGACGGCGAAGGTCTGGATTCCGCAGGAGCAGGCGGGCGTGTCGGAAGTGCTCGGCCGCGTGGTGAATGCGGTGGCGATCGAGGACATCAAGATTATTGAGACGACGACCGATGATATCGTGCGGGAGATCTACAAGTCGGGTTCGGCGGAGACGAAGCCGGCCCGGGAAACGGAAGTGACGCTTCATGGGTAGCGCGTATTTCGAGATCATCCGGATGCGGTTCCTCATGATGTTGGCTTACCGGGTGAATTACTACAGCGGCATTATTATCTATTCACTGAATATCGGCGCTTATTATTTCTTATGGAAAGCCATCTACGGCAGCAAGGAAGTGCTGGGGGGCCTGACCTTGACCCAGATGACGACCTATGTGGCCGTATCGTGGATGGCGCGGGCGTTTTATTTTAACAACCTGGACCGGGAAATTGCCAATGAGATCAAGGACGGCAGCGTGGCGATCCAGTTCATCCGTCCCTATAACTATATTATTGTAAAGATGATGCAGGGCCTTGGCGAAGGCCTGTTCCGCCTGCTGCTGTTCTCCACGCCGGGCATGGTCATCGTCTCGCTGCTCTTCCCGGTGAAGCTGCCGACGGATCCGGGCGTATGGATCGTGTTCCTTGGGATGCTGTTCCTCAGCTTCCTGATCAACACGCAGATCAACATCATCACGGGGCTGTTCGCCTTCTTCCTGGAGAACAACGAGGGGCTGATGCGGATGAAGCGGGTCGCGGTGGACCTGTTCTCGGGTCTGGTCGTACCGATGTCCTTCTTCCCGGAGTGGTCCCAGGGTATCATCAACCTGCTGCCGTTCCCGGCTATCACCTATCTGCCGGGCTCGGTCTTCACGGGGAAAGTCGCGGGGATCGGCGCGTGGAATGTGTTCGCGGTACAGCTCGTGTGGTTCGTCCTGCTCATCATTCCGCTGTTCTTACTCTGGCGGGGCGCGCGTACGCGCCTGTTCGTGCAAGGGGGTTGATGCGCATGAGATTCTACGGGGGACTGGTCTTCGACTATCTTAAGAACTATATGAAAACCCGGCTCACCTACCGCTCCGACTTCTGGATCGAGGTGCTGTCGGATCTGCTGTTCAACGGGCTTAACCTGTTCTTCATTCTGGTGGTGTTCGGCCATACGGCGGCGATCGGAGGCTGGAACGAGCAGCAGATTCTGTTCATCTACGGCTACTTCATGGTGCCGTACGGGCTGTTCATTACCTTTTTCAACCTGTGGGGCTTCAGCGAGAAGTACATCGTCAAAGGGGAGATGGACCGGATCCTGACGCGGCCGGCCCACAATCTCGTGCAGCTTATGCTCGAGAACATGGATCCCTCCTCGCTCTTCTCGGCGCTGGTCGGACTGCTCATTATGGGGTATTCGTGGACACAACTGGACCTTGGCATGATGTGGTACGATCCGCTGGTATTCGTACTGCTCGTCCTCGGCTCCATGATGATCTACGGGGGCATCTATATCTTTTTCACCGCGCTCTCGTTCTTCTCGGATTCCCCGACCGGCATTACTGCGCTGCTGTGGAATCTGCAGAACTACGGCCGCTATCCGATGACGATCTACAACCGCGGCCTCTCGCTGCTGCTGACGTGGGTGCTGCCGTTCGGTTTCGTGGGCTTCTACCCGGCGGCCTACTTCCTCGACAGGGAGAACTGGGGGGCCTTCGCGCTGCTCACCCCGGTCGTAGGCGCCGTCTTTCTGACGATCGGCCTGTCCGTATGGAATTATGGCGTGAAGCGGTACCGCGGCGCAGGCTCTTGATCCATTGCTAGATCATGCGAAGGACAACGTCAGGTCGAATCATACAGGGAGCTTCCTTAGGGAGGCTCCTTTGTTTTGGAAGGAGGGAGCGGGAGAGGGGGCTAAGGAAAGGAAATTTAATCCTTTTTTAAGCTTCTTTTAAGGTTCCCGTCATCCCCGGTTCATAGATGGGCAGTATGCTGAAGAAGAACAATCAACCGGCTTCGGTCATCCCTTCCGTCTATTCGGGACCGTGAATCCCGCAGGGGCGGTATTTGTGCTGAGGGAGGGGGCGGGTGAACGGTCCGTCCCAAGCTTGACCGGTAAGAGGAACGCACGGGGAAATGGCGAAGTCCGAATCTGACCGAAAAGGGGAGTGCATAATGATACGGATCGTTATTGCAGAGGGCCAAAGAATGCTGCTGGATGCTTTGGCTGCCATGATTTCTCTCCATTCTGATTTTGAGATCGTCGGCAAGGCATGTACGGGAGAAGAGGCATTGAAGCTTGTAACGGATGTACGGCCCGATATCTGTATCACCGACATCCAGCTGCCGGGGATGAAGGGACTGGAGCTGGCGGAGCGGCTCAAGGGAGGAAGCTGTAAAGTCGTGATCCTGACGGCTCTCGTTCAGGTAGGCTATTTTGAACGTGCCATTCAGGCCGGGGTGAGCGCTTATCTGTCCAAGGACAGCGGGAGCGAGGAGCTGCTCAAAGCCCTTCGCAGTGTAATGAGCGGGCGGCGCGTCTATACGCGTGAGCTGCTGGCGGACAGCGCTCCCGAGGAGAATCCCCTGACGGAGCGGGAGAAGGAAGTGCTTCTCCTGGTGGCGGGCGGCAAAACCACACAGGAAATCGCTGGGGTGCTTCATCTCTCAAGGGGCACGGTGCGGAATTACATATCGGGAATCCTGGAGAAGCTCCGGGTGAAGAACCGGATCGAGGCGATCATCCGCAGCAAGGAGAAGGGCTGGCTCGAGCCCTTTCCTATCTGAAATCATCGTGCAGCGCTTCGGCCGGGTAATGGAGGGAACGATGCGGTGGAGTTGATGCGGGAGCGGCGCCTCGGGTATGCTGTAGAGTGAAAGTCTCTGTCTGCCTTCCGAGCAGACGGCGCAGGATAAGGAGATCAATCTATGACAGCAGCGGTCGGACAGCCGGCACCTGAATTCCGCCTTCCCGCTACGGGGGGCGCTGAAGTATCGCTCTCGGACTTTAGGGGACGCAGTGTCCTCCTGTACTTTTATCCCAAAGACATGACCCCCACCTGCACGAACCAGGCCTGCGACCTGCGGGACCGGGCAGACGAATTCGGCGGGGCGGATGCCGTCATTCTCGGCATCTCGCCGGATCCCGTGAAGCAGCACGAGAAGTTCATTGCGAAGTACGGACTGCCGTTCCTTCTGCTTTCGGATGAGGACCACGCCGCGGCCGAAGCCTACGGGGTATGGCAGCTCAAGAAGCTGTACGGCAGGGAATACATGGGCATCGAACGGTCGACGTTCATCATCGACAAGAACGGGGTGCTTGTGAAGGAATGGCGCAAGGTGAAGGTCAAGGGGCATGTGGACCAAGCCCTGCAGTACATCAAGGAGCATCTGTCCTAAAGACAGGTGCAGGGAAGGCCGCTCGTACGGAGTGGTCTTTTTTGTTTTTTTTGGCAGCTTTTCTGAGATATAACTTCTTATATTTTTTTAAAAAAGGGTGGGAGGATGGACGGACAAGAGGTACACTGGAGGAAGGGATTGGAAGTACGGCTGCCGGCTTGGGGCGGCTGCCGGGGAAAGAGCATAGGGGGAGATCGACGGATGCGAATCGTGGTTCTGGATGGATATACCCTGAATCCGGGGGATTTGGACTGGGGGCCGCTTGAGGCCCTTGGGGAAGTAACCGTGTATGACCGGACTCCGCCGGAGCGGATTGTGGAGCGGGCGGAGACAGCGGAGATCGTGCTCACGAACAAGACGCCGCTGACCGCAGAGACGATCGCAGGGCTGCCGAAGCTGAAGTATATCGGCGTGCTGGCGACGGGATACAATATTGTGGATGGGGAGGCGGCGGCAGCGCGGGGCATTCCGGTGGCGAACGTGCCGGATTACAGCACGGATTCCGTGGCGCAGCTGGTCTTCGCCCTGCTGCTGGAGCTGACCCTGCAGGTGAAGCTGCACAGCGATGCCGTTCATGCGGGCGAGTGGACGGGGAGTGCCGACTTCAGCTTCACGAAGTCGCCGCTGCTGGAGCTCACCGGCCGAACCTTCGGCATCCTGGGCTTCGGCCGCATCGGGCAGAGGACGGCAGGCATCGCGAGGGCGTTCGGCATGAACGTCATCGTCAGCGGCAGGCAGCCGAAGGCGGTGCCGGGCTTCGAGGAGGTGCCGTGGGTGCCGGTGGACGAGCTGTTCGCCGTCTCCGACGTGCTCTCCCTGCACTGCCCGCTGACGCCGCAGACGGAGAGGATCGTGAACCGGGAGCGGCTTCGTCTTATGAAGCCTTCCGCCCTGCTCATCAATACGTCCCGCGGCGGACTCATCGCCGAGCAGGATCTGGCGGATGCGCTGAACGAAGGACGGCTTGCCGGTGCGGGGCTCGATGTGCTGTCGGTGGAGCCGCCTGGGGCAGACCAGCCGCTGCTGACCGCCCGGAACTGCCTGATTACGCCGCATATCGCCTGGGCTACGGTCGAGGCTCGGACCCGGCTGCTCGGTCTGGCGGCGGGGAATGTGGAGGCCTTCCTGGCAGGAGCGCCGCGCAATATTGTGAACGGCGCCGAATAGAAGGCGGGGACCAGGCCAGAATCGAAAGATGACAAGTGAGGCAGCAGAGATCCATTCATCTATATCCATATACCAATCACTGGGGAGTGTGTCTGAAGATGAGTCTCGGTCAGGAAAAGGGCATTCGGATGTATATCGGTACATACAGTGAGGAAGGCGAAGATTCGCTGTTCCTCGTCACAATGGACAGTGAAACGGGGGAGCTGCAGCGCCAGGCGGCGTATGCCGAGGTGCAGAGTCCGTCGTTCGTCATCCGCAACGAAGCGGGAGACCGCCTGTACTGCGTGAGCGAGATCGATATCGAAGGGCGTGCCGGCGGCGGAGCCGCCGCCTACCGGATCGATCCGCTGACGGGGGAGGCGAGCTTCCTGGGCAGACAGGACGTACAGGGGGCAGCTCCCTGCCACCTGGCCTTGGTTCCGGGGGAGCGCCGGCTTGTAGTCGCCAACTATTCCAGCGGCAATGTTTCCGTCCACGGCATCGGGCCGGGCGGGGAGCTGCTGGAGCTGGCGGAGGCGCATCGGCACACGGGAAGCAGTGTGCATGCGGACCGGCAGGGGGAGCCGCATCCCCACTGCATCGTGATCCGCGAAGGGTTCGTCTACGTTCCGGACCTCGGCAAGGACCGGATTGTCACCTACCGTCTTGCGGGAGATGCGGTGGAGGGGATTCTGGTTCCGCACGCCGAAGCGGCTGTTCATGCGGGAGCCGGCCCCCGGCATCTCGTCTTCCATGCGACGCTGCCTTATGCCTATGTCGCTAACGAGCTGGACTCGACGGTGACCGTATTCGCCGCTGACCCGGCCGAAGGGAAACTCACGGAGAGGGAGGCGGTGTTCACCCTGCCGGAGGGCTATAAGGGAGAAAGCTATGTGGCGGATATCCATATCCATCCGAACGGGCGGTACCTCTATGTTTCCAACCGGGGGCATGACAGCATCGCCGTGTTCGAAATCAACCAAGAGACGGGGGCTCTTCGTGCGGTACAGCATCAATCCACGCTGGGCCGCTTCCCGCGCAATTTTGCCGTAACGCCGGACGGAAGATTTCTGCTGGCCGCCAATCAGAACTCCGACTCCATCACCGTGCTGGAAATCCGTGAAGCGGGAGGAACCTGAGCCCGGCGGGCCGGGAGCTCTCGCTGCCGAAGCCGGTGTGCATCCGGTTCCTGCCTTAATGAAAGAGACATTGCCCCAGGGATCAAGGTGCCTGGCGGAACAGCATCCTCAAGGCATACAGAGCTTGGGAAACATAGAAGTCCCGTGGCGTAAAAGTGTCGATAGACACAGCGCCGCCAAGGCATAAAAGCCTCCGGTCCCCCATATAATCTAGTATTTCCAGAATACTAGATTATACGGAGGGATCTTTTTATGGCGGGCAGAAGGCAGGCGGCTTTATCCGCAGTAATCCGACAGGCTGCAATCATGGCGTTAGGCATCATCCTGCTTCTGCTGCTGCTCTTCCCAGGGACGCTTCGGGCCATGCCTGAGGCGGAGGGGAACGTATACTCCACGCTGAAATCCGGCAAGAGGGTGGATGCCGGCGGAGAGTATAAGGCAGCCGGCCAGCCGACCGTCTACCTCACCTTCGATGACGGACCGAGCCACTTGACGCCTAAATTCCTCGATGTGCTGAAGGAGGAAGGGGTGCCGGCGACTTTCTTCGTCCTGGGAGAGCAGGTGGAAGCGAGACCCGAAGTGGCGAAGCGGATTGCGGAGGAAGGCCACGTACTCGGCAACCACACGTACAACCATGTGTACCGCGATATTTACAAGGACTTCTCCGTCTTCTGGGAGCAGCTGCAGCATACGGAGAAGGCGGTGCAGGAGGCGGCAGGTGTCCGGCCCCGGCTGGTCCGCGCCCCTGGAGGCACGTTCGGAAACTTCGACGCCTTCTATTTCTACTATCTGGAGCAGGCCGGTTATCAGATTCACGACTGGACGATCGACAGCTCGGATGCCCGCAGGAAGGGCATAACAGCTGATGAGATATATGGAACCGTAGCCCGGGGACCCTTCCGGCAGGAAGCGGTCGTGCTCATGCATGACAGCGCGGGGCATGAAGAAACGTTGAAAGCGCTGCCTCGGATCATCCGGCTGTTCAAGGACAAAGGCTATGTCTTCGCTCCGCTCACTCCCGAGGTGAAGCCGCCCCAGTTCTCCGCAGGCAAGCCCAAATGGCCCCGCAGCAGCACGCCGGAAGGCCATGCCGCCCGGCTGGCCGAGATGCGGCAGATCAGCTACACCTGGCGAAGCGATCCGGCCGGGGAGGCGCCGGGTGTTCTGCATGCGCCGCCAAGCGTGCTCGCATCCGGCTCGGCGGAAGGGGAATCCAGAGGACCGGACCAACTCGATGTCGTACTGGATTCCAGGCGCCTGACGCTGGCTAAAGGAGAGTTCGAGGCGGCGAGAGGAGGAGGCTACAACGTACCTTTGCGGGAGCTGGTGGAAGCGATGGGAGGCGTAGTGCAGTGGGATGCCGGTCTGCGCACCGCAACCGCCCGTTATGCAGGGCATGCGGTCCAGTATGATTTCGGCCGTCTGGAGCTGCGGCTGTACAGACCCGGTGAGGCAACGAAGGTCGTGCCGCTGCCGGGGATGGCACTGAAGGACGGCAGGGTCATGGTACCGCTCCAAGGAACACTGGAGCTCCTCGGCAGCCGGATTCTCTCGTCAGGAGGAGTGCAGCCCGGGGCGGCCATCGCGGAAGTGAGTGCCCGTCTCTACGGCAACTGGTGGCGGCTGCAGCCTTACCAAGTCCCTGATCTGAAGGCGAAAGCGCAAGTCTAAAGTCTCTCAAACCGGGTCATACTGGAGAACATAGACTGCGAGATTCGGGAGGCCGTGCCTCCTTGGATTGTCGCACTAACGCTAGGAGGTTCCAGTTCATGACCCATTCCCCCTTTGCCCCGGATTCACCGCAGGCTCTTATTGAGAAGATTATTTATCAGGTTGAGAAAGTCATTGTAGGCAAACGTGATGTGGTGGAAAAGCTGATGACGGCCCTGCTCTGCGGGGGGCATGTGCTCCTCGAGGACGTGCCGGGCGTCGGCAAAACGATGCTGGTGCGGGCGCTGGCCCGGGCCGTCGACGGCAGCTTCAAACGGATTCAATGCACGCCGGACCTGCTGCCTTCCGACCTGACGGGTGTGTCCGTATACAACCAGCGGACAGCCGACTTTGAATTCCGGCCGGGCCCGCTGCT
The DNA here is from genome assembly GCF_000250655.1 of Paenibacillus mucilaginosus 3016. Classification (NCBI taxonomy): domain Bacteria; kingdom Bacillati; phylum Bacillota; class Bacilli; order Caryophanales; family Paenibacillaceae; genus Paenibacillus; species Paenibacillus mucilaginosus. The sequence goes on from NC_016935.1 coordinate 612,546, forward strand.
GGCGCAGATCGTCCTGGCCGACGAGCTCAACCGGACCTCGCCGCGGACCCAGGCGGCCCTGCTCGAAGCGATGGAAGAGAAGCGGATTACGGTGGACGGGATGACCTACCCGCTGCCCCAGCCGTTCTTCATCCTGGCGACACAGAATCCGCTCGACTTTGAAGGCACCTATCCCCTGCCGGAGGCGCAGCTCGACCGCTTCCTGCTGAAGCTGAGGCTCGGTTACCCGGGTCCGCGCGAGGAGGTCGAGATGCTGGGCCGAATGGAGGAGATCCATCCGCTGGCGGCCGTCCGGACGGTCGTGCTGCAGGAGGAGTTCACCGCCCTGCAAAAGGAAGTTCGTGGGGTTCATGTCGATGAGACGATCAAGCAGTACATCGTCGGCCTGACGACGGCTACGCGGACGCATGCCGATGTCGCGCTCGGGGCGAGTCCGCGGGCTTCCATCGCCCTGATGCAGGCCTCCCAGGCACTGGCCTTCCAGCGCGGGCGGGGCTACGTCATCCCCGATGACGTCAAGGAGCTGGCGGTGCCCGTTCTGGCCCACCGGCTGATGCTGACGCCGGGGGCTGCGGTGGCCGGCCGTACCGCCGAAGGCGTGATCGATGCGATTGCCGGAACGGCAGCGGTGCCGGTACGCCGGCCCGCAGCCGGCTAGGAAGGACGACGGACATGCGGAGCGTGCTGTTGTTTCTCGGCTGGCTGGCGGGTGCCGGCTGGTCTGCGGCCTGGGCCTTCCTCTGGGGAGGCCGGACGGCCTGGTTTATGTTCTACGCGATGGCCTTTCTGCTTCTGTATACCGGAGGCCTCCTGTGGTCGGCACGCAGGGGCGTACGGGTAGAAGCGGGGCAGGGGAGCGGGGCGGCTCCGGTCTCTGGAGAGGAGCAGGACCGGACTGTGGAGCATGGGGACCCGGTGCACCTAATCTATAGTGTGCGGTTTCCCTCCGGGTGGGCGCCGGGGATCTGGGTGCTGCTCGAAGAGGCTTGGGTGCATCAGGGCACCGGAGAGCGGCATCTGGTGCGGATGGCGTCTCCCCTGCGGCGCAGTGGAGCGGACCTGCAGGGCGGGCTGCCGCCGCTGAGGCGGGGCTGCTACCGGCGTGAAGTGCAGGAAGTGCGGCTCAGCGATGCGTTCGGGCTGCTGCAGGTCAAGGTGGGCGTGGTGGAGAGGACGGCCGCCGCGGCTGACAAGGTTAGAACAGGGGAGCCCGGGGTTCAGGCGGCGAGCCTTGAATCCGCCCTGCCGGGAGAAAAGAAAGCGGCACGGACGGACTCCCGCCGTGGGGCTGTGAGCGGGAAGAACGCTGGTCAGACGGCCGGCTGGGCGGCAACTTCCGATGAGGACCCGACTGGCGGCGGTCAGATCTGGGTGCTGCCCCGGTGCCACAGTGCGGCGGCATGGCCAGCAGGCTCGCTTGGCGACGGCCGGCCGGTTCAGCGGCGGGCCTGGTCTGCCGCCGAGGTGCCGCAGCTCAGCGGCACCCGGCCTTATGCGCCGGGCGATCCGCTCCGCCGGATCCATTGGCGCAGCAGCGCGCGCACGGGCGACCTGCGTGCGAAGGAGCTGGAGCCGCCCGGGCCGGGCCGGCAGCTCGTGCTCTTGGACGCGGCCGGAGCCGGGGGGAGCGAAGGAGCCGCCCTGTGGGCGGATCCTTTGCTCACGGCGGCGGCGGAGGCCGCGGCGGGGCTCCTGCGGCGCAGTCTCGCCGAGGGGCGGCGCGTGCGCCTCGCGGTGAGCGACGCGCAGGGCAGCGCCGCGGAGGCGCACGGCAGCGCCCGCCTGGCCGGGCTGCTGCGCTTGCTGGCGGCGGTGCCGCGCGGCGGGGCAGCCGCGGACAGCGGCGGCGGAAGCTTCGCCGCGCTCGTGCTTCGCGAGGCCCGCTCGGCCGCGGGAGGCGCGCTCACGCTCGTGACGGCGCGCGCCGATGCGCAGCTGCCGCAGGTGCTGCGGCGGCTGCCGAAGGGCGCCGCCGGCGTCGTGTTCGTGCACGGCCCGGGGGAGCTCCCGGAGCACGTGCACGCCTGGAAGCGGCAGCTCGAGGCGCTCGGCTGCCCGGTGACGCTGGTGCCGGCAGGGACGGCTCCGGTACCCGTGCCGGCCGCGGAAGGAGGTGCCCGCCATGCCGTATGGGGCACCTGAAGCTGTGCCGGCAGGGCACACGACCGGGACCACGGCCGCTGCCCGCCGGGCGGCAGAACCTTCGCTGCTCGGGTGGGGAGCGGATGCCGCACTGACCCTGCTGCTCTTCCTGCTGCTCGTGGAGTGGCTGTACCCTCTCCGGCTGCTCGTCTATGTAACGGAAGTGTATGCAATCGGTCCGTTCGTGCTCACTTTCGCTCTGCTGCTTCTCGCCGATACGTTCCGTCTGCCGGCCTGGGCGGTATGGCCGGTGAAAGCGGCCTGGATCATCACGGTGACGGCCTGGCTGCATGCCGGCGGAACCCTGCCTTCCGTGCTCTGGTGGGAGCAGTGGGGGCATGAGCTGCTCTCGGATGCGCAGGAGGGGCTGCGGGGGGAGCTGGCCGGCTGGGAGCCGGCGACGCGGACCCTGCTGTTCCTCTCGGGGTGGGCCTTCTTCCTCTCTGTGGTGCAGTCCTTCGTATTGGAGCGCAGGAGCATGCTCTGGTTCGGCGGGCTGACGCTCTTCTATCTTGGAGCAATCGAATGGATCTTCGGCGTCGATATGGGCTACGCCGCGCTGCGGAGCGCTGGCTGGACGCTGCTGCTGCAGAGCTGCCTGCAGAGCGCCCGCTGGGACCGGTGGCGGTGGGCTGAGAGGGTTTCCTCCGCTCCGGCACTTCAGGAGCGGGCCGGACGGGGGACGTTGGCCGCAGGAGTAGTGCTGGCCGCCTGCTGTCTGCTCTGCGGCTGGTTCGGTACGCTGCTCCATCCCGGAGCGGTTCGCCCGCCGGATTGGTCGGCGGCGATCCGTGCGCTGGAGCAAGGGGTTCAAGGGAAATCTTGGATCCCGGAAGGCCGGGGTACGTCGGCCCAGACCGGGTACGGAGCCGACGATACGAAGCTGGGACATCCGCTCACGCCGGACAGCAGCCCGGCATTCACGGCGGTGACCCCGCGGCTGACGTATTGGCGCGGGGAGGCCAAGAGCTTTTATACCGGGCAGGGGTGGACGGAGCCAGAGGGAGAGCTGACGCAGGATCTTGCCGCAGGAGCTTCACCCGTAGGCGTCCCGTCCGCCGGGGGAACCCTGCGTCAGCAGGTGACCGTACAGGCGCGGAGCCTGAACCGGCAGCTCTTTGCCGGCGGTACGGTGACCGCCGTGACGGAGATGACGTCGGAGAGCGGGCTGGCCATTCCCTCTTCCTGGGTCTGGAAGGAGAAGGGGGCGGACCGGTTCACCCTGCCGGCGCTCAGTGACCCGATGGTCTCCTATACCGTAGAGTCCAGGCTTCCGGCCGAAGAGGATGCGGTAAGGACTGCACTCCCGTCAGCCTATCCGCCGGAGATTCTTCAGCGCTATCTGCAGCTCCCGGACTCCGTTTCGGCCCGAGTCAGGGCTCTGGCGCAAGGCCTGTCCGAGAATGGCACATCGCCGTATGCCAAGGTCAAGGCGGTGGAGCACTATCTCCAATCGCAGTTTGCGTACAGCCTGCAGAATACCCGGGCGGCTGAGCCCGGGGAGGATCTCGTGGACCGCTTCCTGTTCGAGCAGAAGACAGGGTACTGCGACCACTTCTCCTCTTCGATGGTGGTGCTGCTCCGGGCGAGCGGCATCCCCGCCCGCTGGGTGAAGGGATTCACCCCCGGTGAAGTGATGGCTGTCACGACCGAGGGCGGCGGGAAGCCGAGCTATACCGTCCAGGTCCGGCAGCGGGATGCCCATTCCTGGGTCGAAGTGTACTTCCCGCAGCACGGCTGGGTGGCCTTCGATCCCACGCCTGCCCTGCCGGCGGCGCAGCAGGCGGAAGGGCAGGAAGCGGCTGCGGCTGCTCCGGCCGCTGAGATTGCCGCCCCCGGGGAATCCGTGTGGCAGCAGGTGCGTACCTGGCTGGCTGCCGGCCGGGAGGCGGTACTGCAGGGCGCCGCAGCCGGGCTCACGGCACTGCGCGAAGAGAGCGGGCCGCTGCTCCGGCGGCTGCTGGCGGCTGCGTCCCCTTACGCCATCCCGGCGTCGGGCGCAGCGGCCCTCGCTTTGGCGGCGCTTGCCGCGTACGCGCTCTGGCGGCAGTACCGCCGTCTCCCCGCGCTGCCGGGCTTCGGCCTGCTGCCAGGCCTGCGCCGCGCGGTGCGCCTCGCCTTCGCGGAGCGGCTGTGGCGCCGCCTGCAGCGGGCCCACGGCCGGGCGGCACCGGCGCAGACGCTGCGCGAGTACGCCGCATCCCGGCGCTGTGCCGGCGAGGCGCAGCAGGCCGCGCTGCTGCAGCTCGCGCAGCTGCTTGAGGCGCTGCGCTACGCCGACCCGCGGGCGCCCGAAGCGCGCGTGACGCGCCGCACGCTGACGGAGGCGTGGCGGCACGTGAAGCGCAGCCGGCGGCTCTAGCCCGCACGGCCAAGAAGAGGCCTGGCTCCGCAGAGACTGCGGGGGGCCAGGCCTCTTGGTCATGGGCGGCCATACCGCACTAGTGCGTACAGCAGATGGATACCCAGATCTGTCGTACTGCTGAAGCGTCCCTTTTTTCATATAGAGAAGCTTTCACCAAGGACTTGGCCTACACTCAGCCTCCGGTTCATCAAGCTGCTCAGAGCTCCTGCCTTCACTTCCTGAGCTCCCTGTTTACATCGTTTCTCTATTGTTCCCCAGCATTCCGCCACTGCCCTCCCACTGTGTCATCCACACGAGCCTGCCTCCGGCGTATCCTCCTGCATACCTACCGCTCCCCGTCACGCCAGCCGTCCTTCTTCAGGTCGGCGGTTGGCTCGGGATCATCCTTTTGCCCGCTGCGCTCCCACGCTTCCACAACCTGAGCGTTATAAGCCCGCAGATCGGAGCGGAGACCCCCGGCTGACTTTTCCTCCATTCGCCGCAAACGACGGGAGATCGACTCGAGCCGGAAGATCACATACACCGGGAAAGCCAGAAACACCAACAGTGAAATCATCACTCCAAAGGGACTGACCATCGTCGTCACTGCCTCCTTTTTCCTGGGACAAAGATAAAATGAGAAAGATGCCTCTGTAAATTTTACCACATATTGGAACTTGGCGTGAGTCATTTGCGTTATACTGCACAGAAGGTACTGTGGTTCTTAACTCACAAGGGGGAGGAAAAGATGCGGCGAAACCGGCTTGGCTGTTTCGCTCTCTTCATGCTTCTGCTGTTCAGTATCGGCTGCGGCAGCCGGGAGGTGGTGAAGCACAATTATGTTTATAAGGGGGAGACGCCGAATTGGACGGCGGAGTATCATGTCAGCGGGCAAGGGGTGTTCACCAAGAAGACGGGCCGCCCTATGGACTATGAAAGCCGGTCCTAGTACGAATTTGTGGTGACCTATAAGGGTGACGCGGCTGATCTGGCGGCGGTCAAGGGTATGGAGTACGGCTTCGAGTCCAGTGCCAGGAGTACGAAAAGATCATTCGATGGGCCGCCGAGTCCCGGGCAAAAACAGTTTACGATCGAACAAAGGCTTCAACTGGGCGGGGCTATCGAAAGAAGGGATGAGACCATTACCGCCGAGGTAACCTGGAACGGACGGACGGAGACGATTCAGCTTCAGCCGGTTCCTTGAGAAGCGGCAGCTTATTTCTAAGCGAACCGACCGGAATTCTTACGCGGTTCTCCCCTGAAATTCCCATTCGAGGCCGTGCCTTCATAGCCATTTCCTTCGTAACCGCTGTCAATCCAATGTCCATGCGCAGCAGGCGTTTGGGCCGGGTTTTCCATCCGGGCGGGCCGCCTCTTTTCCTCTTTCCCCAAATCGGGGTAGGCATTGCCCTTTGTCCGGCAGACGCTTATAATAAGGGCTATTAAAAAAAGAGGCGGAGGAACAAACAGAACATGGACAAGCCGAATGAAATTATCGTGGTGCTCGACTTCGGGGGGCAGTACAACCAGTTGATCGCGCGCCGCATCCGTGACCTTGGCGTTTACAGCGAACTGCTGCCTTTCAATACGCCGGCGGACAAAATTCGGGAACTGCAGCCTAAAGGTATCGTATTCTCGGGGGGACCAGCCAGCGTGTACGGGGAAGCTTCTCCGCTGGTAGACCCTGCCGTATATGATCTCGGCGTGCCGATCCTCGGGATCTGCTACGGGATGCAAATGATGGCCCACCAGCTGAACGGCAAGGTGGAAGGCGCGCTGAAGCGCGAGTACGGCAAGGCGGAGGTGGACTTCGCGGAAGGCTGCGGGCTGACTCACGGGCTCGAGAGCCGGCAGACGGTATGGATGAGCCACAGCGATCTCGTGGTGCAGGCGCCGGAAGGCTTCGTAGTCGATGCAGGTACCGAACATGCGCCGATCGCCGCGATGAGCCACCCGGACCGCAAGCTCTATGCCGTCCAGTTCCATCCGGAAGTGCAGCACTCCGTCTACGGCAACGAAATGATCCGCAACTTCCTCTACAAGATCTGCGAGTGCGAAGGCACATGGAGCATGGAGACTTTCATCGAGGACACGGTGCGTGAGATCCGCGAGCAGGTCGGCGACCAGAAGGTGCTCTGTGCGCTGAGCGGCGGCGTGGACTCCTCGGTTGTGGCCATGCTGATCCACAAGGCGATCGGCGACCAGCTGACATGTATGTTCATCGACCACGGCCTGCTTCGCAAGGACGAGGCGGAGAGCGTCATGGACACGTTCGTCGGCAAGTTCGACATGAAGGTCGTCAAGATCGACGCGCGCGAGCGGTTCCTCGGCAAGCTGGCCGGTGTGGACGATCCGGAGCAGAAGCGCAAAATTATCGGTACGGAGTTCATCCGCGTCTTCGAGGAAGAGTCGGCACAGTTCGACGACTTCGCTTTCCTGGCGCAGGGCACATTGTACACGGACATCGTGGAGAGCGGCACGGCTACGGCGCAGACGATCAAGTCGCACCACAACGTGGGCGGTCTGCCTGAAGACATGAAGTTCAAGCTCGTGGAGCCGCTGAAGGCGCTCTTCAAGGACGAAGTCCGCAAGGTGGGCGAGGAGTGCGGTCTGCCGGAGGCGATCGTATGGCGCCAGCCGTTCCCGGGTCCGGGTCTTGCGATCCGCGTGCTGGGCGAAGTGACCGAGGAGAAGCTGACCATCGTGCGCGAGTCCGATGCGATTCTCCGCGACGAGATCGCCAAAGCGGGCCTGAACCGCGAGATCTGGCAGTACTTCACCGCGCTGCCTAACATGAAGAGTGTAGGCGTTATGGGTGACGCCCGTACGTACTCGTACACGGTCGGCATCCGTGCCGTAACGTCCATTGACGGCATGACCGCCGACTGGGCTCGTATTCCTTGGGATGTGCTCGAGAAGATCTCCGTGCGCATCGTCAACGAGGTCGATAACGTCAACCGGATTGTATACGACATCACTTCGAAGCCGCCGGCTACGATCGAGTGGGAATAGAAGACAGAACAGAGGACCTGCGTTTTCCCGAGGGGAAATGCAGGTTTTTCCATTCACAGCGGGGAAAATAAGGAGGATTACCGAACGAAGGTCAAAAAAAATATGACAATGTTCGGAATATCCATTGACAAGCTTCGACACGCCTTCTAGAATGGAAAGAGTAAAGCAGCAACCAACAATCGCATACAGGAATAACGTTTCGTATAATTCCGGGAATTGGCCCGGAAGTTTCTACGAGATCACCGTAAATGATCTGGCTACGAACAAGGATAACCGGTTCACGGGTAAACCCGTGGAGCCTTCTTTATGCTTGGACGAGCCCGGACCATCTTCATGGTGCCGGGCTTTTTTGTATAATTCAGGGAGTATGGGTCAAACTACTATTTTCTGAACCTATCCAGTGTTCCAAGCAAGCAGCAGTCTGCAAGAGAAAGGCGCGGCAGGTGGATTTCCCATGCCGACTGAAGCGTATTCCGCCTCCGGCGGACGCTGATCCGAGCTCGTTGTTCCCCAAAACCACTTGGAGGGATTTTAGGATGGATCGTTTCTTTAAGCTGAAGGAGAACGGAACCACGGTACGCACCGAAGTGATGGCCGGTCTGACGACGTTCATGACGATGGCGTACATCCTGGCCGTCAACCCGAACATTCTCAGTGCGTTCGGATCCGGGGCGACGGGCATGGACTGGACCTCGGTCTTCCTGGCGACGGCGATTGCGGCCGGCGTCATGACGATTGCGATGGGCCTCTTCGTGAACTTCCCGGTTGCACTCGCTCCGGGAATGGGTCTTAATGCTTACTTCGCTACGGTGATCTTGGCTTCGCAGGGTACGTTTACGTACCAGATGGGACTTACGGCTGTTTTTATCTCCGGTCTGATTTTCATTGTGCTGACGGTGACCAAGGTCCGTCAGATGCTGCTCGTAGCCGTACCGGACTCGCTCAAGCATGCGATTACGGTCGGGATCGGGCTGTTCATCGCCATCGTCGGATTGAAGAACAGCGGTTTGATGACGATAGCCGTTGAAGCTTCGAATGATATTGCCAAAGGCAAGTACACCGATCTGCTCTCCTTCGAATCGGTCATTCATATCGGAAGCATGCATGATGTGAATGTCATTCTCTGCATCGTGGGTCTGGTGCTGATTTCGGCGCTCATGGTGCTCAAAGTTCGCGGTGCCATTCTGTTCGGGATTCTGCTCACCACGGTGGTCGGTGCCTTCATGCACAATCCCGATGGCTCATCTGTAGTGAACTTTGCGAATCTGGGCCGCCCTGAAACGACTTGGGTTCCGGATCTGAGCAAGCTGACGTTCGGTCACTTTGATTTTGCAGGGATTCTCAACGCGGGGATTATCTCGGTCATTGCGACATTTACGTTCGTCGAATTGTTCGATACGTTCGGTACGCTCGTGGGTACGGCCAACCGGGCGGGCATGATGAAAGACAAGGTGGAAGGCAACAAACGCGTCGGCAAGGCGATGATGGTCGATGCCGTAGGTGTCAGCACCGGTGCGCTGGTCGGTACCAGTACGGTAACGGCATTCGTTGAGAGCGCGGCAGGGGTAGCCGAGGGCGGACGCACGGGACTTACAGCTGTGACGACCGGCGTGTGCTTCCTGCTTGCGCTGTTCCTCGCTCCTGTGGCTGCCTTGATTCCGGGTTCCGCTACCGCAGCGGCTCTGATTGTCGTCGGTGTTCTCATGATGCAATCCGTCCGCGAGATCGACTTCCAGGACCTCGTGTATGGTATTCCGGCTTTCTTCATCGTGGCGCTGATGCCGTTCACGTACAACATTGCCAACGGGATTTCGTTCGGTATCGTGTCCTATGTGCTGCTGGCGACCGTAGCCAATGTAGGGGCCAAAGGCCAGTACAAAGTACACTGGATGATGTGGCTGCTGGCCGTGCTGGTTGTAGCGCGGTACGCTTTCCTCGGCGGGGAATAAGAAGCGAAGGTCATAAACGGGTGAGGCCTTTCGCCGGATTCATGGGCATTTTTAAACAGACAAACAGATAAATATATATATATTACAGGGGACCAGGCCCCGGAAGCCGGACGTTTCAAGCGTCTGGCGGCCGGGGCTATCGTATGTCCGGGATGCCCGGGGGTGGATCTGTGCATATTTTAAATTTTCAGAAAAGTATATTGACTTCCCCGGGAACGCATACTATAATGACAAACAAATCCAAAACATGAAACGCGACGAACGGGAACAGTAGCGGGAAGAACCTGTACAGAGAGCTGCGGGAAGGTGCAACGCAGTCAGGGACGCTGGCGAACCTCACCCGGGAGCGGCAGGGCCGAAGCGCCGGTGCAGTTTGCATCCACGCCAGTAAGCTCTACGGGGGCCTCCGTGATCAGGCTTCAAGCGGGCAGCTTGCTTCTCTTATGAGGGGGCTGTCAACAAGAGTGGTACCGCGATAGGTCAGCCTGTCGTCTCTTATTTAAGAGACGGCGGGCTTTTTGATTTTCAGTCCGGATGCAGAGCCGGGCAATCATTGAATTTCATAGCAAAAACGCGATGAACGGGAACAGTAAGGCAGGCCGGTGAACAGAGAGCTGCGGGGTGGTGCGACGCAGTCAGCGGCAGGTCTGAAGCTCGCCCGGGAGCGGCGGGGTTGATAACGGCGGGAGAGCTGCAGGTGCTCTTCGGCTGGAGTAGATTCCGACGGAGGCCCACCGTGAGAAGGGCTTCGAGGTGGAGTTCCTGGCGAACCGGCGGCTTTGTGCGGCGGGTGGACCGGAATTCAAGAAGAGTGGTACCGCGGCAGGGCATCGAGCCCGTCGTCTCTTATGCAGAGACGACGGGCTTTTTGATATTTCAGCAGGGTGGTTCGTTGCTCAGTCGAGGCAGTGGCATCAGGACAAGGGATAAGCCAATACACTACACTTTGGGAGGATAACGACATGAGAAAAATTATGATTTTCGACACGACCTTGAGAGACGGAGAACAGGCGCCGGGAGCGACGCTCACACCGCAGCAGAAGATCGTGATTGCGCGGCAGCTCGCGAAGCAGGGCGTGGACGTCATTGAGCCGGGATTCCCAATCTCCAGCCCCGGGGACTTCGCCGCGGTGGAACAGATCTCCAGGGAAATAACCGGGGTGGAGATCTGCGGCTTCGCCCGCGCCGTCAAGGGGGATATCGATGCCGCTGTGAAAGCGACACGGGATGCGGAGCGCCGCCGTCTGCATATGTTCCTCTCCTCGTCGAGCATTCATCTGGACTTCCAGCTGCGCAAATCGCGGGAGCAGGCCATTGCGATGGCCCGGGAGATGGTGGCCTACGGCAAGCAGTTCGTAGACCGCATCGAATTCTCGCCCATGGATGCCACGCGCACCGGTGACGAGTTCCTCTTCGAGATGATCGAGGCGGTCATTGCCGAGGGAGCGACAATCATCAATATCCCGGACACGGTAGGCTACGCGCTTCCGGATGAGTACGGAGCCATGTTCACGCGGGTGATGCAGAATGTGCGGGGCAGCGACCGGGTTGAATTCAGCGCCCACTGTCACAACGACCTGGGGCTGGCGGTGGCGAACTCCCTGGCGGCCATCAAGGCGGGGGTCTCCCAGGTGGAGGTTACGGTGAATGGCGTAGGAGAGCGTGCCGGCAACTGCTCGATGGAGGAGCTGGTCATGGCACTCGAGACCCGGGGGAATGCCATGGGGGCGGTGACGGGCATCCGCACCGAAGAGATCTTCGCCACCTCACAGATGGTCTCCCGGGCGATGAGCTTCCCGATCGCCTTCAACAAGCCGGTAGTCGGCCGCAACGCCTTCCAGCATGAAGCCGGCATCCACCAGGACGGCCTGCTCAAGAACCGGAATACCTACGAGATCATGGATCCGGAGCGGCTGGGGGTACCGCGCAGCATGATCATCCTCGGCAAGCATTCCGGACGCCATGCGATCCGCCACCGGGTAAGCGAGCTGGGCGTGGAGCTGACCGACGAGCAGATGGAGGACTTCTACGCTTCCTTCAAGAGCCTGGCGGACAGCCAGAAGGTCGTTCACGACCATCAGCTCATGCAGCTGATTGGGGACGCGGTGAACCGGGTAATGGAACCGTACACGCTGGTATCCACCCAGCTCGTGACCGGAACGGCCGGACACCGCGTCGCCTCGTGCACGATCCGCAGCGAAGCGACCGGGGAAGAGAAGACTTATACGGGGACCGGCGAAGGCCCTGTCGAGGCGGTTGTGGCCGGCATCAAGCAGGCGCTGCCCTTCGCCGTCGAGTTCGCTGATCTGGAGCTGTACTCTTTGTCCTCGGGCGAAGAAGCCAGCGGAGAAGCGATCGTTACCGTACGCAGGGACGGTGCTTCTTATCGGGGGATTGCCGCTCACCGGGATATCCTCATGGCCGCCGCACACGCCTTCATGGCTGCATGCAACCAAGCGGCCCGGGAGGCCGGAGAAGGGCAGGAGCAGGCTGAGCAAGCGCAGGTCCGGATCTCCTGAAACGGCCGCCGGCAGGATACTTAACAAGATAAAATGACTGGAAAAAGGGCTGTGGATACTAGTTATCCACAGCCCTTGTGTATAGTGTGGGTAACTTCAAAAAAGGCTGATCTTTTGCGGGTTTTGGGGGCCCCTGATTTCGCGGCACGCGTGGATAAGTTTTCACAGCCTCCCTGTGTATAATGTGGATAAATCTGTGGATTGAATTAAAAAAGCCGATAATATCAAGGAAAACGACAAATTTTTATGTGGATAAGGTTGTGGATAGGAACTTCATTTTTCTGGATATCCTCAACTAATTGTAAGCGAATACACAAAACCGTGGACAACGTCGCGCGAATTCGGTCCACATTGTGGACAACCCGTGTTCAGATCAGGGACTGATTCGACTCTATCCACAAGGGTGATATAAATACAAAGCGTGAAACCCGAAGAAAGGACGGTGGACCCTGTGCTGAATCGATTCCGGCTGCATCAAAGCGAAGAGGTGGACCTGTCTTCCTTTGATCCCGAGGAGACCGGAGGTATTGAGAGCAAAGATCAGATCCGCGCAGAGTATGAAGACCTTCAGGAAAGACTCAAGGAGCTGCAGGACAAGCTGTACGCAGGCAAAAGCCATGCGGTGCTCATCATCTTCCAGGGTATGGACTGCAGCGGCAAAGACGGTGTGATCAAGAAAGTACTGGCGAACCTGAACCCGCAGGGGTTCCGGGCGGAGAGCTTCAAGAAGCCGACGGCCGATGAGGCGGCGCACGACTTTCTGTGGCGCACGCACAAGGTTATGCCGGCCAAAGGCTATATGGCCGCCTTCAACCGTTCTTACTACGAGGATGTGCTGATTACCCGGGTGCACGGCCTGATCTCCGACGAGGAAGCGGACCGCAGGCTGGATCATATCCGGCATTTTGAAGCGCTGCTGCTCGACAACCATGTGGTAATCATCAAGATTTTTCTACATATCTCACCCGAATTCCAGCTTGGCAAAATCCGGGAGCGGCTGGAGAGCCCGGAGAAGCTGTGGAAATTCGATATGAGCGATCTTCAGGAACGCAGATACTGGGAAGAGTACCGCAAAGCGTATGAGGTGGCGCTGGCCCGCTCCGCAAAAAAGCGCAGTCCCTGGTATGTCGTTCCCGCCAACAAGCGTTGGTTTCGCGACTACCTGGTGCTGCGCATTATCGTGGAGGAACTGGAGGCGCTGCCTCTGCAGTATCCGACCCCGGAGATCGACCTCGCCGGATTGTTCGACGACCGAAACGACCGCCGTCCGGAGGCTTAACGTAATTCGGGGAGTCCGGCTATTCGGCCAGTCCCTCCCATTCTTCATAGCAGGCCGTAAGCTGGGCGCGCTTCTCTTCGAGGAGCGCGTTCTTCTGCTGTACGAGGACGTAGTCGTTATAGACCTCGGGCAGAGCCAGCTCGGCTTCGGTCTCGCCGATCTCCGTCTCAAGCTGGGCGATCTGGGCTTCGAGCTGCTCCAGGCGGCGCTGCCGGGACCGTTCCTCACGTTTCGCCTGCTTGCCTGCTTCATACCCGCTGCCTTTGATGCTGTCCGTCTCCTGTACGGAGGATCCCGCGCCACCGGCGCTCTTGGCGCTCCGGGCAGCAGCCTCCTTCGCGAGACGCTCCTGCTCCATCTCCGCGAGCTCCTGCTTTTTCTCCATATAATCGTCGTAGTTGCCGAGATATCCGGTGACTCCGTCCGCTGCCAGCTCCAGCATGCTCTCGGCCATCTTGTTCAGGAAGTACCGGTCATGGGAGATGAAGAGGAGGGTGCCTTCGTAATCGATGAGGGCCGACTCCAGCACTTCCTTGCTGTATAAGTCCAGATGGTTCGTCGGCTCGTCAAGAATCAGAACGTTGGCCTTCAGCAGCATAAGCTTGGCGAGCGCCACTCTGGCTTTCTCGCCGCCGCTGAGCGATCCGACCTTCTTGAAGACGTCTTCGCCGCTGAACAGGAACGAGCCGAGCACCGTGCGCACCCGGGCTTCCTCCAGGTGCGGATACTCGCTCCAGAGCTCTTCGAGCACCGTGTTGTGCGGGTTGAGGCCGGTCTGCTCCTGGTCATAGTACCCGATCTTCACGTTGGCTCCCCAGGTGAACGAGCCGCGGTCCGGTGCGTGCTGGCCGATCAACGTCTTCAGCAGCGTCGACTTGCCGACCCCGTTCGGGCCGATCAAGGCGGCCGTATCGCCGCGGCGCAGCTGGAAGGTCACGTTCCGGATGAGCGGGTTGACCCCGTCATACGAAACGGCGACGCCCCGCACATCCAGCACCTCGCGGCCGGAGATGCTGTCGACCTCGAAGGAGAAGCTCGCCCGCTTCAGGTCCCCCAGCGGCTTGTCGATGCGCTCCATCTTCTCGAGCGCCTTGCGCCGGCTCTGGGCCCGCTTCGTGGTCGAAGCCCGCACGATGTTGCGCTGGACGAACTCCTCCATCTTCGCGATCTCGTCCTGCTGCTTCTCGTACTGCTTCAGCTGGATTTCGTAATCGGCCTCCTTGAGCTCGACATACCGGGTATAGTTGCCGGTATAGCGGCGCGAGGTGGTCCGCTCGATCTCGTAGATGGCATCGACGAGCGCGTCGAGGAAGTACCGGTCGTGGGATACGACCAGGATGGCGCCGGAGTAGGAGCGCAGATACTGCTCCAGCCACGTCAGGGTCGCGATGTCCAGATGGTTCGTCGGCTCGTCGAGCAGGAGCAGATCCGGTGCTTCGAGCAGCATCTTGGCGAGCGCGAGGCGGGTCTTCTGGCCGCCGCTCAGCGCCTGCACCGGCGTGGCGGGATCCATGCTTCCGAAGCCCATGCCGTTCAGGATGCCGCGGATCTTGGCTTCGATCTCGTAGCCGCCGCGCTCGCGGAATCGGTCGGAGAGCTCGGCGTAGCGCTTCATTGTATCTTCCGTCTTTTTCTCGTCGGCCAGCACCGTCTCGTCAGCCATAAGCGCCTCCAGCCGGCGCAGCTCTCCCTCGGTTTCCAGCAGATCGGAGAAAACGCTGAGCAGCTCGTTCCACATTGAGCGGTCCGAATGCAATCCGCTGTTCTGCTTGAGATACCCGATCCGCGTCTCCTTGCTCTTGAAGATCTGGCCGCCGTCATACGACAGCTCGCCGGCAATGATCTGCAGCAGCGTCGACTTGCCCGCCCCGTTCACGCCGACCAGCCCGATCCGTTCCCTGGCCTCAATTTGTAATGATATATTGGAAAGCACGGTATTGACCCCGTAGCTTTTGGTGATTCCCGACACCTGCAGCAGCATGGTTGACAAGCCTCCCGAACCCTGAATTAATCGATGGATAACATTGATCTTGGATGGCTGCCTATTGAATGATAACGACAGCTTCCTACCCTTGTGTAGTGTAGCATATTCCCGCGCCGCTGTGCATTCCTTCTCCGGCTTCCCCCGGGGCCGGTGGGCCGGGTTCCGGCAGGTTGTCCGGCTGCCCGGAGACGCGGGCGGGGAGGAGGCTGTTTTTATTTTCATGTTGTGATAGAATGTTGGTATTCCAGAATTGAACCGCTAAAGAGAGGCCGCCCTCATGAATATAAAAGAGAGAAAAATCGAGCTTCGCCGCCAAGCGGAAGCCATTCGGTCTGCCCTGACGGAGGAACAGCGCAAAGAGAAGTCCGCCGTCATCAGCGCCAAGGTGATTGAACGCCTGGAAGAGCTGCTGCAGCCGGATCCTTCCGTGCGCCGGCGTCCGACGCTTTTCACTTATATGCCCGTGAAGACGGAAGTCGATGTGACTCCGGTGCTTGAAGCCTGTTGGAAGCGCCACTGGCGTGTGGTCGTTCCCAAGGTGTTCGCCGCCCACAAACAGTTGAAGCTGTATGAAGTCCGTTCCTATGCGGACCTGGAGCGGGGGACCTGGGGCATCCGCGAGCCGGTCGCCAAGGCCCAGCAGCTGATGGACATCCGGCAGATTGACGTTGCGCTCGTACCGGGACTGGCCTTCGACTTAAGCATGGGCCGCCTGGGCTACGGAGGCGGGTTCTACGACCGCTTCATGCAGCAGTACGTACGCACGGGGCTGCCGAAACCTTATATTATCGCCGCCTCCTTCGATGAGCAGCTGATCCCCGAGGTCCCGATGGGGCTGTTCGATTTCCGGATTAACGAGCTCATCACCGAGACGAGAACGATCGTGGAAGGGAGCGGGAAGAACGATGGCTGAGCAGGACAAGGGAGCAGGAACTCTGACCCACTTTGACGGGGAAGGCCGGGCCCGGATGGTGGATATCTCGGACAAGGCCGAGACCGTCCGCACGGCTGTGGCACGGACTACCGTAACCATGCAGCAGGGGACGCTGAATCTCATCAAAGAAGGCCGGATCGGCAAGGGCGATGTGCTGGGTGTCTCCCAGGTTGCGGCGATCATGGCCGCGAAGAAGACGTCGGATTGGATTCCGATGTGCCATCCCCTCCCGCTGACGGGGGTGGAGGTCCGCTACTCCGATAACGGGGACAGCGAGCTGTATATTGAAGCGACTGTCAGGACCAAGGGCCAAACGGGCGTGGAGATGGAGGCGCTGACGGCGGTTTCGGCCGCTGCGCTTACGGTGTACGACATGTGCAAAGCGGCGGATAAAGCGATGCGCATCGGACCCACGCTGCTGCTCAGCAAGACGGGCGGCAAGAGCGGCGATTATCAGGCGGAGTTATAGACAATGGGCGGGAGCCGGCTCCGGTCTTCGCAGGAAGCGGACAAGCCGGCCTTTGACCCTGATTTTTTGTATGCACAATCCATACCCGGGAAAGGAGCAGGCTTATGCGCTGGAAGGTGGCTATTTTGACCGCAAGCGACCGCGGATCCCGCGGGGAACGGGAAGACACGAGCGCCCAGGTGATCCGGGAGCTGATCGAAGAAGAGATCGGCGGCGAGATCATCGAATACCGTGTCGTACCGGATGAGAAAGACGAAATCATGGCCGCACTGATCGAAATGACCGACTACTTCAAAGCCGATCTTATACTCACCACCGGCGGAACGGGCCTCGCTGCCCGCGATGTGACGCCCGAAGCCACGCTTGGCGTCATTGACCGCCAGGCTCCGGGCTTCGCCGAAGCGATGCGTATGGCGTCGATGCAGAAGACGCCGCGCGCCATGCTCTCCCGGGCCGTATCCGGCATCCGCGGACGGACGCTGATTCTCAATCTTCCGGGTGCGCCGAAGGGCGTGATGGAGAACCTGTCGGCGGTGATGGGCCAGCTTCCTCACGCGCTCGGCATCCTCACCGGCAGGGAAGGGGATCACGGCGATGAAGCGTGAGGATCTCCTTCAGGAGGTGGCGGTGGAGCAGGCGGTCGGCCTGATGCTGGCGCATGACCTGACGCAGATCCTTCCGGGCCGGTTCAAGGGGAGGCTGTTCCGCAAAGGTCATGTGATCCGCGAAGAGGATATCCCGGCCCTGCTGTCCATCGGCAAGGAGCACATCTATACGATGCGGCTGGTGGACGGCATCCTGCACGAGGACGAAGCCGCGCGCCGGATGGCGGAAGCGGTCCGCAGTCCGCAGGTGGAGCTGACCGAGCCGCATGAAGGCAAGATCACGCTCAAATCGGCGATCCATGGCCTCGCGGTCATCGACAAGGCGCGGATCGATGCGATGAATGCGCTCGACGGGATCGTCATGTCGACGATCCGCTCGCATACCCCGGTGAAGCCGGGGCAGCCGCTCATCGGCACCCGCGTCGTCCCGCTGATCATCGAAGAGGAGCGGGTCGCGGAGGTGGAGCGCATCGCCGCTTCTTCGGAGGAGCCGGTGCTCCAGGTGAAGCCGTTCCGTCCGCTGCGGGCGGGGCTGATCACCACCGGCAGCGAAGTGTTCAAGGGCCGCATCCAGGACAAGTTCGGTCCGGTGGTGCGCGAGAAGCTGGAAGCCTTCGGTTCCGAGATTATCGAGCAGCGGTTCGCTCCGGATGACAGCAGTGTGATCATCCGGGAGATTCAACGGTTCCTGCACGAGGACAAGGCGGAGCTTATTCTGCTGACGGGCGGCATGTCCGTCGATCCGGACGATCGCACCCCCGGGGCGATCAAGGCGGCCGGGACGGATATCGTCTCCTACGGCACACCGATGCTGCCGGGCTCCATGCTGCTGATGGGTTACATCGAAGGAGTCCCGATTATGGGGCTGCCCGGCTGCGTCATGCATGACCCGTTCACCTCCTTCGACGTGCTGCTCCCCCGCATCTGTGCGGGAGAAATCATTGAACGTCAAGATATTACAGAACTCGGGTACGGCGGGCTGCTCGGCTGTTAAAGCCGGCGGTTCCGCGCCGTGCCCTGCAAGCATTCCCATACCAACACAAAGGAGCATGCTTATGTTTGGGAATATAGGCATCACCGAATTTCTTCTTATCGCGGTCATCGCGCTGCTCTTGTTCGGACCGAAGAAGCTGCCGGAGCTCGGCAGGGCGCTGGGCAGGACCCTGCGCGAATTCAAGCAGGGGACCCGCGAGCTGATGAACGACGAGCCGGACGCCGCGCCGCCGCGCAAGGACGTAACGCCGCAGGAGCCGCCGGCAGCGGTGCCGGCCCAAGCACCGGTACAGGCGCCGGCGCAGACAACGGGAGATCCAGTGCAGGCTCCGGCAGCCGCACAGAACCAGCCGGCAGCGCCGAAGTCCGAGACGCCCGCGGAGAACCGGGCGGATCAGCGCCGGCTCCCGGATTGAGAGGCGTCCCGTACGCCGCACTATCATGAACTTCCTTGGCAGGTGAATCCGCATGAATCATGAAGAAGAAGGAATGACGCTGGTCGAGCACCTGACCGAGCTGCGCAAGCGGATCGTCTGGGTTCTGCTTGTTCTGGTCCTCGGGATGGTCGTCGGATTGGTCTACGCCAAGCCGCTGATCCTTTACCTGCAGTCCATAGCACCGATCGCGAATGTGAACTGGCATACATTCTCCCCTTGGGAGCCCATTAAGCTTTATATGAACTTCTCCCTGGTCACGGGGCTGCTCATTGCTCTGCCCTTTGCCCTGTACCAGACCTGGGCCTTTCTGAAGCCGGGACTGCGCGAGGTGGAACAGAAGGCTTCGCTGCTGTACGTTCCTTTTGCCTTCTTCATGTTTCTGCTGGGGCTGGCATTCGGTTATTTTGTCGTATTCAAAATGGCCTTCCTGTTCACCTCCTCCATCTCCGCGAACCTTCAGCTGACCGAAACCTACGGCGCTGCGCAGTACTTCTCGTTTATGTTCAATATCCTTCTTCCGATCGCGCTCGTGTTCGAGCTGCCGATTGTGGTGATGTTCCTGACCAAAATCCGGGTGCTCAACCCGCTGCTGCTGAAGAAGGTCCGGCGTTATGCTTATCTGGCCCTTGTGGTGATCGCGACCATGATCACACCGCCGGATGCAGTCTCGGCGATCGTCGTGGCCCTGCCGATGATTCTCCTGTACGAATTCAGCGTCTTCCTCTCGGCAACCATTTACCGCAAGCAGCTGCTGGATGATCAGGCGTGGGAAGCCGAGGCGGCCACCTTGGAAGGAAGCTCAAAGTCTGTCGATTGACAGGCTTTTTTCTTTTTGGGGCGGGGGAGTAGGACGGTGGGGCAGGAGCCCCGTTCCAGCCCGCTGCCACAGGAAGGCTTCCGTATATTTCCGCTTTCCTTGGATACAATGGGGGAGGTGTGAAAAAGTTGTAAAAGCACTTGCAAATTCACAGCGAAGTCGGTATCATAAAGAGTGTTGTTAGCACTAGACACATTCGAGTGCTAATAACAAGATTCGACTCGACTCTGTACCTAATTTTAAAGGAGGCTATTTTCTCATGATCAAACCGTTGGGTGATCGCGTAGTTATTGAAGCCATTGCAAAAGAGGAAACGACCGCAAGCGGCATCGTTCTGCCGGACACAGCGAAAGAGAAGCCGCAAGAAGGCAAAGTCGTCGCTGTAGGCAGCGGTACCCTGAAAGACGGCGAGCGTATTCCGCTGGAGCTGAAAGAAGGCGACCGCGTGATCTTCTCCAAATATGCCGGTACGGAAGTGAAATTCGACGGCCGTGAGCTGTTGATTATGCGCGAAAGCGACATCCTGGCGATTCTGGCCTAGGAACGCAGCCGCTATATACTTAAGTTTTAGACCGTTTTTCCTTACTTACACTAAGCTTCCGGAGTCGTCCGGAGGACGTATACATGGCAGTACCATTTCAATTATCGGGAGGGTTCATTCATGGCTAAAGAAATTAAGTTCAGCGAAGACGCTCGCCGCGCGATGCTCCGCGGGGTTGACGCTCTGGCGAATGCCGTTAAAGTTACACTCGGTCCTAAAGGCCGCAACGTGGTACTCGAGGAAGAAATTCGGTTCCCCGCTCATCACCAACGACGGCGTGACGATCGCGAAGGAAATCGAACTCGAAGATGCTTTCGAGAACATGGGCGCCCAGCTCGTGAAGGAAGTAGCTACGAAGACGAACGATATCGCAGGTGACGGTACGACGACCGCTACGGTTCTGGCTCAAGCCATGATCCGCGAAGGTCTGAAGAACGTAACGGCAGGCGCTAACCCTATGGTCATCCCGCAAAGGGATCGACAAAGCGGTTCGTGCAGCGGTTGAAGAACTGGCAAGCATCTCCAAGTCCATCGAAGGCAAGCAGTCCATCGCTCAAGTAGCGGCGATCTCCGCTGCTGACGACGAAGTGGGCGAGCTGATCGCAGAAGCGATGGAGAAAGTGGGCAAAGACGGCGTTATCACCGTCGAAGAGTCCAAAGGCTTCGCTACGGAGCTGGAAGTGGTTGAAGGTATGCAGTTCGACCGCGGTTACATCTCCCCTTACATGATCACGGACACAGACAAGATGGAAGCGGTCCTCGACAACCCTTACATCCTGATCACCGATAAGAAGATCACGAACATTCAAGAGATCCTTCCGGTTCTTGAGAAAGTGGTTCAATCCGGCAAGCAGCTGCTGATCATCGCTGAAGACGTGGAAGGCGAAGCTCTGGCTACGCTGGTTGTGAACCGTCTGCGCGGTACGTTCACTTGCGTGGCTGTCAAAGCTCCTGGCTTCGGCGACCGCCGCAAGGCTATGCTCGGCGACATCGCTGCCCTGACCGGCGGCCAAGTGATCACGGAAGAGCTCGGCCTCGAGCTGAAATCGACGCGTCCGGAGCAGCTGGGTTCCGCTCGTCAAATCCGTGTAACGAAAGAAAACACGATCATCGTGGACGGCGCCGGCGACAAGAAAGACATCGGTACGCGCGTATCCCAGATCCGTGCCCAACTGGAAGAAACGACTTCCGACTTCGACAAAGAGAAGCTCCAGGAGCGTCTTGCGAAGCTGTCCGGCGGCGTAGCTGTCGTGAAGGTCGGCGCAGCAACCGAAACCGAGCTCAAAGAGCGCAAGCTCCGCATCGAAGATGCCCTGAACGCTACGCGTGCAGCGGTTGAAGAAGGTATCGTAGCAGGCGGCGGTACGGCTCTCGTGAGCGTGTACAATGCTGTAGCAAGCGTAAATGCAGAAGGCGACGAGAAGACGGGCGTGAACATCGTTCTGCGCGCTCTGGAAGAGCCTGTCCGCACGATCGCAGCTAACGCTGGTCAAGAAGGTTCCGTCATCGTGGAGCGCCTGAAGAAAGAAGCAACAGGCGTAGGCTACAACGCGGCAACCGGCGAGTGGGTCAACATGATCGAAGCCGGGATCGTAGACCCTGCGAAGGTAACCCGTTCCGCTCTGCAGAACGCGGCTTCCGTAGCGGCTATGTTCCTGACGACCGAAGCGGTTATCGCTGACAAGCCTGAAAAAGATAAGCCTGCTATGCCTGACATGGGCGGCATGGGTGGTATGGGCGGCATGGGCGGATTCTAATCCGATCCTGTCCGTGGAAGACGGCAGCATCCTCAGGGGTGCTGCCGTCTTTTTTTTGTTTAAGCGAATGGTTGTCCAAAA
Source organism: Paenibacillus mucilaginosus 3016 (assembly GCF_000250655.1). Classification (NCBI taxonomy): domain Bacteria; kingdom Bacillati; phylum Bacillota; class Bacilli; order Caryophanales; family Paenibacillaceae; genus Paenibacillus; species Paenibacillus mucilaginosus. Next base: position 634,409 of record NC_016935.1, read on the forward strand.
GGATGTTAGGATGCTCCTGCCAAAGAGACGCTGCAAGCCGGTGGTCTAACCGTCTGTGTGATGATTCGGCCCTTCAGGTGTGACACCCCATTCATAAGCGGTCCCAGCCCTCCACCTCCACGTATCCGAACGGGAATGCGAATCTTCTAGTGTCCGGAAAAACTTTGAACTGCAGTTGGAATTTGCGCTGCGTGACCGTATGGACGCGTTGGCCATCCATGCCGTCCAGGTATTTATGATATACTTGGAGGGCACAAAAGTAGAATAGAACTTTCAGAAGTATGGAGGCATGACATGCTTCACTTGACGTTGAACGGGCTGGCCGCAGCGGTCTACCGTTATTTTTCATACCCTGTGTTGGAGCAGGGCTGGCAGGTGTATTCCGAAGGGCGGATTATCGAATATACCGCGGAGGGTGCGCTGGTTCAGGCTTATGTGGAGGATGATTCCCCTGATTGGGAACACCCTAATCGGGTAGAGCTCAACTTGGAAGATCTTAGATACAGCACGTGCGACTGTCATTCGGATGGCTACTGTGAGCATATGGCTGCCGTTGTGTTCGAATGGTGCGACCGGGCCGATTACGATCCTTCGAAGCTCCTGAAGTCCGGGACCTCGGCATTGGGGGGCGCAGGCGGCGGTACGCCTGTGCGCGAGTCCTCTTCTGGAGGAGAGGACAGCAGCTGGGCCTCCATTCTGGATTCGCTCACTACAGCAAGAAGCCTGCTGCCCAGGGAGGAACCGTCTACAGATCCGGAAGCCCCTGTACAGGGGAGCGGGCCGGCGAGCTGGTACAAGTATTTTCGCAGCCGGGTTCATCCGAACCGGTTCAGCTCTCTTGCCTCGGCTTCGGCACTCTACGACAAGGTGCTGGGTGAACTGCTTCCCATCGCCGCCGGGTGGGAAAAGACCGCCGCCCAGCTGTATGAGCTGCATGTAATTTTATTTGTGATGAAGCTGACGGAGGAGATTCAGGGGAGTCATTTTCGGCAGCAGTATGATTTTTCTTATTATCAGCGGATGGAGGTCTACCGGGATCTTGCTTCCCGCTGCTGGGATCATCTTACAGGACTGCTTAAGGAGATTCACAGGACAGAAGCCCGTGAGCGCTATGATTCGCTGCTTCAGGAGACGGAAGAGGTGCTGCATTCGCATGCCCAGCCGGCCTCCGGCACGGTAGTGCCCTGGATGCAGACGTACACGGCTCTGTGGTGGGACCTGCTCTGGAGCGAAGCGGGGGCTGCAAGGGAAAAAGCACGGCTGCAGAAGGTATCCGAAGAGGAGGAGCTTCCGGCTTCCCGTGCCGAATGGCTGATGCATGCGCAGCTTCTGTTCGCCATGCGTGGTGGTACGGATGAGGAGGCCATGGAGCTTGCCGGCCGGATGGGCCATGCGGCGCCGGCGAAGGTGCTGCCGTACCTGGAGGTTATGGCTCGTACCCGGGCATGGGAACGCCTGAGAGCATGGCTGCAGTGGCTGGTTCCCTGGATGACACGCGTTCCGGGCGGGCAGCTTGGCAGCTACTTTGACCTGTGGGAACAGGTGAGAGGGGCGCGGGGCTTGGACCAGGAGTGGAGGGATGCCGTCTTTGCTCTGCTTCCCCGAAGCCTGGATTACTACACGGAAGAACTCATGAGCACCGGCAGATATCGGGAATGGGTGGATATCCATCTCGTTCTCGGCTATACGCCGATGGACTTTCGGGCCAGCGAGCTCAAACCGATTGAGAGCGAGCATCGGGAGCTGCTGCTCCCCTGGTATCATCACAGCGTGGAACTGTTCATCGCGGAGAAGAACCGGGACGCGTATAAGCGTGCGGTACGGCTGCTGAAGAAGCTGCAGAGCCATTACAAGAAGCTGAAGCGTACGGAGGTCTGGGACCGGTACCTGGCCTATCTGACGACCCGTTATTCGCGTCTGCGGGCGCTGCAGCAGGAAATGGAGAAGCTGCGAAAAGGAGGGGATGCTTCGTGACGCTGCTGAAGACATTAGCAGAAGTCCACGGAGCCTGTGAGGCCGACGGCAGCTGGGAGCTGTGGGCCGTCAGCGAGCGGGGCCAAGCGTTCTCGGCTGCTGAGCTTCGTCTGCGGTTGTTCGCCTGGCATGGACGCAGCTTGTATGGTGCGCTGCTCGAGCCGGGCAGCCAGCCGGACAGCGTTCGCCTGAGCGCCTATGCGGCGCTGGAGTACCTGGCTGCGCCGGGTACGGCCATGCATCTGCCGCTGCGCTGGTCGGCACAGCTGGAAGCCGCCAGGCAGCTTGCTGCCCTCGGCATGGAGGCGCTGCGCAGCGGCTGGTACCGTCCTGACGCCGAGGCGTGGCAAGCGGGACGCCTTGGATGGCAGCTTGTCGTGCCGGAGGCCCGTGCGGCTGAGGCCGCAGCGCTGCTCGTGGCAGCTGCAGGGCACGGCATCGACGGCCGCGCCTGGTTCAGCCGGGCACTCGGCGAGCTGCTGCAGAGCGACCCGGCCGTGCAGGCGGCCTGGGACGAGCTGCAGCGGGAGCAGCCGCTGCTGCAGGCGGCGGCCCTGGACTTGGCCGTGGGCGATGAGGCCCTGGCCGAGGCTTCGCTGCGGCTGGACGAAGAGGCCTGGCTGGCCGCTGCCGGCTGGCGTCCCGACGAGGTGCCGTTCCGCACCTGCTTCCAGCTTATCGAGCCGGAAGACGACGAAGAGGAGTGGACGCTCCGGCTGCTGCTGCAGGATAAGGACGACCCGGCCCGGCTTGTGGAGATCAGCCTGGCGGCCGATGGGCTGCTGCTGGCTCCTGACGGCCTCCCCGATGCATGGGCCGAGCATGCGGCCCGGCGGGTGCCGCAGGACGTGGAGCGCAGCCTCCGCGCGGCTCCGGAGCTGGAGCGTGCAGACGGCAGCGGCTTGGTGAGAAGCCGGCTGGGTGAGGCCGCAGCCTGGCTCTTCCTGCATGAAGGCAGCCTGAAGCTGCTGCAGGCCGGCTACTCGGTGTTCCTGCCGGCCTGGTGGGAAGAGCTGCAGAGGCTGACGCCACGCCTGAAGGCGAAGCTGAAGTCGTCGGCCGGTTCCGGCGGAGGCTCCCTGCTGGGCCGGGATCAGCTGATCCAGTTCGACTGGAAGGTCGCCATCGGCGATATGGACTTCTCCGAAGAGGAATTTGCCCGCATGGCGGCGGAGAAGAAGCGCCTGCTGAAGGTCAGGGGGCGCTGGATTCAACTGGACCCTGCCATGCTGAGGCAAATGCAGGAGGCCATGAGAGGGCCGGAACGGCGCGGAGGCCTGTCGCTGCGCGAAGTGCTGGAGCTGCATTTGCTGGCCGGAGAACAGGCGGAGGGTAACGCGTCGGAGGAAGGCGCAGCCGGAGAGGGGGCAGATGCTCCCGCGCTGCAGATGGAGGTGGAGCTGAACGCCCATATGGCGCAGCTGCTTCAGCATCTGCAGCACACGAAGCAGATCCCGATCGTAGAGCCGCCGGCGGGGCTGCGGGCAGAGATGCGCTCCTATCAGAAGGAGGGTATGTCCTGGCTCCTGTTCATGCGGCGGTTTGGACTCGGTTCCTGCCTTGCGGATGACATGGGGCTTGGGAAGACGCTGCAGTTCATAGCTTACCTGCTCGCTTCCCGGGAGCAGGCGGCGGGGGAAGGCAGGCGGCTGGCCCCGGCCATGCTGATCTGCCCTACCTCGGTGCTCGGCAATTGGCAGAAGGAGCTGGAGCGGTTTGCTCCGTCGCTGAAGGTGCGTCTGCATTATGGTCCCCAACGGCTTCAAGGGGAGGCTTTTGCAGAGGCCGTGGGCCGGGTGGATCTTGTGCTGACCTCCTATACCCTCGCTCAGATGGACGAGGAGACGCTCTCCGGCGTGCATTGGGATGTAATAGGGCTAGATGAGGCCCAGAACATCAAGAACGCGTATACGAAGCAGTCGACGGCCGTCCGGCGTCTCGAGGCAGGGCATAAGATTGCGCTCACCGGTACGCCGGTCGAGAACCGGCTGACGGAGCTTTGGACCATTTTCGACTTCATCAATCCGGGGTACCTGGGCAGCCTCACTGAATTCAACCATAAGTACGTGGGGCCGATCGAAAAGACAAGAGATGAAGTGCTGCTCGGCCGTGTGCAGAAGCTGATCCGTCCTTTCCTGCTGCGCCGGGTGAAGAAGGACCCTGCGATTCAGCTGGATCTGCCGGAGAAGTATGAGACGAAGGCCTACGTATCGCTGACGGTTGAGCAGGCTACGCTGTACGAGAATGTCGTTCAGGATCTCATGAATCGGATCGATACCTTGAGCGGTATGGAGAAAAAAGGCCTCATCCTGGCCACCCTCACCAAGCTGAAGCAGATTTGCGACCATCCGGCACTTTTTCTCAAAGACACTGGTGGAGCAGCGATGGAGTCGGAGCTGGAACGCTCCTCGAAGCTGTCCCGGCTGCTGGAACTGGTACAGGAGCTTCGCGCCGAGGGGGAGAGCTGCCTGATTTTTACGCAGTTCGTCGATATGGGCAATCTGCTCCAAAACACGCTGGAAGAGCAGCTTGGCGAGCGGGTGCTGTTCCTGCACGGCGGGGTGCCTAAAGCGCAGCGGGATACCATGATTGAAGGCTTCCAGCGTCCGGATTCAGCGGATGGGGAGCGCAGCAGCGTCTTTATCCTCTCCTTGAAGGCCGGAGGAACAGGGCTGAATCTTACGGCGGCCAATCATGTGTTCCACTTTGACCGGTGGTGGAATCCCGCTGTCGAGAACCAAGCGACCGACCGGGCGTTCCGCATCGGACAAACCCGCAACGTGCAGGTGCACAAGTTCATTGCCCTCGGTACGCTGGAGGAGCGGATCGATGAGATGATCGAACGCAAGCTCGGACTGAGCCAGCAGATCGTAGGCACCGGGGAGAACTGGGTGACGGAGATGTCGACGCACGAGCTCAGGGAGCTGTTCGCTCTTCGGCGTGAGTGGGTCGGCAAGTGAGAGGAGGATAGGCGATGAGTGAAGATTCGCATAGGCTTGAAGATGAACGATCGACAGCAGGTTCTTCGAATGAGGGGGCTTCAGGTGCTTCGGAAGAAGCTGTGAGCACTTTGAAGCCCAAGCGTGGAAGGAAAAGCAAGACGCCTCCTCCGTCCGACCCGCTGGAAGGCTTAGACGTGGAAGGATCGCCTCATTTGCAGGGCATGTCCCCAGCTTGGCAGCGGCTGTATGAGGCGATTGGGAAAGCGGCGAAGTCTTAACAAGAAGGCTTGGTACGGCACAGCGGATGCTGCAAGCGTGCGGGTTATGCAGCTTGGTGCTGGGCGTGAGCGTGTTATTTAGGGTTTGGTCTAAGGTGGGGTCCATGCGACAGCCAGTGATTCCAAGTGGAACTTCTTGGCTGGCCTCCTGCTTCTGCCTATCGCCCGAGCCTGATTGTATTTGTATACGTCAGCTGCCATCCAAACGGGCATGGTGATTTATGCGGTCTTAGTATCGTGCTTGCTTCCAAGCTTGTGGGAAGGGAAAAGACCTGCAATTAGGCTTGAGGCTGAAGCAGACTTGCCTAGTACAGCGAGAAGTGGATACTGCGCTTCCTGCCCGTTCCTTAAGCATAACAAAGGGGCTATCCCAAAGTAGATTGCTCTACTGGGATAGCCCCTTTGTTATTTGGCTTGAATCTTAGTCGATGAAGTCAGCGAGCGTCAGGAAGCGTTTCAGCATCGTGGCTGCTTGAGCACGAGTAGCTTCGCTTACTGGAGCAATTTCGCTGTCCGTCAGACCGTTGACCAGACCTGCATTGATCGCAGCTGCAACTTCAGCTTGAGCCCATACGATGCTGTCCGCATCGTCGAACTTGCTGAGTACTTCAGCTTGCTTGGAGGAGGAAACGGCAGTTTCGATACCTGCATAGTTCGCAGCACGAACGACCATAGCGGCCAGTTCTTCACGAGTGATTTCCGCGTCCGGACGGAACGTGTTGTCCTCGTAACCGTTGATGATGCCTGCATACGTAGCGGATGCTACCGTGTTAGCATACCAAGCGGAAGAGTTCACGTCTGTGAAGTAAGTGTTCGTCGTTACAGCGTTCAGGCTCAGGGAACGTACAACCAGAGCAGCGAACTCTGCACGAGTGATGCTGCGGTCCGGTTGGAACTCGTCCGCCGTTACGCCGTCAACAACCAGCTTGTTCGCGAGCAGTTCCACATCGGATTGTGCCCAGTGGGAAGCCAGATCGTCGAAGGACTTGTTGGACTCAATAACTGTGTAGATGCTGTTGCTGTTACGCTTCAGCGTAGCAACCGTCTTGCCGTCGGTCGTTTCGAACGTAGTCGGTACGAAGCTCAGCGTCTTCGTTGTTTCGTTGTACACAACGCCGGCCGCTTTCTTCGAATCTACATTCTTGTTAACGTTCAGCGTACGGGAAACGAACGTTTTGCCGAGGTCAACGGAAACCGTTTTGCCTTTCGCGCTTGCTGTCAGGTTGAAATCAACAGCGATTGCGATTGGAGCAGCACCCAGGGCGTAAACAGCTTTCGTTACATCCTCGCCTGCTTTCTTGGCAATCGTCACGGTGACCGTAACGTCCTTCTGCTCAGCAGAAAGGGACTTCGCCAGAGCATCGCCGTTCAGTACGGACAGAGGCAGAGTGTACGTGCCGTTGTCGGAGATCACGGTGATCTGTGCGTTGTTGTACTTCTTCAGCGCATCGAGCAGAGCGGACAGAGGCAGGTCCAGTTTCTCGCCTTTGATCGTGATCTCTACTTTGTTCGTTACGTCAAAAGCACGTTGCAGCTCGTAAGCCGATACGGAACCTGTAGTAGCATCGATTTTGCCGTTGGTGCTAGTGGAAGCACCGCCGCCACCGCCACCAGGGCTCGACTTTTTGCCGGAGTTGTTAACGCTGTACGTAGCGCCAAAAACGCTGTTGAAGTAAACGTTCAGGTTCACGCTGTCGTATGTTGTCGAGCTGACGCTCTTCGACCAGTTCAACCGGAAATCGTAGCGACTTGTCGAAGGGTTGTAGGTTGCATATGTAGCGGACAGGATGGAAGAACCGGATGCGTAAGTAGTCAGATATACACTATCTCCAACATTGTTGTATGTATCCGAATATACTGAACCGCTAACCGTTCTGTTGTACTTATTGTACACTACGTTTTCAAAGTGAACTGCTGCCAAAGCAAGTACAGGAAGCAGAATCGAAACAAACATGAATAATGCCAGGGCTTGGGAAGTCTTTTTTATTACGCGTGTGTTCATGCCAGTAGTGCTCCTTTTGTTTCTCAATAGATTTGTTTGTTGTTCATTCGATTGCACTTTGTATTCACACCTCCTTTTCCAGTGCATATTTGTAAGAACCAGGGTTTATTCTATCATCAATCCGACATAATTGGTAGTATTTACACAAAAAAAGAAGGTAGATTCACAAAGAATCCAACCTTCTTTTGGCATTATTTCATTACAGGCGATCCGCCAGCTTTAAGAAACGCTTCAGCAGCACAGCCGCTTCCGCCCGAGTAGCTGGCTTCGACGAACCCAGCTGGTTGTCGGTTACACCGTTAATAAGGTGGGCATTCAATGCAGCAGCCAGTTCCTGGTGAGCCCAAACGACTTCATTCGCATCGGTGTACCCAGACAGCAGCTTATCTTGCGTATCTTGAGGGACATGAGTAGAGATTTGAACATAATCCAGCGCACGAATAATAACGGCAGCAAGCTCTTCACGTGTTGCGGAGTCATTCGGACGGAAGGTATTATCCTCGTAACCGTTGATGATGCCGGCATACACCGCCGATGCAACAGTGTCAGCGTACCAGGCGGACTCATTGACATCGGTGAAGTAAGTGCTGGTTGTTACCGATGAGAGTTCGATAGAACGAACAATCAGGGCTGCAAATTCAGCGCGAGTGATGGCGCGGTCCGGTTGGAACTCGCTTGCCGTTACGCCGCTGATCAGGCCTTTGCCTGCGAGCAGTTCAATATCAGCTTGAGCCCAGTGGGAAGCTAAATCTTCGAAAGTAACCTCCGCATAAACGTTGTCATTTACGCTATATACGTCCGTATAAACGGAATCGGATACCGACTCATTCGTGCTTGCTGCACTGGAGTCTGTTGCTGCGAATGCCATAACAGGCAGCATGATGGCCATCATCATGAGGGCTGCGAGCAGGCTCGCGATTTTGCGGGATACAGCATGGTTCATCTTACGTATTCTCCTCTCAGATTGTAGGCTAATTATGTAGGAGGTGTCCTCAAAGATATAATCAAGTAAACACACAGCCTTTATAGCACAATAGAAACTATTGTAACACAACTAAATAGAAGAATGGTAGCTCACCCAAGCTGGGATAAGCTACCATCACCAATGGCATTACTATTAGAGTTTCGCATTGACCAGGCTTTCGATCTTCTGCTTCTCTGTCGGATCCTTTGCGAGGAGCTTGTCCATCAGCGGCTGGTCATTCTTGCCCTGCTTTTGCAGCGCGGCGAGATACCAGCGGATATTTTGGACCACGGCTGCGTCGTCCAAGGAGCCGCCAATACTATTCTTGAACTTATTTTCTGCTTCTGCATGATTCCCACGGAAGAAGTAAATTTGTCCTAAGGCAAGTGACATGCGCGGTGTGATATTGAACGGGTTACCTTGGCCTTGTTCTTTCGGCAGTGTAGCCAGGTGCTTTTGCTTTTCCTCAAACTGTTTAAGGGTGGCTAAAGCTGCGTCCCAGTGTTGATTCTGCTGCTGTGCATTCCCCGATTCACGAGCCTTATGCCCCAGGTCCGTGTTTAAAGAGATACTGAGTTCATACAGCTCCACTTTCCATGGGAAGTTATTTAATTCTGTGTTAGCCAATTCAAGAGCTTTTTGGGTCTTTTCTTTTGTAATGTAATTGTAAATTTGGCGTTCTGTCAAAAAGTAATTAGATGGCTCTTTTTGTCTAGCTTGCTGTAGTAGGGTGTCCGCCTCTGTAAAGTACTTTTCATCCTTCGTTTGATTATAGGCTTGCAGCAGAAGAGCGACTTTTTGAAGAACGTAGTCCGGATGGCTAGGTTGTTTGCTAAGAGCGCTGTTCAACGGTGTGAGGATCTCAGTCAAACTGCTTTGACCTGAAGACCCCAGAGCTCTGGATTGATTGAAATTGCTGTTCGCATTAACCATTTGAATGGAACGGAAAAAGAAAATCAAGCTGACGAGAAGGATGATACTCGGATAAACCCATTTTCCTTTTGCACTGAATTTATCTTTCCAAGTTGTGCTCAGTTCGTTAGAGTCCGTAGCGATTAAAGTGCCCAAGGAAAGAAATAAGAGCAGGCCGAGATAAACGTAGCTAAGATCGAAGTCTAAGGCACTATGGACGAGCAGCGAGATGGATATAATGTAAAAAATAAATCGGCGATTTCGTTGCTGTTCATCTTGTTTGATATAGTTTTTGATAAATATATAAAAAACAAGGATGAGCAAGACGAGGAATACGGTCAAACCAAGAATACCGGATTCAGTTAAGTATTGCAGATAGAAATTGTGAGCTTGCCGGCTAGTATAAGGGTTATTTTGATACTTTTCATATAGAGCGGCCCAGGCACCGCCTCCTGCTCCCACCAACGGATAATCGCTCACGAGTTTCATAGCATCCATGTAGAATGTCCCGCGTTCCAATACGCTGTGCTGCTGGAAATTGATGTTCTCTACACGGATCCTAATATTCTCGGGCAGCAGTTTTGTGATGCCACTGTCAGTTAATAAAAGAGATACGCCAATCCCGCCTAAGATGACCGCAGCCAGAGGTAATACGAAGTGGCCCCACCGTTTATTAGTCATTCCGTTCAGTCGCTGATCCACCCATGGGGATACATAGCGTTGAAGAATAATGGATATACCGGTGTAGAGGAGTGAAACAAGCAGGAGACTGAGCCAGCCAGAGGAAGCTAAGGCCGTATTATACCCCCGGAATTGAGTTACTCCTATAGTGGTAAGTTTGGTAAGGATCGTGAATGACAAGATAAATGAGATCAGAAGATGAAGCAAATACATAACCTGACGCTGAGGCTTCAAAAATGGCAAGACCAATAACAAAACCGCAGGTAAAATAACAAATCCGCCGCGGGATAAAGTGACGAAAAAGGAAATAATGATAGGTACAACCATAAAGGAGTGAATACCTACCGAATACCATTTAGAAGAGTTGATTAATAGAAATACGGAGCAAAACAACACCCCTATCAGAAAGCCGGCATAGGTGTTCGCGTACTGAAAAACTGAAGTAAGACGCGGACCATTAGAATCCTCCATAACGGCATGCAAATAGAAGTTATCCTTCATAGCTGAAGCAAACCACTTTACCAGGCTAAACGCAGTCTCTTTGTTTCCCAGCCAGTTCATCATTCCAAAGAGAACGATAAAATAGGCCGACGTCATAAAAGCATTGCGTAAAATTGAAGTTCCTAGTTCAGTTTTTGCCAGGTAATAAGCGGTGAGAAAGAAGGTGGCATAGACTAACTGAATATAAACCATATTCATCGCGAAATTTGTAGAAGCTGCAGAGAAGCTGGAGATATAATAAGTAGCCGGGATTGCCCAAATCCATACGGCAGCTATATCAGACAAACGTTGAAGTGACCACTGAAAATATAAGAAAATGGAGAGAAGAATGATGATTATACTACTCCATACAAATGAGGAGTAGATCGGCGCTTCGAAATCAAAATTATTTCCGTTAAATAATCCGCGCTGAAAAGGAGACCAGAAAAGAAAAACGACAGTAATCGTGGACAATAGCCAAAAAACGATGGAACTTTTCTCAAATTCTTGCGTCTGTTTTTGTAGGCCTGCAGCATAGGTCGAATGCTGTTTCTTTTGATTCATAGTAATCTCCTCAATATATTTTTTCACGATACTTTCAAGTGGTATCATATCATAACTAGTATTATCACACCAACAACTGGTACTATATGTCTTATCCTGCAGAATTGTAGTATTTGTTACTTTTCTTTGATAGAATATCCTAGAATAAAATGGGGGAAATTGTTTCATTACAAGGAGCTTCTAATAAAAGTTAGCATGTGGGAGGCATAACGTGAAAGGTATAATTTTAGCTGGTGGGTCGGGTACGCGACTTTATCCATTGACAAGAGCAGTTTCTAAACAAATCTTACCGGTTTATGACAAGCCAATGATCTATTATCCTTTATCTGTACTTATGTTAGCTGGTATCAGAGATATACTTATTATTTCAACACCAAGAGATTTAGGAGTATTCCAAGAGTTGCTTGGTGATGGATCAAATTTAGGTATTAACTTTCAGTATACTGTTCAAGAGAAACCAAATGGGCTAGCTGAGGCTTTTATTTTAGCTGAGGATTTTATTGGTGAAGACTCGGTAGCATTAGTACTTGGAGATAACATATTTTACGGCCAAAATTTCTCCAAAACACTTCAGAATGCCTCTTGTTTAACTGAAGGGGCCATAATATTCGGATGCCTAGTAAACGACCCGAGAGCCTATGGGGTAGTTGAATTTGATAGTTCTGGGAACGTCCTTTCTATTGAGGAAAAACCTATTCAGCCCAAATCAAACTATGCAGTACCTGGACTTTACTTCTGTGATAATAAAGTTGTTCAAATAGCTAGGAATGTAATTCCTTCTGAGCGAGGGGAACTGGAGATCACTTCAGTGTTAAACGAGTACATGGCTAAAAATAATTTGAAGGTGGAGGTTTTTGGGAGAGGGATGGCATGGCTCGATACAGGGACACACGAATCTCTGTTGGAGGCAAGTAATTTTGTTGAAGCAATTCAAAAGCGCCAAGGATTATACATTTCATGTATTGAAGAGATAGCATATCGTATGGGTTACATTGATAAAAGGAAGCTAGTGGAACTAGCTCAACCTTTGTTAAAAACAGATTATGGCCAATATCTATTGAATTTAGCAAAATCATGATTTTTTTGAGGAGAATGTTCTTTGCAGAAGAGAAAAAGGGCTGTAAAAATAATCGGTATTTTTGTTTTGTTTTTTATTGCATTTTTTTTGTGTCTATCTGGTATCTTAACTCCCCCTAAAGACTATAAGATTCTTATTGAGGTTAAATCAAATCAATCAGACAACTTCCAGTTGTACTATAGTCAAATACAGGAGTCTTTCAACGAAGCTAATTCCATTATACAAGAATATTCAGCGCCAGGTTTCAGTATTCTCAAATTTAATGTTAATACAGATATTACGAAAATGAGGTTAGATTTAGGATCTAAACCTCAGGAGATAACAATCAAGGATATTAAATACTCGACTTTCTTTGGTAATTATAGTGTGAGCCTTTCTGAATTAAACGCTATCGACTCTAATCATTTATCGGATATTTCAAAAGGTATTAATGGGTTGCAAATAAACACCATTGGTTCTGACCCATTTATAGTGTTACCGATTGATGAAGCGGTTTTAACTAAGGTGAAAAATGATAACCAAAAAAAAGAGAGATTTCTCTCTCTTATTTTGGCAGTAGTGTGTGCTTTTTTCTCAACTCTACTCAATATAAGAAGGAAACTTTTACTAGGTTATGTTAGGGAATTAGTTGTTCAACGTGACTTGATCTTCAATCTCTCAAAGAATGATTTTAAGACAAGGTATGCAGGATCATACTTAGGTATTTTTTGGGCGTTTGTTCAGCCTATCTTCACTATACTGGTTTATTGGTTTGTCTTTGAAATTGGTTTTAGAAGTGGCCCGGTGAATAATGTTCCTTTTGTTCTCTGGTTTATGGCTGGTATGATACCATGGTTTTTCTTCTCGGAGGCCCTTACAAACGCTACGTACAGCTTTCTTGAATATTCTTATTTGGTTAAAAAAGTTGTTTTTCAAATCAAGGTGCTTCCTTTGGTTAAGGTAGTTTCCGCTTTGTTCATCCATATTTTCTTCGTGTTGTTCATTATTATAATTTATGCTGCTTTTTCATATTATCCGACAATTCATTTTATACAATTAGTATATTACAGTTTTTGTATTTTTATGTTGGTGGTATGTTTATCTTTTATAACTTCTGCATTGATTGTTTTTCTTAAGGATGTGGGCCAAATCCTCAATTTAGTCCTACAATTCGGTATGTGGTTAACCCCCATTTTGTGGAGTTATCAGATGATTCCTCAATCTTATCAATGGCTGCTTAAACTTAATCCAATGTACTATATAGTAGAAGGATATAGAGATTCTCTAATCAATGGTGTTTGGTTCTGGGAGAGATTTAACCAAACAGTATATTTTTGGTCATTAGTCGTATTGATTATGATCATCGGATCCTTTATTTATCGAAAACTAAAACCGCATTTTGCGGATGTATTATAGAAAGGTTGTTATACATGGATAACAACGTAGCTATAGAAGTTAAAAACGTTACGAAAACATATAAACTATACAAGAAACATAGCGATCGATTTAAAGAAGCTTTGAGTCCGTTTAGAAAAAATTATCACACTAATTTTTATGCTTTAAATGACATTTCATTTAAAGTGAGACGTGGGGAAATCATAGGTATTATTGGGAAGAACGGTTCTGGTAAATCGACAGTGTTAAAAATCATTACGGGAGTTCTTTCTCCAACTGAGGGGAAAGTTGATGTGAATGGAAAGATATCGGCATTACTTGAACTTGGAGCGGGTTTCAATGGTGAATATACTGGTATAGAAAATATTTATTTAAATGGATTGATGCTTGGTTTTAGTAGGGAGGAAATGCAGAAAAAAATAGATTCCATTATTGATTTTGCCGAAATTGGTGAATTTATTAATCAACCAGTAAAGTCTTACTCAAGTGGAATGTTTGCTAGGCTTGCATTTTCAGTGGCAATAAATGTAGATCCGGATATTTTAATAGTTGATGAAGCCTTAGCTGTGGGCGATTTAAAGTTTCAATTGAAATGCATGGAGAAGTTTAACGAGTTCAGGGTACGTGGAAAAACTATTTTATTTGTTTCGCATGATATTAACAGCATTAAAAGATATTGTAACAGGGTAGTTTGGATTAATGAGGGTAGAATGATCGCAGAAGGGGATGCTGAAAGGCTATGTGATAAGTATACCGATTATCTAAAATATGGGAAAATTATGCTAAGTGAAGAGGGGGAGGGAGTTGTTGACAACTCGTCAAACTTACAGTTACGCTCTGATATAATAGGATACATAGAGAGTGTAAAGATTTTTGATAGTGAAATGAATCAACTGGAAGAAGTTCAACATGGAAATGACGTTTATGTTCACATAGATTTTTTTATGAATCGGACAGATATAAAAAGTATAGTAATTGGTTTAGCTATCCATACTATAGATGACTTTTATGTTTGTGGATTAAACTCCTTGCTTGATAACATGGATATTGACTATAAATTTGGGAAAAACACGATTATTGTTAAATACAAAGATTTTAACTTGTTAGGTGGGACTTACTATTTTGATGCGGCTTTATTTGAAAGTAATGCGCACGTGCCAATAGATTATAAAGCTAAGATAAAAACTTTCTTTGTCGAAGCTCCTTATAAAGGAGAAGGTCTATGTATTATTCCGCATGAATGGTCTATGAAAGGAGACTAACGTTGAAATACGATTTTGAATTAGAATTGCATGAGGTCAACTCCCTCTCCTTGATTAGTAAAAAAATTAAACCCGGTTCTTATGTATTGGAGTTTGGTCCTGCTACAGGGAGGTTAACAAGGTACCTAAAACAGCATTTGGAGTGTAGAATCGATATAGTTGAAATAGATAAAGAATCTGCAGATTTAGCCATTCCTTATGTAAATGATGCTGTAATAGGTAATATCGAAGATTACGAATGGTATCAAAAATTTATTAGTAGGTGTTATGATCATATTATATTCGCTGATGTGCTAGAGCACTTGATTGATCCAGTTAAAGCTTTAAAGAAAGCAGCTTCATTGTTGAATGAAAATGGAACAATTCTGATATCAGTACCAAATATTGCCCACAATAGTGTTATTATTGATCTTTTGAATAATAAATTCCGGTATAAGGATATTGGGTTACTGGACGAAACTCATGTGAAATTCTTTACTTATGAAAATTTGTTGAATACTATTGAACAAACTGGTTTACGAGTATTACACGAGCAGGCTGTATATAAGAAAGTCGAAGAAACTGAGTTTGATAATTTTTATGACCAAGTACCAACGCCTGTAGGGAAATTTCTGAAAAACCGTCCTTATTCAGAAGTGTATCAATTTGTTTTTGAGCTTGGTAATAAAACGCATGAAGCAGTTCAGACATTGAAAAATATTAAGGATCATTTTAATTGTTACATATCTCAATTATATGTGGATGTAGGACAAGGTTTTACTGAGGGTCAATGTGCAATAAAAGAAATTCGGCCTAATATAAAAGAATTAGTGTTTTCTGTTGATAGTTTTAATGGAATCAAACAATTTAGATTCGATCCGATTAATACAAATGCTATCATTAGAATAAATAAAATCGCCGTGATGGATATAAACGAGCGCTTCTATGAAGTAAGTGATTTTGTTACTAATGCGGCTTATCAATTAAGGGATATTTTTGTTTTCGCGACCGAAGACCCTCAAGTTTATTTTACCGCCCCCTTAGAAAATGATATTTCTAAAATCATTATTAAAATAGATATCCTGGAACTGGAATATGAAAACAACATATTTTGGCTAACATTGTTGAATGATATAAAAACGGAAGAACTGAAATTAGCTTCTGAGGCTGTTTTTTTAAAAAGTAATGTTGAGGATTTAAAAAGAGAAAAGATTGCTTTAACAACTGACCTCCAGGATAAAGATCGAGAGATAGAAGGGTTAGTCTCAAGGCTGCATGAATTAGAACGAGAAAAGAAAGAAGCTTTGAGTAAAATAGAAGCTGCTGAAAAAAATATTGAGAGTTTACGTATTGAACTAGACCATTATAATGAATCACTCGTGAAATTAAATAAAGAAAATGTGAAAGTGAAAGAGCAAAATGCTGACCTTAATGTTCGTCTGGATGAGCTGATGAATAGTAAGGGATGGAAAGCAGTTCAAAAATTAAGAAAAATCAAGAGCAGTTTTCTAAAATGAACTTTTTTCTTTAGTAAGGAAGGGGAACTTTTTAATGTCTATCGATAAAGTAAGAGAGGCTCTTGGTAATATTTTTGGACGTAATAAAAAAAGGTGGCTTTTTAGAAAAGATGTAGAGCCTTTTGTGAATGATATACAAAACGTCGAATTTGATCAGGATGTTTTCCTGCCTAAAGATTCTATAAAACCTGCTATCTTTACTTTTCACTTGGATGCAAATTTTAGATTTTTAAAAGTAGCATTCCATATAGTAAGCAGAACTAATGAAGGGAAAATAAAGTTATCTAACAAAGCTGGTAGGGATTTTGATTTAGGTTCATTTCAAGACTTCAGTGTGCCCTATTATTGTAAATTTCCATACCAAACAAATGAGCTTATCTTAAGTCTTCAATCCGAAGAGGCATTTAAGATCAATCAACTAGAATTTATAGCAATTACATCATTAGAATATAAGTTAATGAAATTAAAACAGTACATTATTAAATTTAGGAGGATTCTGCAAAAGCAGCCTCACCTAATAAATAGATTTAAAGAAGAATACAAAAAAAATGGATTAGGATTTGCTGTTAAAAAAGTAAAAGAAAAGCTATACAAAAATGAAATTAATTCTAATGTAATCGTAATGCAAGACAAGGTACGTATATCCAGCAAGAACAAAGATAATCAAATACTTTTTGTTTCCCATAATGCACAAAAAGCCGGTGCCTCACTTCTTGCTTTAAATATAGTAAGAACATTAAATAATTATTACAAAAAAGAAGTAACAATTTTATTAATGCAGGGCGGACCGAATGAATCAGAATTTTCGAAATACGGGACCGTTTATAACTTAAATCAAAACTCTCTTTCATATATTGAAAATGAAAAGGAGGTCGAGAATTTATTAATTCATTTTAAAGATAATGGTATTAAAGAATGTATAACAAATACCGTTGTTTCAGGTGTTTTAACAAGAACATTGAATAAGCTTAATATACAAACAATATCATTAATACATGAACTCCCAACTTCAATCAAAACATATAACTACATTCAAGGTGCGGAATATATCTCAAAATATTCAAACAAAATTGTGTTTCCAAATCGATTTGTGGAAGAAAAGTTTGTTGAGGAGTTTGTAGTTGATTCTGATAAAATGGTTATTAAATCTCAAGGATTATACAGTAAGAATAGTAATGATTATGATAAAATCAAATCTAAAAAGCAACTCTGTGATCTGTTAAATATACCTCATAATGTGAATATCGTTTTAGGTTGTGGTTATGCCGATTTAAGAAAAGGTATTGATCTATTTTTCTCTGTAGCTAAAAAAGTCGTGCAGCAAAAGGGAAAAGAAAACTATCATTTTGTTTGGCTCGGAGAAACAGATCCAGTTTTAAAAAATTGGTTATTACATGATGCAAGTACTTTAGACATTCAGTCTAATATACATTTTATGGGTTTTGTTGATCAGCCATTATTTGTTTTTGCCGCGGCGGATATATTCTTGCTTACTTCAAGAGAAGATCCTTTTCCGACTGTCGCCATGGAGGCGATAGATAATGGTACACCAGTTCTGGCTTTTCTTGAGGCAGGTGGAATACCCGAACTAATTGAAAAAATCGGTGGTAATTCCATTCCTTACTTAAATGTAGATAAGATGGCCGAGGAAACAATTAACCTTTTGGAAAATAGCGTAGAATATAGTCTGCTGTCGACCAAAGGGAAAGAGATAGTAACTGCCGATTATAACCATGAAGAATATGTGAAATTCTTGCTTATGACCCTAGGAAGTGGGCTTGATGAGTATGAGAAGAAAAGTAAGTTTTTGAAGGAAAGGCCTTATAAAGTTTCGGTTATTATACCGAATTATAATTATGAGAAATTTCTTCCGGAACGCTTATATTCTATTATTGGACAGACCTACACTCCCGATGAAATAATATTTCTAGATGATGTCTCTAAGGATAATAGCATACAAGTCGCAGAAGAAATATTAAAAAGCAGTTCGATTCCCTTCAGAATAATAAGAAATAATGTGAATGTAGGCTGCTTTGGTCAATGGATTAAAGGTATTGATACGTCCAGAGGAGATATAGTATGGATTGCTGAGGCAGATGATGTATGCGAGGTTAACTTTCTTGAAACATTGTTGCCAGAGTTCATGGACCAGGAAGTGAACTTGGTGTATAGTCAATCTCAAATCATCGATGAACATTCAAATAAAATTGATTTTCAGTATACACAGTATACGGATGATTTATCTATCACTAAGTGGAGATCACCATATAAAGTTGATGGACAACTTGAAGTCGTTGAAGGTCTTGGTATCAAAAACACAATTCCAAATGCAAGTGCAGTTCTGATGAGAAAGTCGGCATTATCAGGAATTGAGGATGTTTTAGCTCATTATAAAATTGCCGGTGACTGGCTCGGATATTTGTATGTATTAAGACGTGGAAAGATTTCTTTTAATCCAACGGTATTGAATTATCATCGAAGACATACACAAAGTATAATTAGTGTAAAAGAACAAAGCACAGATCTCTATAAGGAAATGATCGCTGTAAAAAAGTTTATTTCCGATAACTTTTATCTTCCCGCAGAACTACAGGATCGGTTCTTAATGCATATTGAGAATGAGTACAGCAGGCTTGGTTGTAAAGGGTATTCAAGTAAAAGTATATATGAAAATCCCGAGATTGCTGCAGAGTATGAAGAATTAAAAAAGGGACTTGAAGAGAAGATTAAGAGCATCAATTATCTTCAAGAGAAGAGAAAAATCTTGTTTGTTACTCCTGATTTAGGAGTTGGCGGCGGCCAAATGTTAGTTATAAGGCTCGCTAACTATTTTTCAATGTTCCAAGAAGTTTATATTTATAATAGTCGGCCCTGGATAATTGATGAACAAATGGTTAAGATGATATCCTCAAAAGTTAACATCTTACATAGTTCAGGTGATCCGCAAGAATTGAAGCAATACATTATTTCTGAAAATATTATGGTGGTTAATTCACATATCTGGTGGTCTGATAAAACGGCATTTCATGCTATCAAGGATCTTAATGAAGTGAATTGGATAATTTCCATGCATGGATGTTATGAGGCTTTGTTAAGGCAGCCTGAAATAGATCGTGACTTTAAACAAGTCGTTAGTCAGATGTTAAATAGGGCTAACACCATTATTTATGCCACTGAGAAGAATGCAGAAATTTTTAATACGGTAGATATAGAACGCTCTAAAACCCGCAAGGTATACTATGGATATCAGCTTCAGAGTATTCCTTCTAAAGATAGAATGCTTTTAGGTATTAATGAAAATGATTTTGTGTTTGGCTTGATTTCAAGAGCTATAAAAGAAAAGGGCTGGGAAGAAAGTATTCAAGCAGCAATGTTGTTGCATAAGGAATACCCTGACATGCATTTAATATTGGTCGGTCAAGGAGAATATGCCGATTCACTGAAAGAAAAGTATAAACAATACAATCAGATTCACTTTATTAATCAATTTAATGCACCGTCAGAATGGATTGGGTGGTTGCAAATTTTTGACGTAGCTTTGCTTCCCACTTATTTTGTATCAGAGAGCTTGCCTAACTCGGTTATAGAGTATTTGGCATATAACAAACCGGTTATTGCCACAGATATAGGTGATATAAAATATATGATTCATTCTGAGGAATATAATAAGGATGCAGGCATTCTTCTATCTTTAGATTCCGAAGGTAAAGTTGATGTTAATGACTTAACTAGATCAATGAAACTGATGATGGATGACAGCGATAAATTTAATGAGTATAAATTTAATACTCGGCTCTTATTTGAGCAATTTGCCATGCACGATTTCGCAAGTAATTATTTTAATTTTTTCACCCGTACAAAAAAGTAAAGGGATGGCCTAATGGCCATCTTGGTTACTTCAGATCTGCTGATGAAAAAAACGGAGGCTAGATATGGTAGGAAATAGGTGTTTACTTCTGGGGGGAGGAGGGTTTATTGGGCAAAATTTGACAGAATTATTGTTGGACTTTGGGTATAGTGTGACTGTTTTCGATAGAAATCTTGAAAGCAAATGCGTACCCCTACTAAAGAAAGTTGCTTATATTGAAGGAGACTTTTTTCAACAAGAGCATTATGCTGAGCTACTTCGTAATCAGGATTTTGTGATTCATCTTATTAGTAGTGTAGGTCCTTCATCTTCTATGAATTTTGCCAATAAACCTTATGAACAGGACGTATTAAAATCAATACAATTACTTGATGATTGTCGTAAGGCAGGAATTAATAGGGTGATTTTTCTTTCATCAGGGGGCACGGTCTATGGCCAAAGAATAGAACAATCTATTCTGAAAGAAGATGTTGATATTACAAATCCTATCAATCACTATGGTATTATGAAACTGACTATCGAAAAGATAGTACTTATGTACAATGAACTATACAATATGGAGAATATTGTGCTTAGGGTTGCTAATCCCTATGGAAAGGGTCAAAATACAAATAAAAAAATAGGTGCAGTTTCAATATTTCTAGATAATATACTTAATAATCGTCCAATTAATTTATATGGTGTGGGTGATACCGTTAGAGATTACATTGATGTTAGCGACGTATGTGAAGGTATCAGAGCTGCAATAAATTATCAAATAAATGATGTGATTGTACCCATATTTAATATTGGTACAGGTAAGGGTTATTCTTTGGTAGATGTCATAAGACTAATCGAAGAAGTCACTCAAAAAAAGGCAAGCATTGTGTTCGAAGAAAAAAGGGCGATTGATGTTATGTATAATGTTCTTGACCCTTTAAAGTCAGAAAAGCAGCTTGGCTTTAAGGCGAATACTTTACTAAGTGAGGGTATTCGTAAGTTATATGCAAATTGAATGACGTTAAAAAATTTTCCGAATGCCGAGGTTGATATGCTTGTTTCAATAGTAATACCAAATTACAACGGTAAGAAATATATCAAAACATGCCTCGAGTCAATAAAAAAACAAACATACAAAGATTTTGAAGTTATTTTTGTTGATAATGGCTCTTCGGATGGAAGTGTGGACTACGTCAAAGCACACTACCCGGAAATACTTTTGATAACATTGGAAGAAAACTTTGGGTTTAGCATCGCTGTTAATAGAGGAATTGAAAAAGCACAAGGCGATTATGTAGTTTTATTAAATACTGATACTGAGGCGACAGATAATTGGCTTTACGAATTAGTGACATGTGTAACATCAAACAGTAAGATATTTTCATGCGCAAGTAAAATGCTTCAATATTATGATAAGGACAAAATTGATGATGCTGGTGATTTTTACAGTATCCTTGGATGGGCATATCAGGATGGTCATGATGAATCTGCAAGTTTATATACAGAAGATCGTTATATTTTTAGTAGTTGTGCTGGTGCAGCAATTTATAGAAAAAGCCTTTTTGAAAAAGTTGGTTTATTTGATGAAAGATTCTTTGCTTATTTAGAAGATGTTGATATAGGATACCGTGCACAAATTGAAGGTTACTTCAATTATTTTTGTAGCAAAGCAATAATTTATCATATTGGTAGTGCTACCTCAGGGGGAGGATACAGCCCATTTAAGGTGAAACTTTCCTCTAGAAATAACCTTTACCTAATTTACAAAAATATGCCTTTAATACAGATTGTTTTGAATATTCCATTTATATTGATAGGTATCATTATAAAGTACTTATTTTTTCGTAGGAAAAATTTAGGTATTGCCTATAAAGAAGGGTTAATAGAGGGACTAAAAACGCTGAAATCTGTTAATAAAAAATCTTTCAAACTAAAAGATATAGGAAAGCTAATTAAAATTCAGTACTGGCTCACGGGTTATACATTGAAATACGCATATCGTAAACTAAGATTTTTTCAAAGGAGTAATTAGTGATCCGATGAGAATTATCGAAACTAAAATAGCTGAGCTTTTAATAATTGAACCGGATGTTTTCAAGGATATTAGGGGCTTCTTCATGGAAACGTTCAGTGCCCAGAAGCTGAAAGAAGCAGGTTTAGAATATCCCTTCGTACAAGACAACCACTCTCTCTCCGTTGAAGCGGGTGTGCTTCGCGGTCTGCATTATCAGTTGAATCCCAAAGCCCAAACGAAGCTTGTTCGTGTAGCGGCCGGGGCTATCTATGATGTGGCAGTGGATATTCGTAAAAACTCCCCAACCTATGGTCAGTGGGTTGGTGTCATTTTGAGCGCAGAAAATAAACGTCAACTGCTGGTTCCTCAGGGGTTTGCTCACGGATTCTGTACTTTGGTGCCTAACACGGAAGTATTGTACAAGGTGGACCAGTACTACTCGCCTGAGCATGACCGGGGCATCGCGTGGAACGATCCGGCTCTAGGAATCGACTGGCCGGTATCCAAACCAGTGCTGTCGGACAAGGACGGGAAGCACCCGCTTCTTGCCGACGCTGAAAACAACTTCGAATAACGGAGGCTCATTCTTTTATGAAAGTTCTTGTAACCGGCGGAGCCGGCTTTATCGGCAGTAACTTCGTGATCTATATGCTCAATAAATATCCTTCGTACCAAATCATCAACGTGGACGCTTTAACCTATGCAGGGAACCTGGAGAATCTGACAGCGGTTCAGGATAACCCGAATTATACCTTTGCCAAAGGGGATATTGCGGATTCTGCGTTCGTGGAAGGTCTGTTCCAAGACGGGATCGACGTAGTAGTTAACTTCGCGGCAGAATCTCACGTAGACCGGAGTATTCTGGATCCTCAGATTTTTACGAAGACAAATGTACTAGGAACTCAGGTTCTTTTGGATGCGGCAAAGAAGCACGAAGTAAAGAAATTTGTCCAAGTTTCTACAGATGAGGTGTACGGATCCCTGGGGGAAACAGGCCTTTTCACGGAGACTACCCCACTGGCGCCCAACAGCCCATACTCCGCAAGCAAGGCTGGCGGGGATCTGATCGTGCGTGCTTATCACGAGACGTATGGTATGAATGTGAACATTACGCGCTGTTCGAACAACTATGGACCGTATCAATTCCCCGAGAAGTTGATCCCTCTGATGATTGCCAATGCCCTGAACGACAAGCAGCTCCCGGTCTATGGGGATGGCCTTAACATCCGTGACTGGCTGTACGTAGAAGATCACTGCAGCGCGATCGACCTGGTTATGCACGACGGTGTGAGCGGCGAAGTATATAACATTGGCGGCAACAACGAGCGTACCAATATCCAAATCGTGAAAACGATCCTGGAACAGCTGGGCAAGCCTGAATCCCTGATTACCTATGTTCAAGACAGATTGGGTCATGACCGCAGATACGGCATTGATGCAGCGAAGATTACGAACGAACTGGGCTGGAAGCCGAAGTATCACTTTGAATCCGGAATCAAAGCTACGATTGCCTGGTACTTGGACAACAAAGAATGGTGGCAGCGGATCCAGTCAGGGGCCTATCAAGAGTACTACAACCGTCAGTATGCTTCGAGATTGGGGAACTAGAACATGAAGGTACTGGTTACCGGGGCGAATGGCCAGTTGGGGCAAGATGTTGCAACTTTGTTTGCTGAGCAGCACGAGGTGCGGGGGCTTGGTCGTGCGCAGCTTGATATTACAAACCTGGAGCAATGCCTGGAGCAGGTAGAGTCTTTCCGTCCGGATGTTATCATTCACTGTGCCGCATACACAGCGGTTGACCAAGCAGAGAGCGATGTTGATGGAGCCTACCTGGTCAACGCGGTAGGCACACGCAATATGGCTGCAGCCGCAGAGAAGGTCGGCAGCAAGCTCTGTTATATCAGCACGGATTACGTATTTGATGGCAAGGGCACTTCGCCATACAGGGAGTACGATAAGACCAACCCGTCCGGAATCTACGGGAAGTCCAAGGAGGCCGGAGAGCAGCTCGCCATGTCCTTGTGCTCCCGCTATTTTATCGTACGTACGTCCTGGGTTTATGGATTGCATGGGAATAATTTCGTAAAAACGATGCTGAAGCTCTCGGAGGATAGGGATCGGTTGAAGGTAGTACATGATCAAATCGGTTCTCCTACATTTACTGAGGATTTGGCCGGCTTCCTGCTGGCTCTGGTGAATACGGAGAAATATGGGATCTATCATGCTTCGAATTCCGGCATCTGCTCTTGGTATGAGTTTGCTAAAGCCATCTTCGAAGAGAGCGGGAAAGCAACAATCGTCGAACCGTGTACAACGGATGAGTTCCCACGACCGGCGCCGCGGCCGTCCTATTCTGTTATGGACCACTTGTCCATCCGTACTAATGGATTCAACGAGATTCGTCCTTGGCGGGAAGCGTTGATCGATTTCTTGCAAAAGTATGGACAGGTCAAAGCATGAAAAAAGTAAATGTGCATATCGTTACCTATAATAGTCAGGATGATATTGCGGAGTGTCTGATGGCTGTTTTGGAGAAGACGTATCCCCTTCATCAGATTATGGTGATCGATAATCAATCACAGGACAACACGGTCCAAGTACTCCATAGGCTTCAAGACCGAGGAATCACGGTGTTTGCCAATAAGGAGAACAACGGGTTTGCCGGTGGGCATAATCAGGCGATTCGCATGGCCGATCCTGAGGTGGATTACTATCTTGTACTGAATCCGGATGTCAAATTGCATCCGGATTATGTTGTTTCTCTGGTTGAGGCCATAGAAAAGGACCCTGCGATTGGAAGTGCAACAGGTATGCTGGTGTTCACCGAAAACCCAACGGTTATCGATAGTACGGGCCTGCGTATCAATAAAGCCAGGAGAGCCTTCGATCGGGGACAAGGGGAAGCTGCGGATCGCTGGAATCTAGGAGATGAGGTATTCGGCGTTTCCGGGGCAGCAGCGTTCTATTCCAAAAGAAGACGTTGATGTGGCTTGGAGAAGCCGTGTGCTGGGGTGGAAAGCCCTCTATGTACCGGAGGCCAAGGGGTTTCATCGCCGCGGCTGGAAGAAGGGCTCCCGAGGGGCGATCCCGCTTCGGATTCGGCGCTATTCTTACATCAACCGATATAAAATGATGCTGAAAAACGACCGGCTGCTCGAATTCCTGAAACAATGCATTCCGCTGCTGATGTATGAGCTTCCAAGCTTACTTTACTTCCTTGTGAGAGAACCCTAGGTGTTTGGAGCATGGAAATCAGTTTGGGGGAAGTGGAGTGAGATTCGACGGAAAAGGGCATACATCCAAAGCAGAAGGAAGTCGGAATGGAAAGAGATTTATAGATATTTTGAGTAATGGCCCTGCGTTCCACTCTTCCTAGTATTTCATGATATAATACAACTATATGTCATGCTATGTGGAGAAGTTTAATGGACTTGAGTATTATTATTCTTAACTATAACACACGTGAATTAACGCTTCAGTGTCTGGAATCCGTTTATCAATCGCAAGGCTGCAGTTTAGAAGTCATCGTGGTGGACAATGCTTCAAAAGATGATTCGGTTGCAACTATTGGGAGAGAATATCCGTCAGTTACATTGGTAGCCAACTCAGCTAATGTCGGGTACTCCAAAGGGAACAATCAGGGGATGCTTTTAGCTAAAGGGCGGTATATTCTTCTACTGAATTCCGATACTGTCATCGAGCGGGATACGCTTAAGATTATGGTCGATTTGATGGACAAAAACCCGCGCTTCGGTGCGGCAGGCTGCAAAATCGTACTGCCTGACGGTTCCTTGGACAAAGCGTGCAAACGAGGCTTTCCTACACCTTCGGCTTCCTTTTATTATGCATTCGGGATCTCCAAATTGTTCCCCAAATCGGCTAAATTCAATCAGTATCAGTTGAGTCATCTGGATCCTGATGAGGAATATCCGGTGGATTGTCTCGTCGGTGCTTTCATGATGGTTCGAAAAGAGGCCATTGAGCAGGTAGGCATGCTGGATGAGGAATTTTTTATGTATGGCGAGGATATTGACTGGTGCTATAGAATAAAGCAGGCTGGATGGGAGATTTATTACTACCCCAGAACGCAGATCATTCATTACAAGGGCGCGAGCAGTCGCCGTAAGCCATTTAAGATCATTTATGAATTCCATAGAGCCATGTTTCTTTTCCATAAAAAACACTTTCAGCGTAAGTATTCTTTCGTGACTAACGGGTTGGTTTACGCTGGAATCAGCATAAAATTAATACTATCCATATTGATGAACCGGTTCGGGTCTGTGAGGTGAGAAAAGAGTGGTTAGACAAAGCCAAGGCTTTTTGTCCCAATTATACGCACTAACGGATTTTCTATGTATTCAGATCGTCTTTCTGTTTTCTTGGTGGTTGAAATTCAAAAGCGGCTGGATCCCGCATGAGAACCCGCTGCCTATCGAAATGTATGCCTTGTGGAGCATGGTCTATGGCGCTGTCGCCATCTTTCTCAGCTACTTCTCGAATTTTTATACACCAAAACGGAAAAAGAGGTTCTCATACGAGCTCTTCACCATTATACAAATCAATGTCGTCAGCCTGCTGATTTTGCTCAGCTTCTTGTTTATTTTTAAAGAAATAGATATTTCCCGTTCTTACCTGCTGCTGTATTTGGTATCCAATATTCTTGCTATTAGTTTTTACCGATACACACTGAAGATATCGCTTAAGAAATTTAGACAAAAAGGCTACAACAAGCAGTTTGTTCTTATTTTGGGAGCGGGATCACTGGGCAAACGGTTTTATGCCAACCTGAATCGGCATCCGGAACTCGGATATGAGGTTGTAGGCTTTCTGGATGATTTCCAGAAGGAGCATGAACCGGGGTTTGAGAATTACAAGCCTATCGTAGGCCAGATCACTGAGTTGGAAGTCATTCTGCAGAATCTGCTTGTGGATGAGGTCATCATTGCGCTGCCGCTGAATGCCCATCACAAGTACGGCAAGATTATTAATATCTGCGAGAAGGCCGGCGTCAAAACCTTGATTATCCCGGATTATTTTGATTATCTGCCATCCAAGCCTTATTTCGATAACTTTGCGGGTATGCCGCTCATCAACGTGCGCGATATTCCCTTGGATGAGTTCCGCAACCGTTTCTTAAAACGCGCCTTCGATATTATCTTCTCCCTCGCGGCGATTCTTATGACGCTGCCGCTGCTGGTGTTGATCGCGATTGGCGTTAAGCTCACTTCGCCGGGGCCGGTGATCTTCAAGCAGGAGCGTGTCGGGCTGAACCGACGGACGTTCATGATGTATAAGTTCCGCTCGATGCGGGTGCAGACGGATGGTACATCCGATACGGGGTGGACGACGGAGAATGACCCGAGGAAGACGAAGTTCGGTACGTTCCTGCGCAAGACGAGTCTGGATGAGCTGCCGCAGTTCTTCAATGTACTCTTTGGTCACATGAGTGTCGTGGGCCCACGTCCGGAGCGGCCGTACTTCGTGGAACAGTTTAAGGAAGAGATCCCGAAATATATGGTCAAACACCACATCCGCCCTGGCATTACCGGGTGGGCGCAGTCCAATGGCCTGCGTGGGGATACCTCCATTGAAGACCGGATCAAGTATGATATCTTTTATATCGAGAATTGGAGCTTCCTCTTCGATATTAAGATCATCTGGAAGACGATCGTCAATGGCTTCGTCAATAAGAACGCTTATTAGTAGTATTGATCTAGGGCCATCTAGCATTAATGATGGCCCTTCATGTACAATTTGACTTTGATCCTATACATAAGGTGCGGGGTAAACTTGAATAAGAAAATAATATTTGGTGTTTTAATGCTTTTTCTGGCTTGCTTGGTTGAGATATTTGCGTTTAATTATAAATATTTTTCGTTTCCCTCTAGAGATACAATTAATATTCAGCCTGACGAAATTATTCTTAAAGACTTTGATGTGCTTTCCCCCGGCGTTTATAAATCAGTATCTAATGACCCCTGGATAGAAAATAAAATAAATAAGACAATCTACTCTATAGAGCTCAAAGCAGAGTATCCCAATAATTCTATCTTGCAGTTTTATTTTAAAGAACAAAATAACACTTCTTATAGTGAGAATAACTCCGAAAAGCTAATAACAGATAAAAACAAACAGACATACTCAATAGTGTTAAAAACACCTAAAAAAATTGAAGATTTACGAATTGATCTCACTGACAAAGCCGACACAGTAATTCATTTAAAATCTATCAAACTCAATTCGATACCTCTATTTGATTTTAATATTTTAAGATTTATTATAATTATTACAACTGAACTTATCTGCCTCTTATTATTTTTATTCATAAAAACAAGAACTGCTAAAAATTTAGTTGAAAGAATGAAACCACACCATATTTTCCTCATTGCTTCATTTGTGTTTGGGAGCGCTTGGTTGGTATTGGTTCCTCCTTTCCAAGCAGCTGATGAATTTTTTCACTTTTATCGTTCGTATGAAATATCAGAGGGGAACTTTGTTAGTCAAAAATTGAAGGGGCAAGTAGGAAACTATCTCCCAAAGTCAATAAAAGACTTCGAGGTTGCAATCGGTGCACATACCATCACACGTAATTATCAAAATAAAGAAGATATTAATAATATAAAGAAAGCTTCAATGATATACCCATCTGTTGAACGAGAATTCATTAATTTTTCTGCAGCATCAGTTTATCATCCCATAGTATATTTACCCCAAGCCATTGGGATAAAATTAGGGAGGGGGTTTAATCTTAGTCTGTTGTCAATGTTTTATCTTGGAAGATTGATGAATTTAATAGTTTATATTTGTATAACCTATTTAGCCATTCGTTTACTTCCAAAACTTAAATATGGGCTATTGTTGCTAGCAGTAATGCCTATGACTATTAATCAAGCTGCTTCTTTAAGTGCTGATGCATTAACAAACGCTATTTTATTTTTATTTATTGCATATATTATGTATTTAACATTTGATAATAGAGTTCAATATATTTCAAAAAAACAATTCTTCCTACTGTTGTTTGTTGTAATTATTGTAGCAGCCTCCAAAAATGCTTACTTTTTTTTCTGTTTTTTAATTCTTATCATTCCAGTAAAAAAGATGAGAACCTTTAAGCAATTTATTATTAGTATATCAACTATCATTATTGCTTGTGTTACCGTAGTCCTGTCGTGGGCATTTATTGTAAAAGGTCTTAATATAACTTTTCCTAATGATCCAAGAGTACAACTGGAATCAATATTATATAATCCGTATCTATTTATTGGTAAGTTAATCAATACTTTTATAGAATTTGACTATCTATATGTTCAGTTTTTCGGAGTATTTGGTTGGGGAGAGACAGCAGCTCCTTATTTTGCAGCTATAATATTTGTAATTTTATTGGTGTCTAATCTAGTTAGTGAAATGAAGAATAATACTAGTAGTGAGAACAATGTAAAGCAAGGAATAGTTCTGTTATTTATTGGTATTTTATCCACAGTAGTTATTCAATCGATGCTCTATCTAACATGGACTCAAGAGAATGGAAATGTTATTTATGGATTGCAGGGAAGGTATTTTATTCCTATTATACTTATTATGATGTACTCATTTTATTTATTAGCTCCAATATTAAAAAAAATAAATAAGCAGTATATCTATATACTATTAATATTCATTATTTTACTAGTTTCTTTGGACAAAGTACTTAGGAGATTTTGGCTGTTGTAGGATATGGTTTGGTAATATTTGGGTTATAATTCTGAAATGGGGATTGAATAACGGTGATAAAAAATAGAACCTTAGTTATTATTCCTGCTTATAATGAGGAAAAAAGCATCGCTCATGTTATTGGAGAGATCCAGCATTACGTACCGACCGCTGACGTTGTGGTAGTTAATGATGGATCAAAGGACCGTACAGCGGAAGTAGCTAAATGGGCGGGGGCTAAAGTGATTACCATGCCTTTTAATGTGGGGATTGGTGGGGGAATGCAGACCGGTTACCTATACGCTCAAAGGAATGGCTACGATTATGCGGTCCAAATTGATGCCGATGGTCAGCACAATGCTGCAGACCTGCCAAAGCTTTTGAAGGCGGCTGAAAATAATGACCTTGTGATTGGATCGCGTTATGTCACAAAGACAGCTTACAGTTCAACTCTTATGAGAAGAATTGGAATGATCTTCTTCTCAAATGTCGTAACCATGCTTACTCACCAGAAATTTACGGATACTACAAGTGGCTATAGGGTAGCTAACAAAAAAGTAATAGACCTTTATTGTAACTACTATCCTATGGATTATCCGGAAGTAGAGGCTATTGTGTATCTAAAGTATAAAGGCTGCACTCTTCACGAAGTCTCAACGGAAATGCGTAATCGTATGGAAGGGGAAAGCTCAATAAATGCATTTAAGTCTGTCTATTACATGTTTAAAGTAACCTTGTCTCTGTTCATGAATGCATTGCGGTTTTCTAAAGCGAGGGTTTAGCGATGAGTGTTTACACATTATCAATTATATTTTCAATTTTGTTTCTACTAGTAATTCTTGATATGGTACGTAGGCAAAAGTTAAAAGAGCAATATTCTTTACTTTGGATATTGTTTGGGATTGTTCTTTTTATTATTTCAATAAATGTAAAATTGGTCGAAGTAGTGGCCGCAATGCTTGGTGTATTATACGCACCTGCTCTTATTTTCCTATTCGGTTTACTATTTTGCTTTGTCTTTATTCTTCATTTAACTATGGTTATATCTAAATTGACAGACAGAGTTCTAAGGCTTAGTCAAGCTGTCGCTATTATGGAACAAGAAAGAAAATTAGAAAATGACTAATTACCTTATTTTATTGGGCAATATTTTGCTCCTGGTTACTGGACAGATTTTATTTAAACTAGGCATTCAAAAAATTGGCCCATTGAACTTATGGAAGGCAATTTTTTCGCCTTATATTCTAAGTGGACTAGCTTTATACGGGGTTGCTACAGCATTATGGTTTGTTGTATTAAGTAGAATGAACCTAAGTGTAGCATACCCTTTGCAAAGTCTAGCTTATGTTCTGGGATTACTGGCTGCTTATTTTGTATTTGGAGAAGTCATCACGGTTTCCAAATGGGTTGGTGTAGCGGCAATTTTATTTGGTTCATATATGATAGCCAGGTAACTAATTTAACTCCTCCAACCAACGGTTGCAGGAGTTTTTTCTTTGTACCCCTTGTCTGCATATTGGGCCAAGTCCCCACATAGACATGTTATCAGATGGAATCTTGACTATGGCGTGGAGGGGATGAAGGGATGCGTCGGTATACATGGGTAGTCGCCCTTGTGATGTTGTGTATGGCCTTGGTGGTGACCGGCTGCGGGAAGAAGGATGCGGGTTCGATCGTGAAGGATTTGGACAAGGTGGTCGGCAGCATGAAGAGCTATCATGCCAAAGGGGTCATGAAGCTCAATACGAGTGCGGAAGCGCAGGAGTATGAGGTGGAAGTGTGCTTCCAGGCAGAATCGTATTATCGGATCTCGCTGACCAACGCGAAGAAGGATATTACCCAGATCGTACTGCGCAACGATGACGGCGTTTTTGTACTGACACCTCATCTGAACAAAAGCTTCCGCTTCCAGAGCGATTGGCCGAACAATCAGGGACAAGTCTATCTGTACCAGTCGCTTGTAGAAAGCATTGTAAACGATACGGACCGCCAGTTCGCAGAGGATGAGAAAGCGTACGTGTTCGATGTAGCGGCGAACTATCAGAACAGCTCGCTGGTACGCCAGAAGATCTGGCTGGATAAGAAGACGTATCAGCCGCAGCATGTGGAAGTATCGGATGCGAGCGCGAATGTCATGGTGGAGCTGAACTTCAGCGAATTCCAGTTTGACGCGAAGTTTGATAAAGCGCAGTTCGATATGCAGCACAACATGACCGGCTGGCAGATGAAGACCCTGCCGACGATGAAGCATGAGGAGGCAGGGAAGGAAAAGGCCGGCGAGGCTGCCGGCAGCACATCGGCGGCGGGCGGCACTTCGGCGAACGGAGTAACGGGTACAGCAGGTGCGACAGGTGCGACGGGCGGCTCGAACGCAGCCGGCAAAGGCGCTGAGGGCGCCGCAGCGAGCGGTACGGCAGCTGCCGGCACCAGCGGAGCCGCAGCAGGCAGCACCGCGGCAGAAGGCGCCCACGGCGCCGCTGGGGCCGCTGACACGCACGGCACGGCAGCCGCCGGTGCGGGCACGGCAGGCCAAGCCGCCGCAGGCGCGGCGGGCCAGGGCACGGCCCCAGCGGCCACCGGCACAGCCGGCCCGGCAGCCGATACCGGAGCCGGATCCAGCGCTGCGGGCTCCACGGCGAAGCAGACGGCATCGTTCGGCGTGATTGAGCCGCACTACCTGCCGAGCGGCGTGAAGCGCCAGGACATGACCGAGGTCAAGCTCGGCGAAGACAAAGCGGTGATGCTGCGCTACTCCGGCAAGTACAACTTCACGCTGCTCGAGTCGCGTCCGACGACCAAGGAAGTGTCCTACCTGCCGGGCGATGTGCTTGACCTCGGATTCACGCTGGGCGTGGTCACCGGGGATGCGAAGAAGATGCTCGTGTGGACCTCCGAGGGCGTGGAATTCCGCCTCTCGACAGCGGATCTGCCGCAGGATGAGATGATCAAGGTTGCCCAGGCGGTTCAGGGTGAATTGGGCAAATAAATAACCTATTGGAAGGGTTTCACGGTGCATCCTCTCCGGAATTACCAATTTCTACGTTGACAGGTTGCCGTGGAACGGATTAACATGGGTTTAGCGATTGACCATCCAGGGAAGCTCTCTCCGGGACGCCTAACAGGCCCCCGAAGGGTGGCTTCCCTGGGTTTTGTAAGATCTATTGAGGCAGAAGAAGGTGGAGGAATGGATTCGTTTTACCGTCCTACGCGGGTGGAGATCTCGCTGGATGCTTTGCGCCATAACATCGGAGAGTTCCGCAGGGTGCTGCCGGAGCATGTGCGGATGATGGCGGTGGTCAAAGCCGACGCGTACGGACACGGTGCGGTGGAGGTGTGCCGGGAGGTGCTGCAGTGCGGTGTGGAATACATCGCGGTAGCATTCCTGGACGAAGGCCTGGAGCTTCGGAAGGCGGGCATTACCGCTCCGATTCTGGTGCTGGGCTACACGCCGCCGGAAGGGCTGGAGACAGCCTGGAACCATGATATCACGCTCAACCTGTACACGGATGAACTTCTGGATGCCTGGGAACGACTCGGACCGCGGGAGCGGCCGCTGCGCATTCACATCAAGGTCGACACAGGAATGAACCGGATCGGCGTAACCGGTGAAGAGCAGGCCGTCACGCTCATCGAGCGGGCGCTAGGCATTCCCGGACTGCAGGTGGAAGGGCTGTTCACCCACTATGCGTGCGCGGACGAAGAGGACAAAAGCTATACGCTGCAGCAGTACGCGCGTTTTCAGCAGGTGGTGGAACACTTCCGGAGCCGGGGAATCGAGTTCCCCTATGTGCACGCCGGCAACAGTGCAGCAGCGATTGATACGCCGGAGCTCACCTACAACATGGTGCGGCTCGGCATCTCCATGTACGGCCTCTATCCGTCGGATGAGGTCATGAAGGAGCGGGTCGACCTGCAGCCGGTCCTCAGTATCAAGACCGGTGTCGTCATGCTGAAGAAGGTGCCTGCAGGCGAGGGTATCAGCTATGGCGCAGTCTACCGGTCCCAGGAAGAGGAAACGATCGCGACGCTGCCCATCGGGTATGCGGACGGCTTCTCCCGGATGCTGACGGGCAAGGCGTATGCTTTGATCCGCGGCAGGCGCGTGCCGATCGTTGGGAGAATTTGCATGGACCAGTGTATGATGAACGTTACGCCCCTTGCCGATATTTCTAGTGAGGAAGAAGTCGTCATATTAGGAAGGCAGGGGAGCGAGACCATCTCGGCGGAAGAGCATGCGCAGTGGCTGGGCACAGTCAATTACGAAGTCGTCTGTATGATCTCCCACCGGGTGCCCCGGATGTACATCCGCGGGGGGCAAGTGGTCTCGACCATCAATCCGCTGCTGCGGCATTTATGGGAGCGCAAATAAGGAGCATCCAGGTCAGGGTTTGACAGGCCGTGTCGAAAGGATTTCATTTCCATCGATTTTTTTCGGAGGGCTTGAGAGGATTTTCATGGTTTGCCGCGAATATGTAGGGAGACATGGTTTCAGGAGCCTCCCGGTATAACATATCCGCTATACTCTGTGCATATATTGCTTTTGTATATATTTACAGAACTTTTGCCATAATGGAAGTAGGGTGCTTGTATGTTTTTGGGGGTGCATGATCAGGTGGCCAATGTGCAGAACACGAAACGAATTATGATCAGTTTACCGGACCATTTGCTGCAGGAGGTGGACTATCTCGTGGAAAAGGAAAATTCCAATCGGAGCGAGTTCATCCGACAAGCGATGAAGCTTTATTTGACTGAGCGCAAGAAGCGGCATTTGCGTGAAACCATGCAGCGTGGATACATGGAAATGGCCAAGATCAACCTTCATATGGCCTCGGAAGCATTCCAAGCGGAGGAAGAGGCGGATACCACGCTTGACCGTCTGGTGAGCGGGGTGTGACTCGGTTGATTGTCAAACGTGGCGATGTCTTTTTCGCAGATCTGTCCCCCGTGGTGGGGTCCGAGCAGGGCGGTATCCGGCCCGTTCTGATCATTCAGAATGATATCGGTAACAGATTCAGTCCCACGGTCATCGTGGCGGCCATCACGGCCCAGATTCAGAAAGCCAAGCTGCCCACGCATGTGGAGATCGACGCGGAAGCGCACGGTTTTGACAGGGATTCCGTCATCCTTCTGGAGCAGATCCGCACCATAGACAAACAGCGTCTTACAGATAAGATTACCCATCTGGATGAAGAAACCATGCGCAAGGTCGATGACGCCCTTCAGATAAGTGTCGGACTGATTGAATTTTAAAAACAATGTGATGCCAGCCGGAGGCGGGGGTGCGTATGCCCCTGCTTTTTCGCTGTATACCGGGCTACGAGTTGAGAGGAGAAGAAGGCAGCCGATGACACAAGAGGGAACAGAGACTCCAGTACTGGAGATGACTGATGAGAAGAGAGCGGCCGTACGCGAGCGCATCCTGAAGCAGATTGCGGGGGAGCTGTCGCTGCCGGCAGGCAAGGTGAAGACGACCGTGGGCCTGCTGGAGGAAGGCAACACGATTCCGTTCATAGCGCGCTACCGCAAGGAGATGACCGGGGAGCTGGACGAGAACCAGCTGCGGGATATCGAGGAGCGCTTGACGTATCTGCGCAACCTGGAGGACCGCAAGCTCGAGGTGCTGCGCCTCATTCATGAGCAGGGGAAGCTGACGGACGAGCTGCAGCGTTCGATCGAAGCCTCGGTGAAGCTGCAGGAGGTCGAGGATCTCTACCGGCCGTACCGGCAGAAGCGCAAGACGCGGGCCAGCGTAGCGAAGGAGAAGGGCCTCGAGCCGTTCGCCCAGTGGATCTGGTCGCAGCCCCGGCAGGGCAATCTGATGGGGGAAGCAGGCCGGTATGTGAACGGTGAGAAGGGCGTGAATACACCGGAGGAAGCGCTGCAGGGCGCGATGGATATTCTGGCGGAGAGCATTGCCGACGATGCCAAAATCCGCGCTTGGGTCCGCCGCCATACGACGGAGCAGGGCGTGCTGCGGACCGAAGCGAAGGATGCGGAGGCCGAATCCGTATACGAGATGTACTACAGCTACCAGGAACCTGTACGGAAGCTGCCGCCCCACCGGATCCTGGCGATTAACCGCGGAGAGCGGGAAGAGATTCTGAAGGTGTCTCTGGATGTTCCGGTGGAGCGGATCCATGACTTTATGATCAAGCAGGTTGTGAAGGGGCCGTCGATTGTCAGGGATACGCTGGTGGCGATCGTTGAGGATGCCTACAAAAGGCTGATGACTTCGTCGATCGAGCGCGAGGTGCGTAACGAGATGACGGAAAAGGCGGAAGAGAAGGCGATCGAGGTGTTCGCCGAGAACCTGCGCAACCTGCTGCTTCAGCCGCCGGTTAAAGGCAAAGTGGTGCTGGGCGTTGACCCGGCCTACCGGACAGGCTGTAAGTTGGCTGTGGTGGACGACACGGGCAAGATGCTGGAGATTGCCGTCACGTATCCGACGCCGCCGAACAACAAGGTAGCCGAGGCGAAGGCGAAGTTCAAGGCGCTGATCGAGAAATACGGCGTGGAGCTCGTCGTGATCGGCAACGGCACGGCATCGCGGGAGACGGAACAGTTCGTGGCCGAGCTGATCGGGGAGCTGAAGGGGCTGCGCCTGCAGTATCTGATCGTGAACGAAGCGGGGGCGAGCGTGTACTCCGCGTCGAAGCTGGCGCAGACCGAATTCCCGGATCTTGACGTGGCTGAGCGCAGCGCGATCTCGATCGCCCGCCGGGTGCAGGACCCTCTGGCGGAGCTCGTCAAGATCGAGCCCAAGGCGATCGGCGTCGGACAGTATCAGCACGATGTGGCGCAGAAGCGGCTCGACGAGAGCTTGACGTTCGTCGTCGAATCGGCGGTCAACCATGTCGGCGTGGACGTTAATACGGCTTCGCCATCGCTGCTCTCGTACGTGTCGGGGATCAACAGCACACTGGCGAAGAACATCGTGAAGTACCGCGACGACAACGGCAAGTTCATCAGCCGCACCCAGCTGCAGAAGGTGCCGCGTCTTGGCGCAAAGGCTTACGAGCAGAGCGTAGGGTTCCTGCGGATTGCCGAAGGCAAGAATCCGCTGGATAATACGCCGATCCACCCGGAGTCCTACGACGTGGTGGACAAGCTGTTCCGCGAGCTGAAGCTCAGCGTGTCGGAGCTGGGCTCGCCCGAGCTCAAAGCGAAGCTGCAGCAGGCGGACGTGGAAGCATTGGCCGGGAAGCTCGGCGTAGGTGTGCCTACGCTGCGCGATATTCTGGACTCGCTGCTGCGTCCGGGACGTGATCCGCGGGAGGAGCTGCCTCCGCCGATGTTCCGTACGGATGTGCTTCAGCTGGAGGACCTGAAGCCGGGAATGGAGCTCAAGGGAACGGTGCGCAACGTGATCGACTTCGGTGCCTTCGTGGACATCGGCATCAAGAACGACGGGCTCGTTCATATCTCGCAGCTCAGCAATTCGTTCGTGAAGCATCCAATGGATGTGGTGTCGGTCGGAGACGTGGTGACCGTCTGGGTGCTGAACGTGGATACGAAGAAAGGCCGGGTCGGCCTCACGATGAAGAAGCCGGCGGACGCGTAACGTCTGCATTGCCCGGGGCATGGCGGCTTTGCATGATGACATGTGGCACACCGCCTCCAAGGCATCGATACATTGATGGATGAACAAAAATAGAGCATAGGCCGGAGGATGGGACCGTACACTGGACAGTGGGTCCCGGTGACCTCGGGCTTATGCTCTATTCGGGTGTTTAGGGGTTGACCGGGGAGGCCGGCTGGTCGCTTGGCTCCTCGTCGGATTTGCGGGTCCGGTAAAAAAACCAGCAGTCGTTCAGAAGCCGGATCTGCCGGCGGTTCTTGTTGTAGAATGCCCGCATAAGTTGGTTGCAAAGCCATTGTGGCAAGGCTCATCAGTCCCTTCGCTCTAGCTGCTCTGTACTACAGCTTATGGGCTCCGGGCTTCCGGGGTGCAGGTCCCACTGCGGGCGGAACGGAGAAGGCTTAGGCCAGCTCTTCTTCCTCTTCATACCACTGCTCCAGCTGGGCTTGGAGGGCGCGGATCTCGGTAAGGAGGGAGATCAGCGGGTACTGCTTCTCCTGCTCGAGGAGAGCGGCGAACGAGCGCTCGAGCGCATTGATATACTCGAGTCCGTGCTGCACCTCATATCCGGGGTGGACGATCTCGATACCGTCGAATTCGGCGATAAAGACAGGCAGGACCGGTGCTCCCGGAGCCGTCAATTTGTCGAGTTCCTTATGCAGCCGCTGGTTCAGTGCGCCGAGCTGATACATGTGCGTAGCGGGCATTTCAACAAATTCGAGTTGATCATTCAGCTTCAATAGGGCATACTTCATTTTGGACGTCGACATGGGGGTTAAAAGCTCCTCTCCGTACTTCGGAACAGGGGCGTATCGAACAAGCCGAGGCGCTGTTCCGCGATTCCTACTTGACAGTGTAGCCCAACCTGCGGTTACAATTCAAGTGAGAAACCTATAGAGAGATCAGAGCAAAGGATGGGAGAAGAATGGATGACCGGCAGCTGCAGCTGTGGGTGGAACAAATTTCGCTGTCGTCGTTTGGCATACCGTTTGAACATAAGGCGCGTTTCAACCGGAGGCTGAGATCCACGGGCGGACGCTATTTTATGCGCAGTCATGATATCGAGATTTCCTGGCTGCATTACGAACAATTCGGTATGGAAGATGTCGAGAAGATCATCAAGCACGAGCTCTGCCATTATCATCTTCATATCAAGGGCGGAGGGTATCAGCACAAGGATGCGGACTTCAAGTGGCTGCTCGAGAAGGTGGGCGGATCGCGTTACTGCCAATCCCTTCCCCAGGCATTTCAGCGCAAGGAGCCGTATAAGTACAAGCTCGCCTGCGTGAGCTGTCCGATGGAATATCTGCGCAAACGCAAGGTCGATCCCCGTAAATACGTGTGCGGTAAATGCAAGGGGAAATTGAAATTGCTGGCGCTTGACTTGAAACAGCATTCATGATAAATTAAAAAATGTCTTTCCCCGATAGCTCAGTTGGTAGAGCACTCGACTGTTAATCGAGTTGTCACAGGTTCGAGTCCTGTTCGGGGAGCCAACTTTTTGGAGAGATACCCAAGTGGCTCAAGGGGACCCTCTGCTAAGGGGTTAGACTGCGCAAGTGGTGCGAGGGTTCGAATCCCTCTCTCTCCGTACGATGAAGAACCGCCGAAGGGCGGTTTTTTCTATTTGTGGATGAAAAAAGCCGCATTCACCTGGGGGTGAAAAGGCGGCCTGGAGAGCGGGCAAACGTAGTCCCATTCCAAGCTAAAGAGCAGTAAAACGGCCGATAGAGCGACGGTTGCTGGAGTGGTATAGCTCCCTGGCAGAGTGGCTGAAGACACCTTGTCCGACAGCTTAATATTTTTTCAAAAAAACACTTGCCAAAGGACAAGCTCTTCGATATAATAACACTTGTCGCTTCGAAGGAATCGACAAAATGATTAATAAGGCCCGTTGGTCAAGGGGTTAAGACACCTCCCTTTCACGGAGGTAACAGGGGTTCGAATCCCCTACGGGTCAGTCTTATACGCGGTTGTGGTGGAATGGCAGACACGCTATCTTGAGGGGGTAGTGGGCGTACGCTCGTGGAGGTTCGAGTCCTCTCAACCGCATTCATGGAACAGAAAGAAGGACCTGAGGGTGAATCCCTCGGGTCTTTTTTTATTAGTATCGTGCAGTCCGGGCGTGCTCACTGCGCGCTGGGTGTTTGTTTGGGAACCGCTCCTTTCGGGTAATCTATCTAGCAGAGATGGGCAGGCAGAACCCTACATTTCCGAAGGGAGCGAAGAACGATGTTGAAAACCGAACAGCTGGAAGAACGGATTGTGAAGGTACTGGAGGACAATGATGTATGTTCGTTCGGAACGGTCTCAGGCAATCAGCCGCGGGTACGTTATATGGCGCTGCTGCATGAGGGGATGACGGTCTACCTGGCGACGAACAGCAAGACGGATAAGGTGGATGAACTGAAGGAAAACAATAACGTCTTCGTGCTCGTAGGGTATGACGGGCGCAAGTCCGACGAGATTCTGCAGATCGCCGCGAAAGCGGAAGTCTGCGAGGACCGGTCCCTGCGTGAGAAGCTCTGGAACGCCAAGTTCGAAGCCTGGTTCAAAGGGCCGCATGATCCCGAATATGTCATTCTGAAGGTTACTCCTACCCGGGTGGAATTCTACGAAGGTTCAACGGAGCCGCAGGTGTGGGAAAAATAAAAAACGGCCCATGGATGCCGGCCGGGTAGTTGAGCGCAGAGGAGACCACCTCTGTGCTTTTTTCTGTCAAATTTTGACCGTTTCCGCCGTTTCCAGCCAAGAAGATGGGGTTAATGAAGGGGGGAGGGGCTTGTCCCCCGCTGCTTAATTCATGTTCCGAAGAAGAAACGGAGGGAAATCCATTGTTCAAACGTATCGATCGAATTGCCGCCGATCTGCCGAAGGCCACGTATGCCGACCCCAACGCGGCTGCTGCCGTCCAGGAACTGCTCGGCGGGCGGTTTGGGGAGATGTCGACGCTGAATAACTACCTGTTCCAATCGTTTAACTTCAAGGGCAAAACGAAGCTGAGGCCGTTCTATGATCTTGTGGCGAGCATCACGGCGGAGGAGTTCGGTCACGTCGAGATGGTAACGAACGCGATCAACCTGTGTCTGGCGGGTTCGACTTCTCCGGCTGAGCCGGATATGTCACCGCTCCAGGATGCGAAGAACTTCCGCAATACCCAGCACTTTATTGCCGGGGCGCAGTCGGCGCTGCCTTACGATTCCATGGGCAAGGCGTGGAACGGGGAGTATGTGTTTAACAGCGGCAACCTGATTCTCGACCTGCTGCACAACTTCTTCCTGGAGTGCGGGGCGCGGACTCACAAGATGCGCGTCTATGAAATGAGCGACCATCCGGTTGCGCGGGAGATGGTCGGTTACTTGCTCGTACGCGGAGGGGTTCACGTTGTGGCGTATGCGAAGGCTCTGGAAGTCGCTACAGGGGTGGATGTGACGAAGCTGATCCCGATTCCGAACCTGAGCAACAAAGCCTTCGAGACCACTCGCAAATACGAAGCGGCCGGTCTGCACACGAAGCTCTTCACCTTCAGTGACGAGGATTATAAAGGCATCCGCGACATCTGGAAGGGGCCGCACCCGGAAGATGGGCAGCCGCTCGTAGTCATCGACGGTGCCCCGGAAGGTGCGCCGGTGCCTGAGTTTGACGAGACGCCGGAAGAGTTCGCTCCGGGCATCGGACCGGAAGAATTCATGCAGATTGCCCAGCGTCTGCAGCGTTCGGCCGGGTTGTAATCCGGCATCGCAGCCAAAGGGATGCCGGTTCATATAAAGGAGCCCCATCGGGAAAGAATGCGTACACTCTTTCCTGATGGGGCTTTTGCCGCTGCGAGCGGACTTGGCATCCGCGCTTTACTCCCGGACACCAAAACATTATAATGAAGAGCATCACCTGCGGTTGTGGTGGAATGGCAGACACGCTATCTTGAGGGGGTAGTGGGCTTACGCCCGTGGAGGTTCGAGTCCTCTCAACCGCATCGTATCATTAGAAGAAGCAAGAGAAGTCGAGGGGCTTATTTCGGCCCGGGAGGCTTCTCTTTTTTGATTTACACGGCGGCCAGGCTAAAGACGCATCAATGCCTGGCGTTCAGCCTGCGGTTTGCATTGGCGGCAGACTCCCACTACATTACCGGGGCCTGCATAGAACGTGAGTTCCTTGGAGGGCACCTTGCGGCGGCAGTACGAACAGCTCTGCCGGCCGGGAGACTTGGCATTCCGCTGGCCGAATCGGGGATTGGTGTTTTTGCGCCGTCTATGCAGCGCAAAGAGTACGGCTGCCAAGAGCACTAAACCTAGGATCACCGCGGCCAAAGCCGGGGAAGAGAACATGCCGGACATACGGGGGTCACCTCAACTCTTTATGGACTGCACGAAACATATCGCCATTGAAGTTCGACACGGCGGACGGGGTTTCCTTTTTCTCTCGCATGCAAGGGATATTGTGAACGCCCAAGATTGGCTTTACAGGATCTTAAACTAGCCTTAACACACGGTGGTTGCAAGCGGGCGCCGCAGCGGCTCATAATAGGCTCATTGTCATACTATACGGCAGGACAGAGGAGGAAGGAATATGAACGTGGTTCAGAACAGACCGCTCGTGATCGGTCATCGGGGGGCGGCCGGCGAAGCTCCGGAGAACACGCTGGCATCCTTTGCGCTGGCGGTGAAGCAGGGGGCGGACGGGGTGGAGCTCGATGTTCACCTGTCTGCGGATGGGGAGCTGATCGTATGTCACGACCCTACCGTGAACCGGACGACGGATGGGGCCGGGGTCATCGCCGATCAGACGGTTGAACAGCTGCGAAGGCTGGATGCAGGCCGCTGGTTCGACGAGAAGTACGCCGGGGAGCATGTGCCGACGCTGGAGGAAGTGTTCCGCCTTATCCCTCCTGAGGTGATGATCAATGTCGAGATCAAGTGCCCTTACAGCGCCAGGCTGCAGATGAGGCTGTTCGAGCTGCTGAAGCTCTACGATCGTTTGGAAGGAACGGTGGTTTCCTCCTTTAATCATAAAATCCTCCACAGCCTCCAGGCAGCCGAACCGGCACTGAAGGTAGGCCTGCTCTATGATGCGAATCTGGTCGATCACCGGCGGATGGCGGAGCTCTCGGGCATGAACGTCTACTCTCTTCATCCGTACCACCTGCTGATCGATCCGGAGGATGCGGCCGATGCCACGGCACATGGGCTGCAGGTATATCCTTTTACGGTGAACGATGAGGGACAGATGCACAGGGCGGTGAAAGCCGGTATGTCCGGGATTATCACCGATTATCCGGCCCGCCTGCGGTCGCTGCTGGAAAGATTGACTTAGAAAGGCAGAAGAAACAGCTCTTCGGGGCATAAAGAAAACCTCCGCTTTTTCCGATAAAGAGGGAAGAGATGGGAGGTTCCAGACCTATGTTCAAAATTCGTTCGCTGGCAGCGCGCACCCTGCCTCTGGTGCTGGCCGTGCCGCTGCTGTTTCCCTTCGGAGCGGCTCCCCTGTCCGCTGCGGTTCCGTTCCCGGATGTGAATCCGAACCGTCACGCCTGGGCGCTCAGTTCCATCGAAGTGATGTCGGAGAAAGGGATTGTAACAGGGTATCCGGACGGACGCTTTCTGCCGGACCAGAGCATTTCGAAGGCCGAATGGACGGTCATGGTCTACCGGTTGTTCGATAAATACCGCCCGAACCTGTATGCGTACGGCCCGGACAAAGTCACTGCATACGCGGATGTTCCTCCGCTTCATTGGGCTTACCGGCCGATCCTTGATATGTACGACGCTTCCTTCTACATCGGGGGCTTCGGTGAAGATCTCCACGGCGAGCTGGCGTTCCGCCCCGAGATGCGGCTGAACCGCCTGCAGCTGGCCCAGATTCTCGGAAGCTTGTTCCATGACCGTCTGATGAATCTGCAGATGTCCCAGAACGACGCCTGCTCTCTTGTGGCTTCCCTGAAGGATGTGCCGTCCAAATTTCTGCCGGACACGGATGCCTATGCCGAAGCTCAGGCAGACGGCCGCTACAAGGAAAGCGGGTTTATGGATTCCGAGAAAGCAGGGTCGGTTTATCCTACGTTGTTCCTCGGAACCGGAACGGGCAACTGCGTCTACGGCGACGACGATCTGTCGAATACGCAGGCGACGGCCCTGGCGAGCCTGCAGGCTTCGGGCATCATGTCCGCCGATGAGGCGGGGTATTTCCGTCCCCTCGATGCGGTCAGCCGGGCGGAAGCCGTGACGATTCTCGACCGGATCTATCTGTATCTCCGGGGCCTTGGTTACAGTGCGGACTATTCTTCGATCGAGCTTGAGGCGCCATCGGAGCGGGACGGGAGTACGGGAAGCGGCAGTTCAGGCGGTACAGGCAGTACCAGCGGGAGCGGCACGACCGTTCCTCCGGCAAGCGGAGGAGGCACCGGCGGGAGCCCTTCGGCAGGGAACGGAGCGTCCGTGCCTCCGGCCGTAATCGGGGCGGATGGTACCGGGTCGATCTCGCGCAATGTGCTGCGCAAGGGTGAGATCGAGACGACGGTACGGCCGAACGGGCGTGCGTACCTTCAGTTTGATCTCGAATCCGACTGGAAGGTCGACCTTTATGTCATCGTCGACGGTCAGATCGGGTTCGTTCGCCAGGAAGACCTGCCGATGACCATTCCGGTGGACGGTGTAACTTCCGTGGTATTCCGCACACAGCAGCGGGAGAAGCCGGCGGGAGCCGTCGATAATGTGGCGACCCTTACAACGAAGTTTCTGGATGAGATGCCGGCCAAGGGCAAGAAGAAATCCTAAGCCTGCGTCTCACCCGAAGGGCTGCTTCTCTGGAGGATAACGGCACAAAGAAAGGCTTCCGCTCTCCGATGGAGAGGGAAGCCTTTCTTTGTATGGCGGCCGTGCCGTCAGGGCTGTACGGGTTGCAAGGCAACTTCGTAACCAGGGCGCACTTGATTCCCTGAGGCATCTTTCTATTGCAGCAGATGCTTGTACGGGGCGTAGTCGATCTGCTTTTTGTCCAGGTAAGAGGTCAGGCTCTTATAGTCGCGGCGCGGCGTGGCCAGAATATAACCGCGGATGCAGTGGTCCCGGGTGACGGCCGAAGCGTTGTCGGCCAGTGCCACCTCACCGATCTTGGCTGCGATCGTATGGCGTGCGATATCCCGGAACGGGGAGGGCACCGGTTCGACGAGCATTTCGAGGAACTGCTTCGATTCGTCGGTCCACAAGTGGCGGGAGGCTTCGACATAATGGTTCTGCCAGTCGAGCTTCGACTTGCCGTCTTCTTTGGGCAGGACCTTGATGAACTTGCGGAACATGAAGTAGCCGCCGATGGACATGAAGGCAATCAGCACGAAGACCCAGAACATGATAAAATACATAAACCCGTCAGGGGCGGCTTGTGTGGTCAGATAGTTCATGGAATGGATTCACCTCATCCACCATTATACCTCACGGGCCCGGCCGGGAAAACATGGAGAAGGGCGCGGATTTGTGTCCTTTTATAGATTTATTGGTTCATTCCCTGTAAAATAGACGGGAGTGAGGCAAAAGAAGGAGTGATTTCGAAAGCTATGGTGAGAATCGGATCGCACGTCTCGTTTTCAGATAAAGGTCTGCTCAATGCCGCCAAAGAAGCCGCTTCTTACGGGTCCGGCACGTTCATGATTTATACGGGTGCTCCCCAGAACACGCGCCGCAAGCCGATTGAGAATCAGTTCATAGAAGAGGGCAGGGCGGTTATGGAGGAGAACGGGATCGGTGAGATTATCGTTCACGCTCCGTATATCATTAACCTTGCTTCCTATAAGGAAGATACGTTCGAGCTCGCGGTCCGCTTCC
Organism: Paenibacillus mucilaginosus 3016; assembly: GCF_000250655.1. NCBI lineage: Bacteria > Bacillati > Bacillota > Bacilli > Caryophanales > Paenibacillaceae > Paenibacillus > Paenibacillus mucilaginosus. The sequence continues at coordinate 679,362 of NC_016935.1, forward strand.
TGCAGGAGGAGATGCGCCGTACGGAGTACATCGGTGTGAAGCAGATTGTGCTGCATCCGGGTGCCTACACGGACAAGGATGCCGAGTATGGGATCGGGCGTATTGCCGAGGGGCTGAATGAAGTGCTTGAGGGCGTCAAGGATACCGGTGTCCACATTGCGCTGGAGACCATGGCGGGCAAAGGCACCGAGATCGGCCGCAGCTTCGAGGAGCTGGCCTCCATTATGGAGAAGGTCGAGAAAAACGACCGCCTGACCGTATGCCTGGATACGTGCCACGTCCACGATGCCGGGTATGATATTGTGGACAATCTGGATGGCGTAGTGGAGGAGTTCGACCGGATCATCGGGCTGGACAAGCTGGCTGTTATCCACCTTAATGACAGCAAGAATCCACGCGGCGCAGGCAAGGACCGTCATGCTCCCGTGGGAGCCGGCTGGATCGGTTTCGAAGCGATGCACCGCTTAGTGCATCACGAGAAGCTGAAGCATCTGCCGTTCATTCTCGAGACGCCGTGGATCGGCAAAGAAGACGGCACCGAGCGCCCGATGTACGAAGCGGAGATCGCTCTGCTAGGCGGTACGGTAAAGGACCGGTTCGGTGCGGATTTCCTCGCCGACGTCGAGATTCTCAGTCATTTCTTCAAAAAGCAGGAGCTTGATCCGCGCAGCTTCGTGCTTCAGACCTGGGAGCTGCTTAAGACCGACGCCAAAGCGAAGAAGGCTGACGGCCGTGAGCCGATGGAGCGCCTCTATGACCTGATCATGGCGGACAACCTGTTCCCTCAGCTCAAGGAAGAAGAAGTCAACCACAGGCTTACCGCGTGGTTTGCCGGCGATCACGTATTCGCCGCAGTATAATTTCATGGCAGTCCCGGACGGCGTCAGACCTTAGGGGTTTGACATAAGGGGCTGCCCTAAGGCAAAGGAGTAGAAGACAAGTTCCATGGTTCCCAAAATGACTTCCCAAAACAAACGCAGCGACCGCGCCAACCGTGCGCGGATGCTGGTATCCTGCCCGGACCGCCCGGGGATCGTCGCGGCGGTTTCCCGCTTCCTCTGCGAGCACGGTGCCAATATCGTGCAGTCCGACCAATACACGATGGATCCGGAAGGCGGGCTGTTCTTCATCCGGATCGAATTCGATCTCGAGAACCTCAACGAGCGCCGCGAAGGCCTGAAGGCTGATTTCGCCAAGGTAGCGGACGAGTTCCAGATGACCTGGAGCATTACACGTGCCAGCCGCCGCAAGCGTCTTGCGATTTTCGTGTCCAAAGAAGATCACGCTCTGCTGGAGCTTCTCTGGCACTGGCAGTCCGGTGATCTCGATGCCGACATTGCCATGGTCATCTCGAACCATGACGATATGCGCGGGCTGGTGGAGCCGCTCGGGATTCCGTACTACCATATTCCCGTCACCGCCGAGACGAAGGCGGAAGCCGAGAAGCGCCAGCTGGAGCTGGTAGACGGCCAAGTGGATGCAGTGGTTTTGGCGCGGTATATGCAGATCATTTCGCCAAAATTTATCGAGCACTTCCCGAACCGGATCATCAATATCCACCACTCCTTTCTTCCGGCTTTCGTCGGGGGCAAGCCTTATGCGCAGGCCTACAACCGCGGCGTGAAGATTATCGGTGCCACCGCCCACTATGTGACGGAAGAACTTGACGGCGGTCCGATCATTGAGCAGGACGTTCAGCGGGTCAGCCACCGGGACAATGTCGAGGATCTGAAGCGGATCGGCCGCCACATTGAGCGGACCGTGCTGGCCCGTGCCGTGAATTGGCATGTGGAAGACCGAGTGATTGTGCATGGCAACAAGACGGTCGTTTTCAGTTAACACGATCGCATGATAGTGAAGACAGGCCGGAAACCGGTGCTTTCCCGTATAGGGAGGCGCCGGTTTTTTAATATCAGAAGTTTCGGGAAGGTGAAGCTTTCTTATTTCACAAGGAAAACTTCCTATAAACCACGGATACACATCTTCGAAACGACCCCTGATCAGGGGTTTTTCTTATTTAGGCGAGATCTCAACGGTGAGATAACCTAACATGCAAAAGGTTGTGAAAGCGTTATCCATAAAATGATATACGCTTTCAACTAATAAATACGAATATTTCTAACATGAATTCACTATATTATTCGCATTTGTATGCTGATACAATAAAAATGTTAACAAATATCACACTTGGGTATTGTAATTTACGGATTTTTCTTGTATATTTATCACAAGACAAATATATGTTAAGTTATATAACACATAATGATGTATATGGTTCCTTGTTGGCAGAGGTTGAATATAAGTGACATAAAGATAACAAACATCACTGTGAGGAGTGGAGAGAGATGAAACGGAAACTGGTGCTGGTTGGGAACGGGATGGCAGGCGTGTGGTGTGTGGAACATATGTTGAAGCTGGCTCCGCAGCGTTTTGAAGTGACGATCTTCGGCAGCGAGCCGCATCCGAACTATAACCGGATTCTCTTGTCGTCGGTGCTTGCGGGCGACTCCAGTATGAAGGACATCGTGCTGAACGACTGGGACTGGTACCGCGATAACGGCATCACTCTCCATGCGGGACACACGGTGACCAAGATTGACAAGGCGAAGCGCACGGTCACCTCCGACAAGGGGGTAACGGTTCCTTACGACGAGCTGATTCTGGCGACAGGCTCCCGGGCCTTCATTCTTCCGGTGCCGGGTGCGGATAAGGAAGGCGTCATCGCGTTCCGCGATATCAAAGACTGCGAGACCATGATGGAATCGGCTAAGAAATATAAGAAGGCCGTGGTCATCGGCGGAGGGCTTCTCGGGCTGGAGGCGGCCCGGGGGCTGCTGAATTTGAACATGGAGGTCTCGGTCGTACACATCCATGATTATGTAATGGAGCGCCAGCTCGACCAGACGGCCTCTTCCATGCTTCGCACGGAACTCGAAGCCCAGGGGATGAAATTCCTGCTGCAGAAGCACACGGAGCAGATTCTCGGGAGAGACCGGGTGACCGGCGTCAAATTCAAAGACGGCAGCGTGGTGGAAGCGGACCTGGTTGTGATGGCGGTGGGGATCCGTCCGAACGTGGCTATTGCAAAGGATCACGGCATTGAGGTCAACCGGGGGATTGTGGTGAACGACTTCCTGGAGACGAATGTGCCGAACATCTACGCCGTGGGAGAATGCGCCGAGCACCGGGGCGTGGCTTACGGTCTGGTCGCTCCGCTCTATGAGCAGGGGGATGTGCTGGCGAAGCGGCTGTGCGGCCTGGAAGTCTCAGGCTACGAGGGCTCCGTTACTTCCACGAAGCTCAAGGTGTCGGGTGTGGACGTCTTCTCCGCGGGACAGTACAGAGAAGCGCCCGGGACTCGCGCGATTAAGGTGGTTGATGAGTTCGACGGCATCTACAAAAAGGTGCTGATCCGCGACGGCAAGGTGGTCGGAGCGGTGATGTTCGGGGATACCAGCGACAGCACTCGTATATTCAAGCTGATCCGTACCGGGGAAGATGTCAGCGGCCGCGAGAAAGAAGTGGTGCTCGGCGAAGGGTTCGGCGGCGCCGGAGGGAAGAGTGCGGGCTCGGGCGTGGCAGCGATGGCGGATGATGAGATCATCTGCGGCTGTAACGGAGTGTCCAAAGGGGCCATTGTCAAAGCCATCAACGAGCAGGGGCTCACGTCGGTAGACGCGATCAAAGCCTGCACGGGCGCATCGCGTTCCTGCGGCGGCTGCAAGCCGCTGGTCGGCGAGGTGCTGCAGTGCACGCTCGGTGCCGATGGGGTAACAGCCGCCAAAGAGGGTATCTGCGGCTGCACGACCCTCGGCCGTGATGAAGTTGTGGAAGCGATCCGCTCCATGCATCTGACCACCAGCAAAGAAGTCATGAACGTGCTGGGTTGGGAGAACACGGAAGGGTGCTCGAAGTGCCGCCCTGCGCTCAACTATTATCTTGGAATGGTTTGGCCGGTGGAGCACGAGGAAGAGCGGGAATCGCGTTTTGTGAACGAACGCAACCATGCGAACATCCAGAAGGACGGTACGTATTCCGTCATCCCGCGGATCTATGGCGGCGTGACCTCTCCTCAAGAGCTCAAACGGATAGCTGAGGTGGCGGAGAAGTACGAGGTGCCGCTCGTGAAGTTCACCGGAGGACAGCGGCTTGACCTGCTCGGGGTGAAGAAAGAGGACCTGCCGAAGGTGTGGGAGGATCTCGATATGCCGTCGGGCTATGGTTACGGTAAAGCGCTGCGTACGGTAAAGACCTGCGTTGGAAACACGTTCTGCCGATTCGGCACCCAGGATGCTATGGGAATGGGGATTGCTATCGAGCGCCGCTTCGAGCGCCTGAATACGCCGGCCAAGGTGAAGATCGCCGTATCGGGCTGCCCGCGGAACTGCGCTGAAGCGACAATCAAGGACTTTGGGATCGTGGCGATCGACGGCGGCTGGGAGCTGCATGTCGGCGGCAACGGCGGCGTGAAGGTTCGTGCTACCGATCTGCTCTGCAAGGTGAAGACGGAAGAAGAAGTCATGGAGTATGCGGCCGCTTATCTGCAGTTCTACCGGGAGACCGGCAAATGGAACGAGCGGACAAGTGAGTGGCTGCCGCGGGTCGGGCTCGAAACCGTTCGTGCCGCGCTGGACACGCCGGAGAAGCGTCAGGCCCTGGTGGCCCGGATCGACGAGGCGCTGCAGGTGATGACCGACCCTTGGAAGGAGATTATCGAGACGCCTTCGCTGCGCGCCACCTTCGAAGAACTGCCCGGATCGCTGGCTGTGGACGCATCGGCCGCTGCCGAAGCGGCTGCCGGACTGGAATCAGAAGCTGCAGCTGCAGTAGAGAGACCCTAAGCTGTCTTCCCCGCGGGACTACCGTCCCGCGGCGGATCCCTCAGGATACTATTTTATTAGGAGGTCGCGCCATGAAACGCATTTTGGTTGGGAAGGTATCGGATATCCCTACGCTCCGTTCGCGGACGGTCCGCGTAGGGGGGACGGAGGTGGCGGTCTTCAAGCTCTCCTCAGGAGCCTTGTATGCGGTGGAGAACAGCTGTCCGCACAAGAACGGGAAGCTGTCGGAAGGGATTGTCTGCGACCATCATGTGTTCTGTCCCCTTCATGATTGGAAAATCAATGTGAAGGACGGCCTCGTTCAAGCGCCGGACGAGGGCTGTGTGAAGACGTTCCAGGTGGAAACCGATGAGACGGACAGCATCTACCTTCTCGTAGAAGAAACAGGCGGTCTGACAGCCTGATGATTGTCCTCAGCCAAGACCATGCACAAGGCGGTAAGGGTGGGCAGGCCATGGCCACCTCCGCCTCTTTTTGCTGGACAGCACCGGATAAAGCGGCTGGCAGGAATGCACAATAGGAGATGGCCTGGAGCCGGCTGTCCTCTGTAAGGGGGAGCCCGGCGAGGAGCTGGCGCGAGAGGCAGCCTCTTGAACCTTTTTTTGCAGAAGGGCTTGCTATATGCGGTTGAACGTCCGGATTCGCGCCGCACGTCGGGATATGGCAAACTGCGTCGGACAATGGTACAATAAGGGAAGAATGAAGTGTTTATAAGGTGATGTGCACACGTTAACAAGGGGGAGTCGGGAGCGATAACGGCCCGGACACCTCCGACTCGATGCTGCACACCTTTTACGCCTTTAGCACATTGCTGTCAAAAAGAAACAGAGTGGAGGACTACTAATGACGGTCACAAACAAATCGATTGAGCAGCTTTCCATCGACACCATCCGTACTTTGTCGATCGACGCGATCGAGAAAGCAAAGTCCGGCCATCCCGGCATGCCTATGGGCGCCGCACCTATGGGGTACGAGCTGTTCGCCAAGGTCATGAAGCACAACCCGCAGGACCCGAACTGGATCAACCGCGACCGCTTCGTGCTCTCCGCCGGCCACGGCTCCATGCTGCTGTACTCCCTGCTGCACCTCTCCGGTTATGATCTGCCGATGGAAGAGCTGAAGAACTTCCGCCAATGGGGCAGCAAGACGCCGGGCCATCCGGAAGTGGGCCACACGGCAGGCGTAGACGCTACGACCGGACCGCTCGGCCAAGGCTTCGGTATGGCCGTGGGCATGGCGATCGCCGAGGCGCATCTCGGCGCGGTGTACAACAAGGAAGGTTACCGCATCGTAGACCACTATACATATGCGATCTGCGGCGACGGAGACCTGATGGAAGGCATCTCCTCCGAATCCGCTTCGCTTGCAGGCCACCTCAAGCTCGGCAAGCTGATCGTCCTGTACGATTCCAACGATATCTCCCTCGACGGCGAACTGAACCTCTCGTTCTCCGAGAACGTGGCTCAGCGCTTTGAAGGGTACGGCTGGCAGGTGCTCCGCGTAGAGGACGGCAACGATCTGGAAGCCATCCACAAAGCGGTGCTGGAAGCGCAGGCCGACTACCGTCCGACCCTGATCGAGGTCAAGACTGTGATCGGTTACGGTTCCCCGAACAAAGCGGGCAAGGGCGGGCACGTGGGTCCACACGGTTCCCCGCTTGGCGTAGACGAAGTGGCCCTGACGAAGGACGCTTACGGCTGGGACCGCGAGCAGCATTTCTATGTACCGGATGCCGTCCGCACCCACTTTGAGGAAATCAAGAACAAGAACGTGGGAGTCTACGACGCTTGGAAAGCTTCTTTCGCCGAGTATGCGAAGGCGTTCCCTGAGCTGGCCCAGCAGTTCGAAATGGCCCTCAGCGGCGAGCTTCCTGAAGGCTGGGAGTCCAAGGTTTCCATGGACGCTCCTGCAGAGAAAGGCACACGTACCGCTTCCGGTATCGTGCTCAATGAGATCGCGAATGCCGTGCCTCAGCTCATCGGCGGCTCCGCTGACCTCGAGTCCTCCACGATGACGCACATGAAGGGGCTCGGACAGCTGACGCCTAAGGATTACAGCGGACGCAACGTCTACTTCGGCGTGCGTGAGTTCGGTATGGGCGCGGCAGTGAACGGTATGCTGCTTCACGGCGGCCTGAAGGTATTCTGCGGCACCTTCTTCGTCTTCTCGGACTACCTGCGTCCGGCTATCCGTCTGGCCTCCATTATGAACGTGCCGGCGATCTATGTCTTCACGCATGACTCCATCGGTGTCGGCGAAGACGGACCGACGCACGAGCCGATCGAGCAGCTTGCGGCGCTCCGCGTCATTCCGGGTCTGACGATCATCCGTCCGGCGGACGGCAGCGAAACGGCGGCAGCCTGGAAGTATGCCGTACAGAACAAGGTGGGTCCGGTTGCCCTGATCTTCTCCCGTCAAGCGGCTGCGAAGCTGGAAGGCTCGGAGAAGGGTGCCGTCGACCGTGGTGCGTACGTGCTTTCGGATGCGCCGGGCGGCAAGCCTCAAGCGCAGCTCATCGCGACAGGTACGGAAGTGCAGCTCGCGGTTGCGGCGCAGAAGGCGCTGGCTGAAGAAGGCGTGAATGTCCGCGTCATCTCCATGCCAAGCTGGGAGCTGTTCGACAAGCAGACGCAGGAGTACAAGGACTCCGTCATTCTGCCTGACGTCAAAGCGCGCCTCGCGATCGAGATGGGCCATTCCTTCGGCTGGGAACGCTATGTCGGCGATGCCGGCGGCGTGCTCGGGATCAACAAGTTCGGCGCCTCGGCACCGGGCCCTGTGGTCATCAAGGAGTACGGCTTTACAGTTGAGAACGTGGTTGCCCGCGTGAAGCAGCTCTTGAAGTAATTGCAGCATCAGGTTTGAGAGACTTTCATCAGAGGAGCGGTTGTTTCCCCATGTCCCAGTTCGAGAATGTAACGGTAGTAAAACAAGCGAATGTCTACTTCGACGGCAAGGTGACCAGCCGTACGGTGCTGTTTGCCGACGGCACGAAGAAGACGCTCGGCATCATGATGCCGGGGGAGTATGAGTTCGGCACGGATGTGAAGGAAATCATGGAAATCCTGGCAGGGGACCTCAGCGTCCTGCTGCCCGGCTCCAGCGAATGGCTGCAGATCAGCGGCAAGGGCGAGTTCACGGTTCCGGCCGGGGAGAAGTTCAAGCTGGAGGTCCGTACGGTAACGGACTACTGCTGCTCTTACATCAGCGAGTAATACAACAAAAACGGCTGCAGATCCAAAAAGTGGACCCTGCAGCCGTTTCTTTATACGTCGAGTCAATGTATACGGATATGCGTAACCCGGTCCTTCTATCCCTTGGCCGGGGCGGAAGCTTCCGACTTGCTTCGGACATAGGCTTCCAGCTTGAGACGGACATAAGGAGGCAGGCCGGAGAGCATGCAGCCGTACTTGTAGTGATCGCCTTCCGCATGAATGCGGATGATGCGGCCGGTGAGCGGCGGCAGGTCCGCCTCCTGCGGGAAGTGGATGACGACAAACATATCCTGGGCAAGCGGGGAAGCCGAAGTAATGAGCAGGCCGCTTTCCGAAAGGTCGACCAATGTCCCGTCGATCAGCTGGCCGGAGAAGGAGCCTTCCTGCTGCCACTGGTACACCGAGAGATGCAGCTTGATATGAAGCTGTACGCGGGTGCTGCGGCGTCTCTCTTCAGCTGCGGGCTTCGCGGCAGGGGTCTCGGTCCGGACGCCGACCTGCAGGCCCATCCAGTCCTCGTAGCACTGGATGACGGAGGAGAGATCCTCCTCGCTGAGCCCCTTGGCCCGTCCCATCTGGAAAATGCCCGTAGCCGCACGCAGCATCGGGGACGGCAGCTGGAAGCCATTCGCGACATCGCCGGCCAGCAGCAGGTCCTTCAGCATCAGGCCGAGGGAGAACTGGTTGCTGAAGTCTCGGTTTACGACCTTCTGGCCCTTCAGCTCGGCCTGCTTGGAGTTTGCGCTTCCCGCGAGCACGATGCTCAGGAACCGCTCGGGATCGAGTCCGGCCTTGGTGACCAGCGACAGTCCCTCCATCAGCCCGAGCGCATTAATGCCGACCATCGTGTTGTGGGCGAGCTTGGCGTGGGAGCCGGAGCCGGAAGGACCCATATACACGATGCGTGTGCCCAGCGCCTCGAAGACATCGCGGTGCGTCTCCAGGGCTTCCTCTTCCCCGCCGATCATGAACACCAGCGTGCCGTTTTCCGCTCCCGGCTTGCTGCCGGTGACCGGGGCATCGAGGAAGTCGACCGCATGGGCGGCCAGCTCGCCGTGAATCCGCCTGCTGGTCTCGGGAGAGACCGTGGAGCAGTCGATGACCGTCTGTCCGGGACGGAGGGCCGTGATGATCCCCTCAGCCCCCAGGATGTGCTCAAGGACGACATCGTCCGTGCTCAGCATCGTGATGACCACATCGGCATCCTTCGCAGCCTGTGCGGGGGTGGATACGGTGCGCGCACCGAGCTCGAGGAGGTTGTCCGCTTTGGATGGCGTGCGGTTGTAAGCGACGACTTCAAAGCCCTTTTTCAGCAGATTGACCGCCATAGGGTTGCCCATGGTGCCAAGGCCAATAAAACCGATCGTTTTCATGATTCCACCTGTCTTTCGTTAGGATCGTCTTCCGTAGCCGAACGCCGGCCGGATCAGAGGAGGCTGGTCCGGGCGTCTTGGTACCATTGTAGCATTTCGCCGGGCAGCGTGTGAATTCTCTTGCGTAAAGGATGGAAAATCAAGTATTCTAACGTTATAGATACATAAATGAGACGCATCCGGATTATTCGGAAATAGGAGGACTAGAACTCATGACAGCCAAGCTTCGTTTTGACTACAGCAAGGCGCTGGGCTTCATCCAGCAGCATGAAGTGGATTACTTGGAGGGGGCCGTAGCTCTCGCGCACGAACAGCTGCACAACAAGAGCGGCGCAGGCAGCGACTATCTCGGATGGATCGATTTGCCCGCTGATTATGATAAAGAGGAGTTTGCCCGCATCCAGCAGGCGGCACAGCGCATCCAGTCGGATTCCGACGCGCTGGTCGTCATCGGGATCGGCGGCTCTTACCTCGGCGCCCGCGCGGCGATCGAGATGCTGTCCCACAGCTTTTACAACCTGCTGCCTAAGGGCCAGCGCAAGACGCCTGAAGTATACTTCGTCGGCCAGAACATCTCGTCGACCTACGTTACACACCTGCTTCAGCTGCTCGAGGGCAAGGATATCTCCGTGAACGTGATCTCGAAGTCCGGTACGACGACCGAGCCGGCCATCGCATTCCGTATTTTCCGCGAGCTGCTCGAGAAGAAGTACGGCAAGGAAGGCGCGCGCAAGCGGATCTACGCAACGACCGACAAGGCGAAGGGCGCGCTGAAGAAGCTGGCGACCGAGGAAGGGTACGAGTCCTTCGTGATTCCGGACGATGTAGGCGGACGCTACTCCGTTCTGACGGCGGTAGGCCTGCTGCCGATCGCAACGGCCGGCGTCGACATCGAAGCCATGATGCGCGGCGCGGCGGATGCGCGTGAAGTGTACTCGAATCCGAGCCTGAAGGAGAACGAAGCTTACCAATACGCCGCTGTGCGCAACGCTCTGTACCGCAAAGGCAAGTCGACCGAGATCCTCGTGAACTACGAGCCGTCCCTTCACTTCGTATCGGAGTGGTGGAAGCAGCTGTTCGGCGAGAGTGAGGGCAAGGACAACAAGGGCATCTACCCTTCCTCCGTTGACTTCTCCACCGACCTGCACTCCATGGGCCAGTTCATCCAGGAAGGCTCCCGCAACCTGTTCGAGACCGTGATTCAAGTGGAGCAGGTGAACGAGCAGATCACGATCGGCACCGACAGCCAGGATCTGGACGGGCTGAACTTCCTGAGCGGCAAGACGATGGACTTCGTCAACCGCAAGGCATTCGAAGGCACCATGCTCGCCCACACGGACGGCGGCGTGCCTAACCTGATCGTGACCCTGCCGGATATGACACCGTACACCTTCGGTTATATGGTTTACTTCTTTGAAAAAGCCTGCGGCATCAGCGGCTACCTGCTGGGCGTCAATCCGTTCGACCAACCGGGTGTAGAGGCATATAAGAAGAACATGTTCGCGCTGCTCGGCAAGCCGGGCTACGAGAAGGAAAAAGCGGAGCTTGAAGCCCGTTTGAATAAGTAAGAGTTTTTAGAAAGCCGTCCCCGGCTGCAAAAGAAGCGGTTCATCCTCACGGATGGCTGCTTTTTTTGAAAGGGGGCGCAGCGGCTAAGGCAGCAATGGATTGAAGGAGGGCGGCAGCGCCTCATGTTACCCCAGTATCGGACGGTCCGGGCCTTTGGCACCGCCGAGATCGTCATCAAGAAATCCCGTTTCATCGGCTTTGCGAAGCCGGTAACGACCGAAGAGGAAGCGGTTGCGTTCATCGAAGGAATCAAGAAAGAGCATTGGAACGCTACGCATAACTGCTCCGCCTATATGATCGGGGAGCGGGATGAGATCCAGAAGGCTTCGGACGACGGTGAACCGAGCGGGACAGCAGGCAAACCGATTCTGGAAATCATCAAGAACCAGGGACTCAAGAATGTCGTCGTCGTCGTCACCCGCTATTTCGGCGGGATTATGCTTGGAGCCGGCGGTCTGATCCGGGCTTATACGGACGGGGCAGTGGCAGGGCTTGCCGCGGCGGAGCAGGTGTACCAGGTGCTTCACCGGGAGATTCGGGTGGAGATCGACTACACATGGCTCGGCAAGGTGGAGAATGAGCTGCGCGGCCGGGGGACGCTCCTGGGGGAGACCGCATTCGCGGACAAAGTGACGCTGCTTTGTTTGCCGAAGGAGACGGAAGCCGATGCCTTCATCGCTTGGATGACTGATTTGACCCAGGGTCAAGGTGTAATTTTGCAGGGTGAATCCCGATACGTAGAGCATGCCGAGCTTTCCTGAGGGAAGCCTCGGCGGCTTCATGTAATAGATGCTTTGGATTACGCAGCAGGAGGAGTGAGGATGTGGCAAGAAAAGCGGTAGCACAGGAGCTGAGCCGTGAGCGGATTTTGGAGGAAGCGCGGCATCTGTTCGTACAACACGGCTATTATGCTTTAACGATGCGAAGCATCGCCAAGTCGATGGGGTACAGTCATGGGGCGTTATATTACCATTTCAGGGAGAAGGCGGAGCTGTTCTACGCCCTGGTGGTCGAGGACTTTCAAATGCTGCTTGAGCGCCAGAAGGAGATGATCAGGCGGACACGGCTCGGCGATATGGCGCAGCTGGAGAAGCTGATGCTCGAGTTCATCAAGTTCGGGCTGGAGAATCCGAACCACTATGAGATCATGTTCATGATCAAGGATCCGGAGCTGCAGCGGTATTCCAGAACGGAACAGGCGCAGTGCCTCGAACTCTTCGCTACGGTGGTACGGTCGGTAGTAGCCAAGCAGGAGGGCGGCGAGAAGAAAATGTACAGCCTGCCTTGGAGCCTGTTCATGTCTCTGCACGGTTTTATCTCTTATAACATCCACTTCAATCAAACGTATGCCGACGTCAAGCGGCTGGCCGAACAACATGTCCAATATTTGTGCGAGGGGCTGCAAGGATAGCATCCTGCCGAAATCTGCATCCTAAGATTCTTTGCAGCCCCTGACTTTAATACGGTAAAGCTTAACCGCGTACAAACTTTACCATGACATTTCGTTCCCGCGGTCCATCGAATTCGCACAGATAGATACCCTGCCATCTACCAAGGACCAGACGGGAGCCCGCGATAAGGACGGTCTGGGAAGAGCCGACGGTCATCGCCTTCAGGTGGGAAGCTGTATTCCCTTCCGCATGCCGGTATTTGGGATGCTCCCATGGGTACACCTCATCCAGACGCATCAGCACGTCATGGCGTACGTCCGGGTCGGCATTCTCCTGGATGGTGATGCCGGCGGTCGTGTGCGGGCAATACACAACAGCAAGGCCATCCTCGATCTGAACTTTTTTGAGCAGGTCGTGCACTTCACGGGTAATATCAATCATGGAATCGCGTTCACGGGTCTGGAACTGCAGCGTATGTATCATAGGGGAACCTCCTTGTTGGGTTGGATACGGGTTGGATACGGGATGGTGGCCGTGCTCTCATTATATTACACGGAGCACCCTCCTACAAAACATGGTACAATAGGAATAAGCAGCTCATATTGCCCGACCGAAAGGATGAAGAACCACGTGAACCTGGCAGTGAATACCCTTGAGAATACGGAATTTATGATTGAGGAGATCAAGAAGAAGCTGCGGATGGCTTCCGGCGCCGCCCTCAAAGCGTCTCAGCTCAATGACTCGCAGTATGAAGATCTTCGTGACATCTACGAGATGGTAGCCGGCAAGAGCCAGTTCAGCATCTCGGAGATCGAAGCGATTACGACAGAGCTCGGCAAGCTTCGCCGCTAAGCTCAGGAACTTGCGAGTGAGACAGCGGCACAACTTGACGCATTACGGACAAAGGTACAGGCAGAGCTTCCCCGCCTACCATAGGATGTAGGGTAACAGACAGCAGGGTCCGGCTTGCTGTACCTAAATCTCTTGGAGGTGTGCAGGATGCACAAAGCGGTCCGTAAGCAAGATGCTGCCAAGCTGATCGGCAAGGAGATCGTTGCCGTGCGTAAAGACGGTACAGTGGTCCGCGGCAAACTGGTGCGTGTCAGCGGCACCCAAATTTTCCTCTCCCCGCGTAAGGGCAAGCAGGTAAAGACATCGGCGATCATTCCCTTGGTCCTGTTTGATTTGCTGGCAATCGGTACGGCCCCCTATGCTTATGGTCCATACGGCTACGGCGGCGGGTATCCCGGTGCATACGGCTACGGCCCTTATGGCGGCGGCTGGTTCTGGTAAGCAGCGCTCTAAAGTAACAGCAAACCCCCATGTTCTCCATCGGATGGTTCCGTGGAGCATGGGGGTTTTTCCTTTTCACCCTGCTGCAGGGGAGGGTCACAGCTCTTGTGGCTCGTCGTCTTCCTTGTTCCGGCCGTTCCACAAGAACAAGAAGACCAGGGAGGCGGCAACGACAAGAGGGGGAGCATAGAAGATAAGAAATTCGTCCATGGTCGTCATCCTTTCTTGGGGGCGCCGGTGCCCTGCACATAATTGGCATCGAACAGGAACAGCCGCATCAGCAGCCACAGCGACGGTATGAGTACGAATAAACCTGCGATAAACGCGGCAATCAGTGCCCCCGCCATCGTTTCATTCGTGAAGCCCTCGTAGATGTTGATATAAGGGTAGAGGACATAAGGCAGATGGGCGGCGCCATAACCATAGAAGGCAAAGGCGAACTGCAGCATCACGAACAGGAAGGCCGTGCCGTAACGTCGCCGTTTCCACACGCAATAGACCGCCACCAGGAAACAGAGAAACGAGGCGGCGAACATCCAGTACAGCTCGAGCATTCCCAGGAAGTGCTGCGGGTTCTGGGTCCGGATACCCAGAAACACCAGGAATGAGCTTAGGATCGTCGGAGCGCTCCAAAAGAGCGCATAGCCCCGGACGACCTCGAGCGCCGTCTCATCTTTGGCTCTGGCTGCATAGTAGGTAAGGAACATGGCCGAGATATAGAGCACCGAGACTACGGCAAGCAGCACGACACTCCAGGAGTAGGGGCTGGCGAGCAGCCGGTTCCATAGGAATAGCACCTGACTGTTTCGCTCCTCAATATACCCGCCTTCCGAGATGGTGAGCACCGTAGAGAGCGAAGCGGGAATGAGCAGGCCCGTGGCTCCATACAGCAGCATGTAGCCCCGGTTTTCCTTGCTGCCATAGGTCGAGAAAGCGTAATAAGAGCCGCGGATGGCGAGCAGAATAATGGCGACACTGCCCGGAATGAGCAGAGCCGTACCATAATAGTAAGCTGTCTCCGGGAAGAACCCCACAATCCCGACGACGAAAAAAATCAGGAACACATTCGTCACTTCCCATACGGGAGAGAGATACCGCTGTATAATTTTGTGGATTTTATTCTTTTGGCCGGTGAGCACACTGTAATAGCTGAAGAATCCGGCACCGAAATCGACCGAAGCTACGATGAGGTAGCCGTACAGGAAGGTCCACAACACCATGATCCCAAGGAGCTCGTAAGTCATGAACGCCGCCCTCCTTTTTCGATCCCGAGCGAGATCATTTCCTGGATGACATCATAGTTGCGGAAAAGCTTGCTGAGTACGCGCACCACCGTTACTCCGAGCACCAGATACAGCAGGCAGAACAGCAGCAGCATGGTATCCACATGGGAGGAAGTTGTGGCCGCATCGGCCACCTTCATATACCCCCTGAGAATCCACGGCTGCCGGCCTACTTCAGCGAAGAACCAACCGAGCTCGATGGTAATCATCGCAAGCGGTCCGGCCGCGACAATGGCTGCGAGGAGCCACTTCGGGACGAGTTCCCGGCCGCGGTGCTTCCTGCTGCGAAGAAGATACAAGAAGCCGACCAGGGCCAAGTACATCCCGAACGCCACCTTTAGGTTAAACAGGTAATGGATGTACAGCGGCGGCCTCTCGTCCTCAGGGAATTCGTTCAGTCCGATGACCTCTCCGTCAGGTGTTCCGTGAGCTAGAATGCTTAAGCCGTAGGGGATCGAGATTCTATATTTGATCTCGTTATTTTGACCGAGTACGCCTCCAAGAACGAGAGGGGCCTCCCGTTCCGTTTCAAAATGCCATTCGGCCGCCGCAAGTTTCTCCGGCTGGTACTTGGCCAGGAATTTCCCTGATAAGTCGCCGATTGCCGCGGTTGCCAGCGAGAACACGAAAGCCGCCGTGACGGTAAGCTTGAGCGCCTTTTTATAATAGGCGTG